>JBNJDM010000013.1:0-37992 GCA_051744925.1 Thermodesulfobacteriota bacterium | reverse complement strand
CTGTATTTTAACCTGAAATTTTCATCTCCCAGCTTTATTTTGTCTGGATATTTTTCTTTGACCTCCTTTTCAGGGTCATAATTCATAAGATCTTCTTTTTTCATAATAAGAAAATCATCGCCTTTTTTTCTTATTATATTGCTTAAAGTTCTTACATCAGAAACACCCGGGATCATATTTTCATAAAAATCTGCTATCTCAGATTCGGAAACAAGAATATCTCTTTTTCTCAGCCTGTCTTCCATATCCTTGACTTTACTTATGGTTTTCTGATTTTCTTTTATAAACCTGAAGTTTTCTTTAACTTCTCCGGGAACAAGAGCCTGGTTATAAAAGATTTTTGATGCTTCTTCCTTGTCTACATCTTTGTATGATATTTTTTCTCCTTTTTTAAGAACAAGGCCGTATAAGGAAGTCTGGGAGTATGCAACAACTCTTCCCTCATTTTTTTCATAATGGGGATCATAAAAAGTTTTTCTGCACAGATCTCCTGCAGTAGCGGCAATCCAATCAGGGTCTACCATTGCAGCTGTTCTTGCAAAAAGTCTTGATGTTTCAACAATTTCTGCGGCAACAATCCATTCAGGAGGCTTGTTAAAAAGTCCTGATCCGGGGAAAAGCATGATTTCTCTGTTTTTTGATCCTTTGTAAAATTTTTTTTCTGTATGAACTGCTATATTAGATAGATATCCGCTTAGTATTGACTTATGCACAGCCTCATAAAGAGGACCTGTTTCAGCATTTTTGTCACCTGCAACT
This sequence comes from Thermodesulfobacteriota bacterium, assembly GCA_051744925.1. Taxonomy (GTDB): domain Bacteria; phylum Desulfobacterota; class Desulfobacteria; order Desulfobacterales; family JACKCP01; genus JACKCP01. Next base: position 37,233 of record JBNJDM010000013.1, on the reverse strand, counting down.
GGAGGCTTTTCCTTAAGGTTTTTTATACCTTCATCTTCAAGAATATCTTTTATCTGTGAGTATAAATCTCTCCATTCCTTAAGTCTTCTGAAAGATAAATAATATTTTTTGGAAAATCTTCCTGTTGCTCCTGTTGTAAGCCTGCCTTTATTTTCTTTGTTAAAACGTGTCCAGATATTTAAAAGAGTTATAAAATCAGAATAAGGATCTTTAAATATTTTCTGTGCAAATATTGCTTTTTCTTTTTTATCTTCAGGAAGTTCTCTTGGGTCGCTTGCTGTTATTCCGGAAACAACTGCTGCAGATTCTTCAAGGCATCCAAGTTCAGAAGCTTTTATAAGCATTCTTGAAAGTTTAGGATCAAGAGGAACTTTAGACATTTGTAAACCTGTTTCTGTAAGAGCATAAACTCCTTTATTTTTTGTCTCTTTTACAGCTCCCAGTTCTGTTAAAAGGTTGTAACCGTCATTTATATTTTTTGTTTCAGGTCTGTCTATAAAAGGGAAATTTTTGATGTCCCCAAGTTTTAATGCAGTCATTTTAAGCAAAACATCTGCAAGATTTGATCTTAATATTTCAGGCGGAGTAAATTTCGGTCTGCTTTCATAATCTGATTGGGAAAAAAGCCTTATGCAGATTCCGTTTGATACACGCCCGCATCTTCCCTTTCTCTGATCAGCACTGCTTTTGGAGACAGGGCTGACAGGAAGTGAGGTTGTCCGTGAAGAAGGTATATAGTGGGGTATTCTTGCAAGACCTGTATCTATTACATATTTTATCCCAGGAATTGTAATAGATGTTTCTGCAACATTTGTTGCTACAACAATTTTTCTGCCTGAAACAGGTTTAAATACTTTTTGCTGGAGATGTGAAGGAAGTCTTGCATAAAGCGCCATAATCTCAGCTTTTTCATCAATTCTGCCCCTGAGTTTTTCAATTGTTTCTGTTATATCGTTTTCTGTTGGCATAAATATTAAAGTATCGCCGTTTTGTTCATTTTTGATCAGGTCAAAAGCGTTTGCAGCAAGAGAGGCAAGATCTGTTTCTTCATTTTCTTCTTCTTGTTCCGGAGGCATATATATTGTTTCAACAGGATACATCCTTCCTGAAACTTCAATTACAGGGGCATTGTCAAAAACTTTTGAAAATTTTTCAGTGTCTATTGTTGCAGAGGTTATTATTAATTTTAAATCTTTTCTTTTTTTTACAAGCTGTAAAAGAAATCCGAGTATAAAATCTATGTTAAGACTTCTTTCATGGGCCTCATCTACAATAATTGTATCATAGGAATTTAAGAATCTGTCCGAGAGTGTTTCTGCAAGAAGGATTCCGTCTGTCATTATTTTTATTATTGTATTTTTTCCTGTAACTTCGTTAAACCTTACTTTGTAACCTGCTGTTTCTCCTGTGTTTTGACCAAGTTCTTCGCTTATTCTCTGGGCAACTGATACAGCTGCTATTCTTCTTGGCTGAGTACATGCAATATCACCTTTAATGCCAAGGCCTGCTTCAATGCAGAGTTTGGGAATCTGTGTCGTTTTCCCGGAACCTGTTTCTCCTGCTATAATAACCACCTGATTTTTTTTTATGGTTTCAATTATTTCATCTTTTTTGGAGTTTATAGGCAGATTTTCATCAAACTCAGGTAAAGGAACAGAGCTTTTTCTTTGTTCAAGCCTTTTCACAGCCTGATCAAATTCTGATTTTATGGTGTTAAGTTTTTGTGTATCGTTTTTGCCTGTTCTTTTCTGAAGTTTTCTGATTTTTTTTCTTATATATATTCTGTCTTTATTTATAAGCTTTTTGCTTTGTGCATATAATTTTGATAATTTGATTTCAGTCATGGTTTTTTATTTATCTTTTAAGTTAATAATTGTATTTATAAAACCTGAAATTATAACATAGTAACTTATTTACCGGAAACCTGATTTTTTGTTCATCAAAAAATATCAGTTCAGTTGCGATAATATTTAAGTTGTATCAGTGTTTTTTTTGATTATTTTATAAGCTGTTTTAAAAAGGATTATTTGATGGAAAATCAGTTAGGTGAGAAACTAACAAGGACTAATCCGGTTGAAATAGGTAAAGGTGTTTATTGGGTCGGTTTTTATGAAGATTTTACAGGCATTAATTGTAACCCATATCTTATTACAGAAGGTGAAGAATCTGTTTTAATAGACGGAGGAAGCAGGCCGGATTTTCCTTCTGTTATGATGAAAATTCTTAAAACTGGGATATCTCCTGAAAATATTAAAAGTTTGATTTATCAGCATTATGATCCTGATTTGTGCGGGAGCATACCTCACCTGGAGCATATAATTGACAGTGAAAATCTCAAAATTATTTCCAATGCAGAAAATATGATGTTTATAAAACATTACGGAGGAAGATCTGAAACTGTTTCCCTTAAAGAACTCAATTATAAATACAGGTTCAGTTCAGGTAGAACCCTTGAGTTTTTTAATACTCCGTATGCTCATTCTGAAGGAAGTTTTGTAACTTTTGATACGCAAACAAAAATACTTTTTACAAGCGATTTATTCGGAAGTTATTCAAAAAAACAGAACTTCTATCTTGATGTCCCTGAAAAATGTTTTGATTGTAAAAACAGGACTGAAGTTTGTTCAGAAACCAAAGATAAATGTTTCTTAAAAGATATAGAAATGTTTCATAAAAAAGTGATGACCTCTGAAAGATCTTTAAGATATGCCCTTGAAGTTATATCTTCCATTCCTTTTGATATAATAGCCCCTCAGCACGGAAGTATAATAAAAGATTTTAAATCTGCTGTATTGGTAATTAAAACTTTGAAAGAGCTTAAGGATGTTGGGATTGATGCCTCCCTTAAAGGTCTTTTTTACAAAGATATTGGGGATATTTCGCCTATTCTCAAAAGAGCAGGGGAGGAGAGTACTTGAAATGGGTAAAAATGGTTTTTCAGACAGTTCTGATTTTTTTGAAATTACGGCTAAGCTCGAAGACGAAAAAATAAACTCAAACCTGCTTAAAAAACTTGTTAAAGATTATGCTTACCTGGAAAGAAGGCTTACAGAAACTGTTGATCAGAAAAATTATGTACTGGGAGTTGCTGCACATGACATAAGAAACCCTCTTGTATCTATAAGGGGGTTTGCAGATCTTTTAAAAGATGGCGGTACAGGTGAGCTTAGTGAAATTCAGCAGGAATTTATATCTCTTATATCATCTACATCAGATGAGCTTCTTGTGCTTTTGAATGATCTCCTCGATTTTTCTTCAGTTTCAGGTGGAAAAGTAGGGCTGAATAAAGAAAAAACAGATTTTGTATCTTTAGTTGAAAAAAAAGTTGAGCTGATGAATTATACTGCTGCTAAAAAGGATATGGTTATAAAAATTGAAAATAAACCAGAGAAGATCCCTCATTTTTTTGACAAAGGAAAGATAGCACAGGTTATTGATAATCTTTTGAGCAATGCAGTAAAATATTCATTTATTGGTTCAGAAATAAAGGTTTTAATTTTTTTAAAAAACAGTTCTATAAGGCTGGAAGTTGAAGATAATGGCCCAGGAATTCCAAAAGGTGAAGAAAAAGATCTTTTTGGAGAATTTAAAAAACTAAATGTTGCTTCTACAGGCGGAGAAAAAAGTACAGGACTTGGGCTTGCAATATCAAAAAGAATTGTGGAGGCACATGAAGGAAAAATTTTTGGTAGAAATAATAATGAACATAAAGGGGCTGTTTTTGGCTTTGAAATCCCTTTGGAGGTTAGATAATGAGTAAGGTCAGATGTATTATTGTAGACGATGAACACCATATAAGGGTGTTTTTAAAATCAGTTTTAAAACTTGCAGATATTGAAGTTGCAGGTGAAGCTTCAAATGGTGAAGAAGGGGTAAATTTATTTAAGCAGCTTGCCCCCGATCTTGTTTTAATGGATATAAACATGCCTGTAAAAACAGGAGAAGAGGCATTAAAGGAGATTAAAGCTCTGAATCCTTACAGTATGGTGATTATGCTGACTTCTATTGCAGATTCTGAGACAGTAAAAAAGTGCATTGAATCTGGTGCTGATTCTTATTTAAGAAAAGATACTCCTTTGCCTGAACTTAAAAAAATATTCAGGGAGATAAGAGAAGAATACATGGAGGAGTGATGAAAAAATTTGATTTAAAAAAGCTTTATGAAGAAATTAAAAAAGACAAAAAAGTTGGTGAAAAAACTGAAAATAAAAGGCTTTCACAGTCTCAGATAAGGAAAATGCTTTCTGAATTTGGAAGCAAGGAGTCGGAAAATGAAAAACAATAAGTTTTTAGATCTTATTGTGGAAAAAGGGTTTCTTACAGAAGATGACAGAAAAAATCTTGAAGAAAAAACTGAAAATGATCATTTTCGGCTTCTTCTTTATCTCAAAGAAGGCGGTGTAGCTCCAAAAACTGTTCTTGGAAGGCTCTGGGGAGATTCTATAGGATGTGCATATGTAGATCTTGTAAAAACCTTTTTTCAGCAGGAGGCTGTTGCTCTTATTCCAAGAGAATACGCATTAAAATATAATGTAATACCTATATATAAACTCGGCAATGCAGTGACTGTGGCAACTTCCTCACCTCAGGACTCGGATCTGATTAAGGCTTTGTCAATGGTTGCAAATATGGATGTAAGTCCTGTTTTTTCTTTTCCCGGAGATATTGAGGATGCTGTAAAAATTCAGTACCAGTCCAAAGAAAGTATTGATGAGCTTATAAGCAGGGTATCTGAAAATTCGTTGTTTAAAGCTACATCTAAAATTACTGAAGAACAATTGAAAAAAATATCAGGAGAAAAGGCTGTTGTTAATTTTACAGATGCTTTAATTCTTCTTGGTATTAAGGAAAGAGCAACTGATATTCATATCGATCCTGCAGAAGAATTTATTAATGTAAGGTTTCGTATTGACGGCGTTCTCCATGTAAGGCTCAAACTCGATTCTTTGCTTCTCAGGCCTTTTTTATCGCGTCTCAAGATAATGGCAGGTCTTGATATTACAGAAAGAAGAAGACCCCAGGACGGAAGAATAAACCTGAAACTAAAAAACCGCAGTATTGATATCAGGTTTGCATCTGTTCCTTCTGTACACGGTGAAAAAATAACATTAAGACTTCTTGGGCAGCTTGCAGTAAGAGATATACCCGGTATTGATGATCTTGGATTTTCATATTCAACATACAAAACTCTTCAAACAGTTTCTTCTTCTCCAAATGGTATTTTTCTTGTTACAGGACCTACAGGATCAGGAAAAACAACAACCCTTTTTTCTGTTCTAAAAAGAATTAACAATGAAGGGGTCAATATTTTAACTGTTGAAGATCCTGTTGAGTATATGATTGACGGAGTCAATCAGGTTCAGGTTAATTCAGCTCTTGATCTTGATTTTGCAAGAGCATTAAGATCATTTTTAAGACAAGACCCCGATGTTATACTTGTCGGTGAAATAAGAGATTATGAGACGGCAGCAATTGCATCACAGGCAGCACTAACAGGCCATCTTGTCCTGGCAACCCTTCACAGCAATAATGCTGTTCAGGCAACTACCAGGCTTATAGATATAGGAGTCAAGCCGTTTATAGTTTCCCCTGCTCTTTTGGGTGTGATGTCACAAAGGCTTGTAAGACAGATTTGTGAACATTGCAAAACTCCTTATAAGCTCACAGACTCAGAAGCTGATGAATTATTTATCCGTGAAAGTAATGAAGATGTTTTTTTCTACAGAGGAAAAGGGTGTTCTTTATGTAATTTTACCGGGTATTCGGGTAGAACAGCTGTGCATGAGATATTTACTGTAGACAATGAAATAAGGGATATAATCTCTTCGGGCGGTTCTGTTGTACAAATTGAAGAAGCCGCATATAAAAAAGGTTTTAGGGATATGTTTTATGACGGAATAAAAAAAGTTTTAAGAGGGATTACTACTATAGAAGAAGTAGAAAGAGTAATGGGCAGAGTCAAGCCGGATGAAGATATATAGTTGTTGAACAAAAAAATCCGGTTTCGGATAATTATTATTTAATATTTCTGTAAATTTCTTATTTCATATAGCTGAAGCTGGTGTATGAATTTGCCAAGATCTTCTTCCTGATTTCTTTCCCAGTCCGCAAATTCACAGCCTATAAGAACATATCTGGGATTGAAATTTTTATTAATTCTTACAATTTTTATTTTGTTAAAGATTTTCTTTAATACAGGTTCAGAGTCTTCATGTTCGCCTGGTTCTTTTAGAATAAGTCCTATTTTTGCTTTATCCCCGGTTTCCATTTTTATAAGAGGGTTCTTATTTTTGTCTGAATTGTTAGGTACAAGCAGTCCAATACCGGATAAAGAAATATCGAAAATTTTAAAGTGTTTTCCAGATGAAAATTCTTCATTTTTATACAAAAGCTTGGCAATTATTGAGTAGATTTTATTCGGTCTTATTCTGAAAGCGGAGCGTATGTTAACCTGATGCAGTTTGCTTGTATATGTTACTCTTATAGCTTGTTCTTTTTGTTCTCTGTTGAGTCTGTAGTCACTAATAAAATCTTTGATTTCACATTTGGTTCCAACCCTTATTTTTTCATTTCCAGGCTCTGTTTTAAGAGTTGTGATATGCATGGTTTCATATGAAAACGAATGGCTTATAAAAGGTTTTGTCTGGGAAATAATCAATTCTTTTTTACCCGGGTCAGAATCAAATATCATTGAATGTCTTGAAACAGGAGACAAAGAATTAATATTGAACACAATGTCAATATTTCTTCCCGGTATAAAAATATCGTCTGCTTTATAATCCATAGCCGCAATCAGTTTAATGTTTATATTTTAAAATTTGTAACACAAGGGAAAATATTTTCAAAGTATTTGTTTATCTGATCATGTATATAAAATGCCTGATAAAAACAGGCATTAATATTAGCTGCTTAGTAAAGCGGCTTCAATCCTACTGCATTTTTTACTTTATCAAGAATTGGAGCAGCAATATCTCGTGCTTTAACCGCACCATTTTTTAGAATTTCTTCTACTTCTTCCGGATTTGAAACAAGATAGTCATAATCTTTTCTTGCTGGAGATAAATGATCATTTAAAAGCTCGAAAAGAATTTTTTTCATTTCTCCCCAGCCTATACCGTTTTTGTATTTTTCTTCAACAGTCTTAACTTCTGAGTCTGAAGCAAAGGCTGAATAGATTTCAAAAAGAGTACAGTCTTTTGTGTCTTTGGGCTCTTCCGGAGGAAGGGAGTTGGTTGTAATTTTATTTATTGTTTTCTGAAGTTTTTTTTCAGAACAGAATAAAGGTATTGTATTGTGATAACTTTTACTCATTTTTCTGCCGTCAAGACCTTTTAGTACTGCAGAGCTTTCATCAGTCTCAGCTTCAGGAAGAACAAAAAGATTTTTATAAGTGTGGTTAAATCTAGAAGCAATATCTCTTGCCATTTCAATGTGCTGGATCTGGTCTTTTCCAACAGGAACTTTATTTGCGTTAAACATCAAAATATCTGCGGCCATTAAAACAGGATAGCTGAAAAGCCCCATTGTAATACCTTTATCAGGGTCATTTACCTGATCCTCTGTGTTTTGGGCAACAGCTGCCTTGTAAGCGTGGGCACGGTTCATAAGTCCTTTTGCTGTAAGGCAGCTTAATATCCATGTAAGCTGAGGAATTTCAGGGATATCAGACTGTCTGTAAAAAAAAGAGTTGTCTGTATCAAGACCAAGTGCAAGCCAGGTTGCAGCAACTTCAAGGCTTGATTTGTGGATTTCTTCAGGGTTATTGTTTTTTATAAGTGCGTGAAGATCCGCAAGAAAATAGAATGTTTCGTTTTGTGTATCTTTGCTTGCTTCTATTGCCGGTTTTATTGCACCTGCGTAATTGCCAAGATGCGGTGTTCCTGTTGTTGTAATTCCTGTTAAAATTCTTTTTTTATTCATTATAATCAAGTCCTGGTTTGTTTATTGTGCCAAAAAAGCAAAAATTATACTGATGAATCTGTTTAAGATTGAAAATTGTTTAATTAGTTGTTGAACGAAAACTGCCTTTTTTTGCCCATTTCTGCGTTATATTAAAATTTTAATCCTCAAAATACTCTAGTATTCCTGCGGTTAAAATTTTAATATGCCTTGAACTGAACAAAAAATTCTAGTTTTCGGCCAATTACTAATTAGTTGCTGAACGAAAAATTCGGGTTTTCGGTCAAATACTAATTAAATTTGCACAAAGGTTTACAAATATCTTTTTACAAAGTCAATCTCATCTTTGTATGTTTTTAATTTTCCGTCGAGTTTGAGTTTTAAAATTTCATTGAAAATTTCACCAAATAATGGACCGGGTTTCAGCCCCATTTTTTTAAGGTCTTCTCCGGTTGTCTCGGGCGTTATTTTTATAAGATCTGTAAAATAGAAAACCACATTATTTTTTATGCGTGTATCGGTTGTTATTGAAAGAAGATATAAAATAGATTCAGTTGAAAGCTGTGAGAGTTTGAAATAAATCTCGCTGTTTTTAATTCCTTGTTCTTTTTTCATCCACTTTACAATAAGAGCTGCCTCATATTTTTCTTTGGTAAATATAAGCCTTTTTTTTGGCGGGATCTTAAATTTTGAGCATATTTCTTCACTGACCGGCTGAGGGCAGTTGTGAAGAATGCATAGAAAAAAAACTTTCCATCTTTGAAAAACTGCATTTTTCTCATTCATGGAAAACCAGTTTATAACTTTCTGGGCTGAATATATAATTTCAATAATTCTTTCTGAAATTATAAGCTCTTTATGTATGGCGCCAAAAAGGCTGAATTCTTCAAGTCTTTCTATTGCAGGAACAGGGTCTTCTTCCATAAGAATATATTTTAATTCTGTAAAAACCCTTGGGCCGCTGAGTCTTTTAAAAAACTCCATATCAATGGCATTTTTTATAAGTTTTTCAGTGAATTTGCCTATTTTAAACTCAAATCTTTTTTCAAATCTTATGGCCCTGAATATTCTTGTGGGATCTTCTACAAAGGAGAGATTATGAATTACTCTTATAACTTTGTCTTTTAAATCTTTCTGACCGAAAAAATAATCTATGAGTGTACCAAATGAAGGAGTGTTAAGCTGAACAGCAAGTGTATTTATTGTAAAATCACGCCTGTAAAGATCGAGTTTAAGCGAGCTCATTTCAACTTCAGGAAGGGCTGCAGGAGAAGAATAAAACTCTGTTCTTGCTGTAGCAACATCTATTTTTAGCCCTGACTTTAATGTTATTACTGCTGTTTTGAATTTTGAATGGGAGCTTATTCTTGCATCCAGTGCATTTGCAAGCTCACCGGCAAATTCTATACCGTTTCCCTCAACAACTATATCTATGTCAAAGTCGTTTTTACCTGTGCGGAGTAAAACATCCCTTACAAAACCTCCCACAACAAAAGCGTTTAATCCGGATTTATCTGCTGTTTCTCCTATAAGGGCAAGAAGCTTTGTTATCTTTTCAGGAAGTCTTTCCTTTAAAATATTTGATATATTTCTTTTGCCCGGAGAAATTGAATTTAAACTTGAATCTTTTATAAAAGGACCGTTTCTGAAGTTTTTAACAATGTGATGCAAAAGATCTGTTCTTGTAACAACTCCTGTAAGTTTTCCAAAAGAGTCTTTTACAGGGAGCACCCTTTGTCTGTTAACAATGATTTTTTCTTCTATCTCAGAAACCGGAGCGTTTTCATCAACTTCAGTAAAATCGGTTGTCATGTATTCTTTGACAGAGATTTTGTTTATAAAGTGTGATTTGGCTTTTTCCACCAGCTGCCTTGATATAATACCCTGAACATTATTATCTTCATCAATAACAAGCAAAGCATTAATATTGTATTTTGTAAGAATAACAGATGCTTCATCAATTGTTTTTTTATAGCTGATTGTTACAGGAGGTGAAGACATTAAATCCTTTGCATTGAAATTTGCTTTTAAATATTTTTTTATTTCAAATAAAAGCCTGTCTTTGAGCTGTGCAAGAGTAATCCCCTTTATCGTTGCTGAACCTGCAAAAGCATGACCTCCGCCATCAAGGGGGTGCATGATTTTGCCTATATCGAGCTCGGGAGAATTGCTTCTTGCAACAAGAAATATTTTACCTTCCATTCGTGCTGCAACAAAAAGAGCATCGCATGCTTCCATTTTATTAAGTTTATGTGTAAGAAAACCCAGGTCAGGTATAAATTTATCCCTTGAGACTGAAGAAACAAGAATGTTTAGATTGTTAATGCTGTAGAACTCAGAACTTTCTACCATATCGTTTAAAAGGGTGAGCTGATCAGGGGATATCTCTTTTGACAAAATATTTGAAACAGTTTCTGTATCTGCTCCCATATCCCTTAAATAACCTGCTGCTTTAAGGTCTTTACCCGTAGTTGAATCAAAACTGAAGGAGTTTGTATCCTCATAAATTCCAAGGCTTAAAACAGTTGCTTCCTCAGGGGTTATATGAATATTTTCTCTGATCAGGATGTTTGTCATTATTGTTGCTGTAGCACCAGTTTTTTCATAAACATCTACATCCCCTTTTATATCTGAATCTGTTCGCTCATGGTGGTCATAGATGTCTATCCTGATATTTTCAAAGTCAATAATGTTTGCTAATTCTCCAAGTCTTGATTTTTGTCTTGTGTCTACAAGCACAAGTTTTTCAATTTCATATTTTTCAATATCTTTCAGCGGAACCATATTAAACAGATAGCTTAAAGACTGAATAAAAAAACGGCGTAAAATTTTTTCACCTTCGTGGTGAAAAACTATTTTTGAGTCAGGATAGAGTTTCTGACCGGCAAGCATTGAGGCAAGCCCGTCAAGATCAGCATTTATGTGAGTTGCTATAAGAGTAATACTTTTTTTTTTCAAAATTTATATCCCAAAAATATATAGGAACAAAACTTTTCTGCAGATGTAAAAAAAATACAGAAAAATTTATTTTCCGGAGCTTAGCAAAAAAATTTCAGTTTAACTTTGTTTAGTGTATAAAAAATATCAGGTTATATAAGGCCTGAAATATTGTCATACAGACAGATTCAGGTCAATCGTAACACAAAGAATAAAAAAAATCAGATAAAGCACATTGAAGTGGAGAATCTTTCTTCCTTATCTGCAGTTAATCTCTCAAATCCCGAGTTTTCCATAAATTGAACAGCTTCTTTGATATTTTGATCAAAAACAAAAGTAAATATTTCATCCTGATTTTTTATTATCATATCATCACCTACAGGCATGCATATGGTCTTTTTCATACATGCAGCATAAAACATAACATCAGGGGCATCAGAAGCAAGCTTTGTTAGTTTTATCTCATTTTCCCCGGAATATTTCCATATCTGGAGTCTTACCTGCTGCTTTTTAAATCTGGATGACCACACATTTATATCAGTGGCAGAACCGAAGGCAACTTTTGTGTTTTTCTGATGAATCATTTTGTCAGAAAGGGAGTTACTGTTTTTCTTGAGAGCTGAGTAAAGTTCAATATTTTTTACATGGCTTTTCACATTTTGAATAAAAACGTAATTTACTTCTTCGTTTTCTGTAAGAGCCATTGTACCGAGCCTTATATCTATTTCAGCTCTCATCAGATATCTAGATTCAAGACCGTTTCCGTAAATTACTTTTGTGCAATCCTGTTCTGCTGCCCGGCAGTGATCAATATTCGAGTCTATGCAGACAACCTCCTGTCCTGATTCTTTGAGGATTTTTGCAACCCCTCTTGCTACCTCGTTTGCCCCGAGCAGAACCCATCCTACCCTGGATGGTCTTTTAAGCCCTAAAAATCCTGCGGCATATCCTCCTGTAAGGCCTGCTGTAAGTACTGTAACTGTTATAACAAGAAAAACCAGAGCTCTTAATTCAATTCCTCCGGCAAGGCCTTTATGCTGCATTTCAGCTGCAAAAAAAGATGCTACTGCAGCAGCAACTATACCTCTTGGGCCTATCCATGATATAAAAATTTTTTCTTTTAAATTAAACCCTGTAAAGATTGTACCTGAAAATACTGCTGCAGGTCTGACAAGAAATATAAGAATAAGAACTGTTAAAATACCCGGAATTCCCAGATTAATAACCTGTTCAAGTCTGACATCTGCTGCAAGCAGAACAAAAAGCATCCCTATGAGCATAATAGTGAGTTCTTCTTTAAATTCTATGAGGTCTTCAAGAACGTGGGTGGTGAAGTTTCCTGTTACAATTCCGGCTATTGTAACAGCAGCAAGACCGCTTTCTGATAAAACAGCATTTGTGCCCTGGAAAAGAGCAAGTATAATACATAAAATAAAAATATTTTCCATGCCCTCAGGTATAAGTTTTTTGTTTCTGAATATATAAACTATTATAAAGCCTGTAACAGCACCTGCAACCGCTCCAAGTCCTATTCTTGAAGCAATGTCCACAGCCCACACAAAAGGAGTGCCTGTAAATTCGCTGAGTGCTGCTTCAAAGACTACTGCTGCAACTACAGCTCCAATTGCATCAATTATAACACCTTCAGCTTCAAGTACGGTTGCTATAGGTCTTTTAACATTTATTCTTTTTAAAAGAGGGTTTATAACTGTAGGCCCGGTTACCATTACAAGTGTTCCAAAAAGTATTGATGACTGCCAAGGCCACCCCATTATGTATCTGGCAGCAAGGCTGCCACCCGCAACTGTTATAATGCTTCCTGAAACAATGAGAAATAAAATCGGTTTTTGTTCTTTTTTCAATTTGGAGAATTTAAGGTTCATGCCTCCTTCAAATAAAATTACAGCTACAGCAAAACCTGTAAGTATAGTAAGAGCATTTCCCAGTGACTCGGGCCTTATGAGTCCGAGCATGTCAGGCCCTAAAACTACCCCTGAAAGAAGAAGAATAACAATACCCGGTATTTTTATGTGATGCGCAATGATCTGGCATATAATGCCGGCTGCAAGCGCAAATGCAATAGTAAGGCTTGGATTATAAAAAACTGAAAAGTCCATGAAGTCTCCGGATTTTTATTTAATTAATAATTTTAATCTTTACCGGTATAACGAAAAAGATTAAAAAAATGAAGGTAATAATAGTTTTTATAAACAAAATTTGTAACTATTCAGATAGAATAGAATAAATCTCACAAAGACATAAAGTTCTGATTTTAACAATTTTTAGATTCGTTATGATTTTCAAATCTTACTAATGGTTTAAGGTTCAGGTTTTAACCTTGAGTCTTTGGGATTTTGCAAGAAATTAAATAATTATAGATAATTGTGCACATTTGATAAAGAGAATGAAAAATGGAGCTGGGTAGTTCCCAAAATCTTTAATCTGTGCGATAATAAAAAAATTTTCACATCATTGAAAAGACTTAATTGATTCTTAATTAAAAAAATGGTTTTATTGTATCAGCCGTGAAAAAAAGTTATGAATACCAAAGTCCGGCTGGTTTCAAATTTTTAAATACAATATATATGTTTTTTTATTTCTTATAAAAATTTATTTAAAAAATATGAAAAGTTTAATCAAGTAACATATAAAACTTTTATATTTAACCGGTAAATTTCTTATTTTGTTTGATTAAATCAAATAATGTGAAGAATTAAACTAAGGAGCTGCTGATGCCTCTATATGTCTGGAAAGGTAAGAACAGGAAAAACAGAACAATAAAAGGTGAAATGGACGCACCTTCTGAAGATGCTGTTCGTTCAAGACTTTTAAAACAGAGAATAACACCTAAAAGCGTAAAACCAAAACCGAAGGATCTTTTTGAAAACATTGGATTTCTTCAGCCCAAGGTTGAAACAAAGGACATTATAGTCTTTTGCAGACAGTTTTCCACCATGATAGATGCAGGACTTCCTGTTGTACAATGTCTTGATATTCTTTCATCACAGCAGGAAAACCCGACTTTTAAAAAAGTGCTTACAGATGTAAAGTTCTCGGTTGAAGGTGGTGAAACACTAGCCAATTCCATGAAAAAACACCCCAAGGTTTTTGACAGTCTTTTTGTAAATATGGTCGCAGCAGGTGAAGCCGGTGGTATTCTTGATGAAATTTTAAGAAGAGTTTCTGCTTACATGGAAAAGAATGCAAAGCTCAAGGCTCAGGTTAAGGGAGCAATGACCTATCCCCTTGTAACAATAGCCATAGCAATAATTGTTGTAGCTGTAATCCTTGTATTTGTTATACCTGTTTTTGAAAGAATGTTTTCCGAGATGGGTCAGAGCCTGCCTGCTCCTACGCAGATTGTTATAGGTATGAGTGATTTTGTAAAAGGGAATATTCTTTATATTATTATAGGATTAGCAGCTTTTATATTTTTATTTAAATGGGTTTATAAAACAACAAAAGGTAAGTACGTACTTGATGATATGTTTTTAAGAATGCCTGTAATTGGTATTCTTATAAGAAAGGTTGCAGTAGCAAATTTTACCAGAACAATGGGGACCATGCTTGCTTCGGGAGTTTCAATTCTTGAAGGCCTTGATATAGTTGCACGAACATCGGGGAACGCCATTGTGGAAGAGGCTGTTCTAGATGTAAAAGACTCTATTTCAGAAGGTCGGACAATGGCTGAACCTCTTATAGAAAGCGGTGTTTTTCCTACAATGGTATGTTCCATGATATCTGTTGGTGAACAAACAGGTGCTCTGGAAACTATGCTTATCAAGATTGCCGATTTTTATGAAGAAGAGGTTGATCAGGCTGTGGACAATCTTACTGCTTTGATAGAGCCTTTTATGCTTGTTTTTTTAGGTGTGGTTATTGGCGGTCTTGTTGTTTCAATGTATCTTCCTGTGTTTAAAATGGCAGGAGGAATTGGTTAATATATGAGGATTTTATCCGATATTGAGCAGATATCATAGAACTATATCCTTGACAGAGTCAAATATAAGCCGGCGGCTCAAATGGCTGATGTTCTGCCGGCTTGTATTTTCTCTTTTTGTTATATCAGGTTTTTATTTTTTTTATGCCCGGAGCTCCCAGGAAGTTCTGAGTATTCAGGTTGTGGGTCTTTATCTTTTTGCAGCAGTTATAATATTTTTAACTTTATTTTATTCTTTTATATTCAACTTTATAAAAAATAAGATTGTTTTTTCTGTTGTACAGATTATTACAGATACATTCCTTGTTACATTCCTTATATATTTTACAGGAGTTTACAGCAGTGTTTTTCAGTTTTTTTATCTTGTTGTAATTCTTTATTCATCTTCCCTTCTTTCAGGAACCCGACCTTTCTGGATTGCTTCACTTGTAAGTGTTCAGTACGGACTTTTAGTAAATCTTAAATACTACGGAGTTATAAAAGATCTTTTTTATTTTTCACAGGATCGTTCTGTAACTGCTTCAGGCCTTTTTTTTCAGGTTTTTATTTTTATTCTTTCTTCTTTTGCAGTTGCCTGGCTTGCAAGCCTTTTAACTGTTCAGCTTAGAAAAGCAAAAAAAGATCTTAAAAAAATGGACGATTATGTAAAAAGGGTTGAAAGGCTTGCATATGCCGGAGAAATTTCTGCAGGGTTTGCCCATGAAATAAAAAATCCCATGGCATCTTTAAGAGGTTCTATACAGCTCCTTCTTTCTGATATTGAAAACGGAAGAAACGATGATGTAAAAAAACTCGGGAATATAATTCAAAGAGAGTCTCTTCGTCTTGACAGTCTTGTACAGAATTTTCTCTACTTTGCAAGGCCAGGAGATGTAAAAAAGAAAAAAATCAATCCTGCATCTGAAATCAGGGAATTATTAAAAATTTTTAAAGAGGACAAAAAGGTAAAAAATAAAATAGAGGTTTTAACAGAATTAAATGATAATTCTGTTGTTGAAATCGATCCTGATCATTTTAAGCAGATAATATGGAACCTTTTAATAAATGCCATGGAGGTAACTCCTGAAAACGGTAGTATTTTTGTCGGCCTTTATTCAAAAAAGTATTATACGGAAATTGTCATAGAAGATTCAGGTGAGGGAATACCTGAAAACATTCTTGCTAAAATATATGATCCTTTTTTTTCAACCAAAAAAAAAGGTTCAGGCCTTGGCTTGTCTATAGTAGTAAGGCTTACAGAGCTTTATAATGCAAGATTTCATCTGGAAAACAAAAGATATGAAAAAGGTGTAAGGGCTGTGCTTGTTTTCTATAAAAACTGATTAAGGGTGTTGAAGGTTTCGGAGCTATGATTGAAGCCTGGTTCAGTAAAATATAAAATTTGCTTTTCTTGACGTAAGATTTGAAATAAGTTACCTAAGGCTGATTAAATATAATTTAACAAAGAAAAGATATGGTGACACATCATGACCGATAAAAAAGATCTTCTTGAACAAAGAAGAGAAAAAAATAAATTAATTTCTGAATCAGGTATAAATCTGTATCCGAACAATTTTCAGGTTGTAAATTCTGTTAAAGAACTAAAGGATGTTATTGAAAAAGCCCCTGAAAAACTAGGAGAAGAAGGAGAGGTTTTTACTGTGGCCGGCCGGATGATGGCTGTGAATAAGTTCGGTAAATCATCATTTATAAGAATTAAAGACGGCACAGGTCTGCGCATGCAGGCTTATCTTTCTAAAAGCAGGGTAGGCGATGACACCTATGCAATGTTCAAACAGCTTGATATAGGCGATATTGTAGGTATAACAGGCCCTCTTTTCCAGACAAAAACAGGAGAATGGACAATCTTTGCAGATGAGTTCATCCTTCTTTCAAAGTCAGTAAGACCTCTGCCTGAAAAATTTCACGGTCTCAAAGATCCTGAAAAAAGGTACAGGCGAAGATATGTAGATCTTATAATGAATGAGGACGTAAGGGATATATTTGTCAAAAGGGCGAAAATTGTTCAGAAAATAAGAGAGTTTTTAAGCAAAAAAGATTTTCTCGAAGTTGAAACCCCTATGATGCAGCCTGTTGCCGGCGGCGCAGAAGCAACTCCTTTTGTAACTCATCATAATGCCCTTGATATGGAGCTCTTTTTAAGAATTGCTCCTGAACTCTATCTGAAAAGGCTTGTTGTAGGAGGGTTTGACAGGGTTTTTGAGATAAACAGAAATTTCAGAAACGAAGGTGTCTCAACAAGGCACAATCCTGAATTTACTATGCTTGAATTTTATCAGGCATATGCATCATATGAAGATTTAATGAATCTTACTGAAGATCTTTTCTGCGAAATTGCAGATGAAGTTCTGAACTCAAGGGAAACAGAGTATCAGGGAGATAAAATCTCTTTTGAAAAACCATGGAAAAGAATTCCTCTGACAGATGCTCTTTGTGAAATTGCAGGTATGGATAAATCTCTTCTTGATAATAAAGAAGGTCTTTTGCAGTTTGCAGAGGAAAACGGAGTAACCATAACAAAAAAAGAAAAAATCGGTAAAATAATAACAAAGCTTTTTGAAGCTCTGGTAGAGCCCAATCTTATTCAGCCTACCTTTGTGACCCATTATCCTGTAGAGGTATCTCCTTTATCCAGAAGAAGTGACAAAGATCCTGAGTTTACAGAAAGGTTTGAACTGTTTGTGGGTGGAAGGGAAATTGCCAACGGATTTTCTGAGCTTAATGATCCTGATGATCAGAAGGAAAGATTTCTTGATCAGGTCAAAAAAAGGGACGACGGTGATGGTGAGGCGCATATGATGGATAATGACTATATTGAAGCTCTGGAATACGGTATGCCGCCTACGGCAGGCGAAGGCATAGGCATAGACAGGCTTGTTATGCTTTTTACTGATGCAGCTTCAATAAGAGAGGTTATACTTTTTCCTCACATGAGACCTTCTTTGGATCAATAATTTTTTGGGAAAAATAATGTTTAAACCGGGTTTAGGTTTTGAGTTTTCTGTTGCTATTAGGTATCTCAGGGCAAAAAGAAAACAAGGGTTTATTTCTTTGGTAGGTTTTTTGTCTGTGGCAGGTGTTTGTCTCGGTGTTATGGCACTTGTTGTTGTAATTGCTGTAATGTCAGGAGCTGAAAAAGATCTCAGGACAAAAATTCTCGGGATGGAACCCCATCTGATTCTTAACGCAAAAAACGGTTCTGTCTCAGAGTATGATAATGCTGTTAATAAAATAAAAAAACATAAAAATGTTGAAGATATACTCCCCCATATTTCAGGGAGAGTTATGCTCCGTTCTAAATGGGGGCTAACAGGAACGGTTATCAGAGGAGTTGATGTAAAATCCGACAGGCAGGTAATTAAAGGTGTGTCAGCAGATGAGGCAAAAAAACTTCTTAAGGGTGAAAGCAGAAATTCTGTAATTCTTGGAAAAGGAGTTGCAGGTTCACTTGGTGTTTCTGCCGGTGATAAAATATTTGCATTTAGTGCTGATTGGAATATTTCACCTGTTGGTGTTGTCCCTGAAATGAACGAGCTTTATGTTGCAGAAGTTTTTGAAAGCGGTCTTTATGAATATGATAATGCTGTTGCATATATGAGTGTAAAAGATGTACAGTCAGTTCTCGGCTTGAATGATGAACTTACAGGTATCGGGGTTTACTTAAAAGATATATTCAAAGCAGGTGATACAGCTGATGAAGTCAGGCAAGATCTTGATAACAGTTATTATTCAAGAACCTGGATGGAGATGAATCAGTCTTTATTTTCCGCATTAAAACTCGAAAAAACTGCAATGTTTATTATACTAACCCTGATTATTCTTGTGGCAGCGTTTAATATTGCAAGTTCTCTTATTATGCTTGTAATGGAAAAAACCAAAGAGATAGCCATAATGAAGACAATGGGAGCTGGAAGCCGCAGCATTAAAAGAATTTTTGTAATTCAGGGCACAATAATCGGAGGAATAGGCACATTTACAGGTATTTTTTTCGGAGTGATTTTATGTGAGATTTTAAGCAGATATGAGTTCATAAAACTCCCTGATGCATATCCTTTTACCACACTTCCTGTTGATCTTGCATTTGTGGATGTTGCAGTCACGGCTGCATGTGCATTGATTATATGCTTTTTTTCCACGCTTTATCCGGCTTCTCAGGCATCAAAACTTGATCCGGTTGAGGGTATTCGTTATGGATGATAATATGAACCCGTATATAATTCTTGAAAAAATTTCAAAAACATATATTGCAGGCGATAATAAGCTTGAGATTTTAAAAAATATTGACCTTGAAATTTTTAAGGGCGAAAAACTTGCTGTAACAGGTGCTTCAGGAATAGGTAAGTCGACATTGCTCCATGTTGTCGGGGCTCTTGACAAGCCTGATTCCGGCAGATTGATACTCGGGGGGAAAGATATTTATTCCATGAGTGATGAAAAACTTGCCGTTATAAGAAACAAACAGATCGGCTTTATTTTTCAGTTTCATCATCTTCTGCCGGAGTTTAATGCACTTGAAAATGTAATAATGCCTGCTTTAATAGGCGGGATTGATAAAAAAGAATCTGAAGAAAGAGCAAAGCATCTTCTTTCAAGGGTTAAAATGTCACACAGGTTGCATCATAAAGTGACAAGGCTTTCCGGAGGCGAGCAGCAAAGAGTTGCACTTGCAAGGGCTCTTGTAATGAACCCTGGAATGCTTTTGGCTGATGAACCGACAGGTAATCTTGACAGGAAGAACAGCAGTGAAGTTCACAAGCTTCTTGATGAACTTAATAAAGAGTTTCAGATGACTATGCTTATAGTTACTCATAATATGGAACTTGCATCGTTAACAGACAAACAGGTAACATTAAAGGAAGGTTCGCTTGTATCAGTTTAGCAGATTTATTCATATAATTTTGTATTTCAGTTTGTTTATTGTTCTGACATCGGCTTCAGCACATTCTTCTGAAGATAAGGTTTTAAGTGTTCCGTTTGAGATAAACGGGTCTGAAGAATATCAGTATCTTTCTGAAGAAATACCGGAGCTGATAGGTTCGGAAATAGAAAAGGGCGGGGGAAGTATAGCCAGTTTCAGTGCAAAAAAGTCAAAATATTCAGATTCTGATCTTTTTGATATTGCACAAAAACGTGGTGCAAATGCTTTTGTTTACGGTAAGCTTAAAGTTTCAGATGAAAATGAGTTTATTCTTACAGTAAAGCTTGGAATTGTTAAGGAAAAAGAGACCTTTGAATTCACAGAAGAATTTTCAGGTATTGAAAATCTTTTTGGAACAGTACGGGATATATCCGGTCAGATAGGAAATGAATTATTTGATGAGGTGATAATTACCGATGTTGTAATAGAAGGCAACCAGAGAATCGAAGACGAAGCTGTCAAAAGAGTTATAAATACTGAAAAAGGTAAGTCTTATGCAGATGCTGATCTTTCGGCTGATCTGGAAAATATTTACAATATGGGCTATTTCGGTGATATACGGGTTACAAGAGAAGAGACTGAAAAAGGTATAAAAGTAGTTTTTCATGTACAGGAAAAATCTACCATACGCCAGATTAATGTAAGAGGTAATACTTCATATGATGACAAAAAAATTAAAGAGAATATAAACCTTAAAAGCGGTTCTATTCTCAATATTTTTGAAGTCAAAAAAGATATGGAAGCGATAAAAGAGCTATACAGAGAAAAAAACTATCATAAGTGCGAAGTAAAATATGAATTAAATGAGTTATCCCACAACAGGGCTGATCTTTTATTTATAATATCTGAAAATGATAAAACATATATAAAAGATATTGAACTCCAGGGGAATTCTCACTACAGCGACAAAAAACTTCTTAAAAAGATGGAAAGCTCAGAAAAAGGCTTTTTTTCATGGCTGACAGGTTCCGGTGAGTATAAAAAAGATCAGATCAAACAGGATTCCGGAAGACTTCTCGGTTTTTACCATACAACAGGTTTTGCAGAAGCAAGAGTATCAGAACCTGAAATCATTTTTGATGAAAACAATGTTAAACTGATATATAAAATTTCTGAGGGTAAAAAGTTTAATATAGGTAAAGTCAGTGCAGAAGGAGATTTAATAGTTTCTGAAGAATCAATTCTTTCTCTTTTACAGGTAAAGGAGGGAGATGTTTATAACAGGAAGTTTATTCAGGAAGATGTTACATCAATAAAGGATCTGTATGCAAACGCAGGATATGCAAATGCAAAGGTTATTCCTGATGTGCAGAAAGATGAAAATGAAAACATTCTAAATATAACTTTCAATATAGAAAAAAATAACAAAGTTTATATAGATAAAATTCTTATCAGAGGTAATACAAAAACAAGGGACAAGGTTATAAGACGTGAGTTTCCGATAAAAGAGCAGTCATTGTACAGCAAAGCCAGGCTTCAAAGAGGTGTGAAGGATCTTTACAGGCTCGATTTTTTCAGCAATGTTGAACTCGATACTGTTCCATCAGAAGAGGATGATAAGGTAGATATTAATGTTAATGTAGAAGAAAAAAATACAGGTATGTTTACTTTCGGAGCAGGTTATTCAAGTGTTGACCATTTGTTTGCAACAATTTCAGTTACCCAGAGAAACTTTCGCGGTAAAGGCCAGACAATTGATTTAAAAGGTGAGTTTTCCGGAAGTTCAACAAGATATACCTTCAGTTTTACCGAGCCATGGCTTTTTGATATTCCCCTTTCAGCAGGTTTTGATGTGTATAACTGGGAAAGAGAATATGACGATTATGACAAGGCAAGTACAGGCGGTTCAGTAAGGCTTGGCTATCCTGTTTTTGATTATACAAGAATTTACTGGTCTTACACATATGAAGTCGCAACCATAGACGAGATAGTATCAACTGATTTTGAAATACTGGAACTTGAAGGTGACAACGTTGAAAGTTCATCAAGAGTTGCATTGAAATATGATTCCCGTGACAGAAGTTTCAATCCTACTGAAGGTCAGAAACATCAGATTTCGGTGGAGCATGCAGGCGGATTTCTGGGCGGTGACTATACATATACAAAATATAAAGCAGAAACAGGTTTTTATTTCCCACTTCCCTGGAACTTTGTATTTTTTGCACACGGAGAAGGCGGGTATGTGCATAAAAATTCAGGAGGCATACTTCCTGATTATGAGAAATTTTACCTTGGCGGTATGAATTCGGTCAGAGGTTATGACTGGCAGGGAATACATGTAAAAACAGATGAAAATAATGAAGTCGGCGGTGAAAAGTATATTCAGAGTAATATAGAACTTATTTTTCCGCTTGTAAAAAAAGCCGGGCTTATGGGGCTTCTTTTTTATGATGCAGGAGATGTTTTTCATAAAAGTGAAGATATAAGTTTTGGTGATGTGAAAAGGTCATGGGGTTACGGGATAAGATGGTATTCTCCTGTAGGTCCTATAAGATTAGAATATGGAAGAATGCTTGATCCTGCCGAAGACGAAACAGAAAGCGGCAGATGGGAATTTACAATGGGACAGGCATTTTAATTTACAATTAACGGAGGAAAAAAATGTATAAATTTATTAAATCAATTTGTTTGTCTTTGCTTATAGTTTCAGTGTTTTCAGTTGGTTCTGCTATGTCTGCTGATGTTGCAAAAATAGGAGTATTCGATGTTCAAAGATTTATGGAAAATTCCAAAGCAGGGCAAAATGTACGTGAAGTACTTAATAAAAAAAAAAATCAGTTTGAAGGTAGCTTAAAAGAAAAAGGGGGCAGTATTCAAAAGCTTCGTGAACAGCTTGAGCTTGGAAGTTCGGTAATGTCTCCCCAGAAGCAGGAAGAAAAAAGAAGAGAATACAGAATTCTTGTTAATGATTACAAAGAAATGGATGAAAGATATACTGAAGAGATAAAAAAAGCCGAAGTTGAAGAGACAAGAAAAATTTTTGATCAGCTTGACAAAATTCTTGATAAAATCGGAAAAGAAGAAAATTTCCTTATGATAGTTCATAAAAGTGCTGTTCTTTTTTCTCCTGATCAGCTTGATATAACAGACAGGGTTATAAAAATTCATGACAAAGAATACGGAGCAAATGACTAAAAAATACTCTTTAAAAGAGATTGCCGGTTTTACAGGTGCTCAAATAAAGGGTGACAGTAGTTTTATTGCACAAGGGGTTGCACCTCTTGAAACAGCCGGCAGAAATGATATCTGCCTTGCCCGTTCAGCTGAATATATAAAAAAGATTTCTGAATCATATGCCCGGACTTTTATAGTTTCTGAAGATCCGGGTATTGAGGGTATTAATTGTATAATTCATTCAAATCCGTATGCTGTTTTTGCAAAGATTATTGCTCTTTTTTATCCTCTTGAATTTAAAGATAAAAAAATTGATGAAACTGCATCTGTTGGCAATAATTTAAAAAAAGGCAAAAATGTTTTTATAGGAGCAAATGCTGTTACAGGCAGTAATGTATCCCTTGGTGACAATGTATATATTTATCCGGGAACAGTTATCGGAGATAATGTTGAAATTGGAGATGATTCAAGAATATATTCAAACGTAACTGTTTATTCAGGCTGTATCATAGGATCAAATGTTATAATCCATTCAGGAAGTGTAATCGGATCAGACGGTTTTGGGTTTGCTCCTGATTCAGGCTCCTGGGTTAAGATTAATCATACAGGACGTGTTGTTATAAAAGATAATGCAGAAATAGGTGCATGTAATACCATAGACAAAGGTACATTTTCAGATACAGTACTAGGGAAATCTGTTAAAACAGATAATCAGGTTCATATAGCACACAATGTAGAAATAGGTGATAATACAATTCTTGTTGGACAGTCAGGTGTGGCCGGGAGTACAAAAATAGGAAAAAACTGTATTATAGCAGGTAAAGCTGGAATATCAGGTCACCTTAATATAGGCGATAATGTTATGATCGGTCCTGCTGCAGGTATAACTTCGGATGTAAAGTCAGGAACAGTTGTATCCGGATTGCCCCAGATGCCTCATAAATTGTGGCTTAAAGTACAAAATATTATTACAAGACTCCCTGATATGCGAAAGAAGCTTTTCTCTCTTGAAAAAAAAATAGAGGAAATGGAAAAAAGAAAGAATGGACAGAGCTAAAACTCTTGATATAGATGAACTTTTAAAAATAATGGCTCACAGATACCCTTTTTTAATGATTGACAAGGTCATTGAAATTGAAAAAGGAGTGCGGATTAAGGCTCTGAAAAATGTATCGTATAATGAGCCTTATTTCCAGGGGCATTTTCCAGATAAGCCCGTAATGCCGGGAGTTCTTATTGTTGAGGCAATGGCCCAGGCCGGAGTTGTACTTATCAATTTTTCTTCAGATAATAATGATGAATTTTTTTATCTTGGAGGCATTGATAAAGCAAGATTTAGAAAACCTGTACGACCCGGTGACCAGTTAATTATAGAAATGAGTATAGTCAGAAAACGAGCAAAGGTTCATATAGTAAGCGGAGAGTGTTCTGTCTCCGGTGAAAAGGTTGCTGAAGGACAGTTTATGGCTGTTATGGAGAAAGGAACAATATGAGTATAAACCCAACCGCAATTGTTGACCCTGAAGCGGTCATTGCAGATGATGCTGAAGTCGGCCCCTTTGCAATTATAGAATCGGATGTAAATATAGGATCACGGTGTAAAATCGGCGCACACGCTATGATACACAAATATGTGAAAATAGGTTCTGATTGTGTTGTATATCCCTATGCTTCAGTTGGGGCAGCGCCACAGGATCTCAAGTTTCACGGAGAAAAATCGTGGCTTACAATAGGAAAAAATACAGTAATAAGAGAATTTGCAACAGTTCACAGAGGTACTGAAGCCGGGGGAGGTATTACAGAAGTAGGAGATGATAATTTTCTCATGGCCTACACACATGTAGCACATGACTGCAAAACAGGCAGGGGGGTTATAATGTCCAATAATGCAACTCTTGCAGGACATGTAATAACAGGAGATTATGTTATTCTCGGAGGATTTGTTGCAATTCATCAGTTTGTACAGATAGGCAGCTATGCTTATGTAGGGGGAAAATCTGCAGTTGTAAAAGATATTCCTCCATATGTAAGAGCTTCGGGAGACAGGGCTGTTCTTCACGGTCTTAACAGTATCGGCCTCCAGAGACAGGGGTTTGATGAAAAGACAATTAGATCGATTAAAAGAGCCTACAGAATTATGTTTCGTTTTGATCTGACTGTAAAGCAGGCGGTGGAAAGAATTAAGGCCGAAATTGATATGATTCCTGAAGTAGCTGGTTTTGTCTCTTTTATAGAAAATTCGGACAGGGGAATAACAAGATAGAAAATATTGTGAATAAAAAAATAGGATTAATTGCAGGGAACGGTCAGTTCCCTTTAATTTTTGCAGAAAAAGCTGTTGCTGAAGGTTTCACAGTATATGTGTGTGCATTTAAGTCTGAAGCAGATCCAGGCATAGAAAATTATGCTGAAGATATTTTATGGATTCATGTAGGTCAGGTAAAAAAAATTATCAGGTTTTTTTCCAAAAACAGCGTAGACAATGCTGTTATGCTCGGCGGGATCAAAAAAACAAGACTTTTTTTTGATGTAAGACCTGATTCTCTGGCAATAAAGGCTCTTGCTAAAATTAGCAGCACCCATGATGATAATATACTTAGAAAATTTTCTTCAATAATGGAGGAAAACGGTATTATAATAAGATCATCCTCATCGGTTGTACCTGACTTTCTTGCGCAAAGTGGGATCTGGACCAAAAGAAAACCTTCTGTGGATGAATTAAAGGATATCTTTCTTGGATATACTGCAGCTAAAAAGATAGGCGAGGCTGATATAGGGCAGACTGTTGTGGTTTCAGGAGGAAGTATTATTGCTGTTGAAGCTGTAGAGGGAACAGATGAGACTGTTAAAAGAGGCGGGCTTTTGTCTCCAGGCGGAGGGGTCGTTGTAAAAACTTCCAAACCTGATCAGGACATGAGGTTTGATATTCCCTCAGTAGGGCCTGATACTCTTGCCGTGATGAAAGAAGCTGGGATATATGTTCTTGCTGTTGAATCGGGAAGGACCAATGTTCTTGATTGTGAAAAAATGGTTGCACTTGCTGATCAATGGAAAATGTCTGTAATTGGAGTTGATGAAGATTGTTTTCAAAAAAAGGGTATTAAATGAAGTTTCGGTCTGAACCAGAAAAAAGCAAAAAGATTATGATTGTATGCGGAGAGTCTTCGGGCGACCTGCATGGTTCATATCTTGTTAAAGAGCTTTTCAAATCAGAACCGGATGCTGATCTTTACGGTATAGGCGGAAAAAAAATGATTTCACAGGGTTTTTCCGCATTTATAAAATCAGAAGACCTGGCTTTCATGGGAATAACAGATGTATTAAAAAATCTTGGAAAAATTTCTTCAGCAAAAAAAACAGCTGAATTTATACTAAAAAATAAAAAACCTGATCTTCTTATACTTATAGATTATCCGGGATTTAATTTAAAACTTGCTGAATATGCCAAAAAATTAAAAATTAAAGTTCTTTACTATATAAGCCCGAAAATATGGGCCTGGAATATGAAAAGAATATATAAGATTAAAGCTTTTACAGATCACACAGCTTTAATTTTTCCTTTTGAAAAAGATATTTATGACAATTTTCAAGTTCCTGCTACTTTTGTGGGTAACCCCCTCCTGGACTATGATATTCCGCTAAGAAGAAAAAAGCCTTTTTCCCAAATTCAGAAAGCTCCAGTAATAGGAATTTTGCCAGGTTCAAGATCTGATGAAGTAATTCGGATTCTTCCGGTTCTTCTTCAGACCGCATTTGATGCATCCAATGATTTTAATGAACCTGAATTTATTGTTTCATTTGCATGTAAAAGCCAGAAAGAGTTTTTTTATAAAGAAATAGATAAATATAAAGATTTTATAAATATTAAAATAGAAACAGAAACTGTTTATAATATATTTGAAAAAGCTGATTTTTTGATTGCAGCTTCTGGAACAGTTACTCTTGAGGCCGCAATTGCAGAAATACCAATGATAATTGTATACAAGGTATCGTCTCTTACATACCATGCGGGTAAACTTGCTGTAAAAACCCCTTTTATTGGTCTTGCATCAATAATTGCAGGCAGAGAAGTTGTTCCTGAACTTGTTCAGAATGATGCAGAGCCGGAAAACATAAAAAATTATCTTTTATATTATTTAAAGGATAAAGATATTTACAACAAAACAATTGAAGATCTAAAAGAAGTTAAATCAGCGCTTGGTTCAGAAGGCGTGTGTAAGCGCACAGCCGAACTTGCAATAGATATGGCAGAAAGATGAAAATGGAGATAGAAAAAAAACTTAAACCGAGATATCAGGAAGTTTTCGGTTATATAAAAAAAAGATGGATTTATCTGTTCTACGCAATTATTTGTATGCTTATTGTTTCTGCTTCAACAGCAGCATCAGCATATATAATAAAGCCTGTTCTTGATGATGTGTTTATAAATAAAAAAGAAGATATGCTTAAAATTCTTCCGATAGCAGTTTTTTTTATTTATTTTTTAAGGGGAGTTGGTCTTTATGGCCAGGAATATTTTCTTAATTATCTTGGTCAGGTTATCATAAGAAAAATTCGTGATAAGCTCTATTCCAAAATTCAGGATCTTCCAGTATCTTTTTTTGCAGGAGAAAAGACAGGCGAGCTTATGTCGAGAATTTCAAACGATGTGAATATAATCAAAAATATGGTTTCAACAACCATAACCTCAACTTTGAGGGATTTTTTTACAATCTGTTTTTTAATATTTGTTATTTTCTATCAGATCTGGGAGCTTGCTCTTTTTGCTGTCTTAGTTCTTCCACTTGCTTTTTATCCGATAATATTTTTCGGCAGAAAAGTAAGGAAAATTTCAACAGGATGCCAGGAAGCTATGGCAGAAATGAATTCATTTGCACATGAAACAATCGTAGGTGCAAAAATAATAAAAGCCTTTTCAAAGGAGGAATATGAAAAGGAGAGGTTTTACGGCAAAACAAGACACATTTTTAAAATGGAAATAAAAAATGCTGTGGTTAAAGCTCTTTCTTCTCCGGTAATGGAAGTGCTGGCAGGAGCAGGGGTTGCCTTTATAATCTGGTTTGGCGGCAGCAGAGTGATTTCAGGTACTTATACTACAGGTACTTTTATTTCGTTTCTTGCTTCAGTTATAATGCTTTATGATCCTGTCAAAAAAATTTCCAAACTAAACAATGCTGTTCAGCAGGGTCTTGCAGCTGTGGACAGAGTCTATGATATTATTGAAATGGATTCAGATCTTGAGGAACCAGAAAACCCTGTTTATCTGGAAAAACATCCCCATTCAGTAAGATTTGAAAATGTTTCTTTTAGTTACTCAGGCAGCAGTGAATATACACTGAAAAATATAAACCTTGAAGCAGCTCCCGGAGAAATTATTGCCCTTGTCGGCATGAGCGGAGGCGGAAAAACAACTCTTGTTAATCTTGTACCAAGATTTTTTGATGTTACAGAAGGCAGAATTCTCATTGATGATATTAATGTAAAAGAAGTGTCACTTAACAATCTCAGGGACCAGGTGGCATTTGTAACCCAGGAACCTATACTGTTTAATGATACCGTGTTTAACAATATTGCATACGGGAAAAAGGAAGCTTCTGAACAAGAGGTTATTGAGGCTGCAAAGTCAGCTTATGCATACGATTTTATAAAAGGTTTCTCTGATGGTTTTGATACAAATATCGGAGAATTCGGCAACCGTCTTTCAGGCGGTCAGAAGCAAAGGCTTTGCATTGCAAGAGCTCTTGTTAAAGATGCTCCTGTTCTTGTCCTTGACGAAGCAACCTCTGCACTTGATACCAACGCAGAAAAACTTGTCCAGAAAGCTCTGGATAACCTCATGAAGGGAAGAACTACTTTTATGATAGCACACAGGCTTTCAACCATATCCCATGCTGACAGAATTGTTGTTATTGAAAACGGTGAAATTCAGGAAGCAGGAACCCATTCAGAATTGATTTCTGATGAAGGCCCATATAAAAATCTTTATGATCTTCAGTTTTTGTAGAGCCTTTATTGCGTTTTTACTTGCGTAATATCACCCTTTAATAATTTAATCCGTTGTATCAGATTTATTTTTAATCCTTGTGCCTAGCTTGTCTGTATCCTTTTTTATCAGCTTCAAGAATGATTATCTCCTTACTGCACTCACCGTTTAAATCGAAAAAAGTTTTTCCTGTAACTCCGTTAAAAACAGAAGTTGAAACAAGCGAGTCTCTGAGCATTGGAGATGATGCAGACCCTGCTTTTTTTGCAGCATTGAAAATAAACATTGCACTGTCATAACTTATAGCTTCAACAAATTCAGGCTTTACGCCGAAAACAGCTTCATATGAATTTGTAAACTTTGTAATGACTGGATCAGTACTTTTGTTATAGTAAAGAGATGTAAAATTGGCTTTTTTAATATAGCCTTCACTGTTTTTTACTATATCCCTGTTTTTCCATAAGTTAGGTCCTAAGAATACAATATCCTTAACATCAAAATAAGCCAGCTGCGGGGCTATTGATGAAGATTTAAGCGGACCATCCGGAATAAAAACAGCCTCAAAGTCTATAACAGGTTCTAATTCATCTTCTTCAGAGGTTTGTTCTTTAATTTCCTCTTCAGTTAATCTTAGCTCTTTATGATAAATCCCGGTTAATTTTCTTATGGCTTGAGTATGATCTGCAGAATCAGGATTGTATTTTTCAACAGCCTTTACTTTTGACTGATTACTGTTTACAGCATCCCAGAAAGCGTTCATGAATTTTTCACCATAGGCTTCATCAGGGTAGAAAATTGCATAATTATTTATATTAAGAGTGTCTTTTGCATAACTTACAAGGGCTTCTGCCTGCATGGACTGGGTTATAAAGTTTCTGAAAACAAAATTTCGGTTTTTTGTAATATCACTGTCATGTGTCATAACCATTATAGGAACAGAGTTTTCCTGGGCTACAGCAGCTGCAGGGGCAGCTGTGTGAAAAGGGCCTATTATGGCAGAAACCTTTTTTTGACAAAGTTTTTCAGCTGCTTTTTTTGCGCCTTCTTCTGATGATTTATTATCTTCAATAAATAGTTTGATCTTTATTTCCGGATTGTTGCTGGTAAAGTTTGACATTGCAAGCTGAATAGCCTTTAAACCCATTTCACCAAAATTTTTAAATTTCCCGGAAAGGGGAAGAATCACTCCAATGGAAAATCTATTTTTTTCTTCCAGTTTTTCAAGTTCTTGTTTTGCTTCCTTTGCTGAACGTGTATCAGGGTAGTTTTCTGTTATTTTTTTAAGCATCTTTTTTGCTTCATCAGCTTTCTCTTCTTTTAAAAGAGAAATTGCATAAAATTTTTTAAAAAGTGCAGTAGCATCATTTTTGAGAATAAGAGACGAAGCTTTTAAAAGTTCTTCTTCCGGCATCTGTGATGCAACAACTGACAAAAGCGGTCTTATTCGCTCATAATGATCAGGGTTTAGTTTTAAAATTTTATTGTATGTTTTTACAGATTCTAAATATTTATTCTGATAAAAGAGTGTTTCTGCAAGAGGGTAGAACAGTCTTATTTTATCATTATCTGATAAAGGTGTTTTAAGCACTTTTTTTAACACCGATTCTGCTTTGTCAAAACTTTCCTGCTGTGTTAAAAAAGCTGAAGAATAAACAGCTGCAGTTACAGCTTCATCTGAATGTTTGTGTTCTGATATTATTCTGGAAAAAATTTCAAAAGCAAAATTATTGTCCTTTCTTTCATTTATCAGTCCGAATTTTAATAAAGCTTCAGGGATTAAATCAGATTTTTCATAATTATCTATAAATTTTTTAAAAAGCTTTTCTGACTTATCGTAGTTTTTATTTTCAAAAGCTTTATCAGCAGCTTTAAATGCTTTTTTTTCTTCTGATAGCCTTTGATCAGATAATGAATCGGTTTTTAAAACTCCGCATCCGGAGATGACTGACATAATAAATATGAGCAGAAAAATTTTTTTATTTGGCATATTCTAACCTTTGATTTATAGTTTTTGTTAAATCTTTTTAAAGCAGATGCTTAAAAAATATTTCCGGTTTTGGTTTAATTACTGAGTAAAAATATAAATCCTAATATTAATGATGGAGAACATTATGAAAAATGCAAAAATATTTTTTACATTTTTAATCTGTATATATTTCTTTTTTCCGGTCAATGCAATTGCTGAATTTTATAATTACACCGATGATTCAGGAGTTGTTCATTATACACAGGATTATTCCACTATCCCTGACAAATATAAAAGCCAGATAGAAATTAATCAAGAGATTCAGTCTGAAAACACAGATCAGCCTGATGAAGAGGCTGCTGATTTAGAGGATTCAGCGCAGGAAAATACTGGTGATGAGTTTGAAGAAAAATCAAAAGAGTTGACAAAAAGAGGCTCTGAACTGGATGATATGTATAGCAGAATAAAGAATATGGAGCAGGAGCTGAATGAATACAGGGAAGAAATAAAGAATAAAAAAGAAGCAGATATTTATAAAGAGAGAATGGAAAAGCTGAATAATCTTGTTGAGGAATATGAAAAAAAAAGATCCAAGCTCAATAAAGATATTGAAGCCTTTAATAATAGAGTGGCTGAAAAAAACGAAGAAAATGTGGAATAATTTAAATTACATTTATGTTTCAACAAATTAATCTGTTTTTTTCAGGATTTTATAAACCTGGTTATAAGAGATTCTGCTTTTTTAATATCATCCGGAGACAACCAGTGAATACTGCTGTCGGCACGAAACCATGTAAGCTGTCTTTTGGCGTAGCGCCTTGAATCCCTTTTCATGAGCCTTATAGCTTCATCCCATGTGACTTCTTTGTCAATGTATAGATTCATATGTTTATATCCGATTGCTCCCATAGATTTCAGAGATGGTAAGTAACCCATATTTCTTAGATTTTTAACTTCTTCAAGAAGACCTTTTTCAATCATTATATCGACTCTTTTGTCGATTCTTTCATAAAGAGCTTGTCTGCTGTCGAACAGTCCGAGTTTTAAAACGTTAAATGATTTTTTTGCAGGTTTTTCATTTCTTTGTTTTTCTGATATTTTTTCACCGGTGGAATAAAAATACTCCAGAGCCCTTGCAAGTCTGAATTTGTCATTTTCATGAATTTTTGCTGCAGATTCGGGATCAGCCTTTATGAGTTTTCTGTGTAAAAAGCCTTTGTCAGATTCTTCTGTTTTATATAATGATTCAATAATTTCACTGTCAGCAGGTCTGCTTCTGAAAATACCTTCTGTAAGAGCTTTTATATAAAGTCCTGTTCCTCCTGAAATAATGGAGTACTTACCTTTATTAAAGGCATCGTAAATAAGGTTTTGAGAAAGTTCAGCAAACTTAGCTGCATCAAAATTTTCATCTGGATAGCAAATATCTGTTAAATGGTGAAAAGCTTCTTTGTTTTCTTCGGGGGAAATTTTGGCAGTGCCTATATCCATATATCTGTATACCTGTACAGAATCGGCACTAATAATAATTGATGGAATTTTTTTGAATATATCAATTGTTAGTCTTGTTTTTCCTATTCCTGTCGGACCGCAGATAACAATTATTTTTGGAATTTTATCAGTTTTCATGTCTTCTTTTTTTAAATTCAAGTGTGTTAAATATCAGATAATTTTCAACCTGTATACTACAATCAAATATATTGACAACCTCAAAAATAGCCGATATGGATATTGTTGCTAATAGAATGTATAAATAGTAAGAAGGCAAATAAGTCTACAAAACCAATAGTCGGGCATAAAAAACCCGGGAAAGTTTAATATCTTAAAAGTTGCAGAAAGTTTAGCAATTTTTGCAAAATTTTAACAGGAGAAGAGATTATGTCAAAGGAACTCGTTGGAACCGCGATGGTTGTTGGCGGCGGAATCACTGGGATGCAGACTTCCCTTGATCTTGCTGATGCCGGCTACTATGTGTATCTGGTGGAAAAGAAACCGTCCATCGGCGGTGTAATGGCGCAGCTTGATAAGACATTCCCGACCAACGACTGTGCGATGTGAATTATCTCACCTAAACTGGTCGAGGTCGGCCGGCATGAAAATATTGAATTGATGACTTTAAGCGAAGTTCAGTCAATTTCAGGAGAAGCAGGAAATTTTGAAGTTGAGGTACTTCAGAAGCCAAGATACGTTGATATGGATAAATGTATCGCCTGCGGAGCCTGTGTTGAAAAATGTCCTAAAAAGGTAGATAATGAGTACAATGCAGGTCTGGATAAAAGAAAAGCGATCTATGTAGAATACGATCAGGCAGTACCTCTTAAATTCTCAATAGATCCTGAGCATTGCATCAAGATTACAAAAGGCAAGTGCGGTATTTGTGAAAAGAAATGCCCCACAGGCGCCATAAATTATGATGATCAGCCTAAAACTGTTAATCTTAATATCGGATCAGTTGTACTTGCTCCCGGTTTTAAGGCTTTTGATCCTTCAGTATTTGATACTTATCAGTATTCAAATTTTCCAAATGTTGTTACAGCTCTTGAATTTGAAAGACTTCTTTCAGCTTCAGGACCCACACTTGGTCATCTGACAAAACAGTCTGCAGATCATGAAGAACCTAAGAAAATAGCTTTTTTTCAGTGTATCGGTTCAAGAGATATTAACCGCTGTGATAATGGTTACTGTTCTTCAGTATGCTGTATGTATGCAATTAAAGAAGCTGCTATTGCAAAAGAGCATGCAGGCGGAGATCTTGACTGCGCTATCTTTTATATGGACATGAGAACCCATGGAAAAGATTTTGAACGTTATTATGATAAAGCGCGTGAAGACGGAGTCCGTTTTGTAAGAAGCAGGGTGCATACAATAAATCCGGTTCCTGAAACAGATGACCTCGAAGTAAGATATGTAAATGATGAAGGAAAGATAGTTACTGAAGTTTTTAATATGATAGTTCTTTCTGTAGGCCTTGAAATTGATGGTGCAACAGTCAGAATGGCTCAGGAGCTTGGTATCGAACTTACTCCGGGTAATTTTGCCGAGACATCTACTTTCAAACCTGTTCATACTTCAAGGGAAGGTATTTTTGCTTCTGGTGCATTTCTCGGACCAAGAGATATTCCACAGTCCATGGTAGACGCATCTGCGGCTGCAGGGGTTGCTGGTGAACAACTTGCTCCTGTCAGAGGCACAATGCTTAAAGAGGTTGAAGCAACACCGGAAAGAGATGTGTTCGGGGAAGCCCCGAGAATCGGTGTTTTTGTCTGTCATTGCGGGGTTAACATCGGTGGTGTTGTAGATGTTCCGTCTGTTGCTGAGTACGCAAAGACACTTCCTTTTGTGGAATTTACTACAGACAATATGTTCTCATGCTCCCAGGATACCCAGGATAATATGACAAAGATTATTGAAGAAAATAATCTTAACAGAATTGTTGTTGCAGCATGTACACCAAAGACACATGAGCCTTTATTTCAGGAAACATTGATGGCTGCAGGTCTTAACAAATATATGTTTGAAATGGTTAATATAAGAAACCAGGATTCCTGGGTTCATAAAGAAGCACCTGAAAAAGCTACAGAAAAAGCAATGGATCTTGTAAGAATGGGAGTTTCCAAAGTTGCACTTCAGGATCCGCTTGCAGAAGCTCAGCTTCAGGTTGGTCAGACAGCCATGATTGTTGGCGGCGGACTCTCAGGCATGGCTGCAGCTGAAACTCTTGCACTCCAGGGTTATGAAACTCATATAATTGAACAGGCTGACAAGCTCGGTGGAAATGCG
This sequence comes from Thermodesulfobacteriota bacterium, assembly GCA_051744925.1. Classification (GTDB taxonomy): domain Bacteria; phylum Desulfobacterota; class Desulfobacteria; order Desulfobacterales; family JACKCP01; genus JACKCP01. The sequence continues at coordinate 2,696 of JBNJDM010000013.1, read as the reverse complement.
CTGAACCTATACAAGACTCCCAAGGGAGAAGTTATTGCTGATAAAGTAGCAGAACTTGTAGAATCAGTTTATGCAAATGATAAAATTCAAGTACATCTGAATACAAAAATAGAAACAGTAGACGGTTTTGTAGGAAGCTTTACAGCCAGGCTCAATGAAAATGGTGAAGATAAAACACTTGAACATGGCGTTTCTATAATGGCTACAGGCGCCAAGCCTTACCAGCCCGAAGAATATATGTACGGCAAGGATTCAAGAATCCTCACTACTTTTGAAATGGATGAAAAAATGAAGACAGATGATGCTCTTGTAAAAGATGCAGACTGTGCTGCATTCATCCAGTGTGTAGGCTCCCGTGAACCTGAAAGACCATATTGTTCAAGAGTGTGCTGTACTCATTCAATCGACAATGCTCTTGAGCTTAAAAGGCGTAAGCCGGATATGAATGTTTTTATTCTTTACAGAGATATAAGAACATACGGTGAAAGAGAATATCTTTACAAGGAAGCAAGGGATGCAGGAGTTATTTTTGTAAGATATGATGTTGATAACAAGCCAAGAGTTGAGCAGGATGGAGAAAGACTTAAGATTACTGTCAAAGATCATGTTCTTAACCGTGATATAGAAATTGAGCCTGATGTTGTATCGCTTGCTTCTGCTATTGTTCCTAATAAAATCGATGATCTTGCCCAGTATTACAAATTGCCGATGAATGATGACGGTTTCTTTATTGAAGCTCACGCAAAGCTTGGGCCTTCAGAGTTTGCAACAGATGGTGTTTTTCTTGCAGGTATGGCTCATTATCCAAAGCCGATTGAAGAGTCGATTGCCCAGGGTAAGGCAGCTGCTGCAAGAGCTGTAACTCTTCTTGCCAGAAAAGAGATATTTACAAGCGGTCAGATAGCAAGGATAGATCCTATGCTCTGCAGCGGATGCGGTATATGTGTAAATGTATGTCCTTACTCAGCACCTTCTTTTATTACTGAAGGTCAGTTTGCAGGAAGAGCTGAAATAAATCCTGTTCTGTGCAAAGGTTGCGGTCTTTGTGTTTCTTCATGCAGATCAGGGGCTATTCATCACAACGGTTTTGATAATGATCAGATTTTCAGCCAGATTTTTGCTGTAAATGCATAAAACTAAATTTTCTCCGTTCTTTTGAGCGGAGATTTTATATATTAAGGAGTTCGGCATGAGTGATTATGAACCAAAAATTGTTAGTTTTCTCTGCAACTGGTGCAGCTACGGAGCTGCAGACCTTGCAGGGGTAAGCCGTTTTCAGTATCCGGACAATTTCAGGGTGATAAGAATCCCCTGTACCGGAAGAATGAGTCCGAAATTTTTCCTTTCTGCTTTGAGAGAAGGGGCCGACGCTGTATGGGTCTCCGGCTGACATCCTGGTGACTGCCATTACCTGGAAGGTAATTACTATGCACGTCGTAAGTTTCAGCTTTTTAAAGATCTTATGGAATATGTTGGTCTGGAAGAAGACAGGCTTCATTTTTCATGGATTTCATCAGCAGAAGCAGTAAAATTTGCTGATGTTGCAAAAGACGTAGCTGAAAAAGTAAAAAAATTAGGCCCTAGTCAGAAATTTGTTAAGCGTTACCCAACTAAGGATACTGAATAATGGACGCATATACAGATAAAATAAAAGAGATATCAAAAAAGATTCTAAGCGATGGCAAGGTTGATACAGTCATAGGCTTTAGTAAAGGGAGTCTCGGCTACATGTCAGAGCCGTTTATGGCAAAGTCAGAAGCAGCCGCAGACAAGCTTGTGTTTGACTGTAACTGCAGAATGAACCTTGTAAATTATGTAACAGGCAGAACCGATAAAGTCGGTATAGTGGTTAAAGGCTGCGACAGCAGAAACCTTGTAACCCATATAATCGAAAACAAGATCAAAAGAGACCAGCTCTATATAATCGGTGTGCCCTGTACAGGTCTTGCAGACAAGGATGCTCTTCTTGAAGCAGCTGAAGGAGAGATCGATTCTGTTGAAGACGATGGAGAAACAGTAACAGTTAAAGGTGAAGGCTTTGAAAAAAAGCTTTCCAAAAAAGATATTCTTCAGTCCAACTGCAAAACATGCATAAAAAGAAACCCTGTAATATACGATGAGCTTGTTGGTGAAGAAGTGCCTGAGCTTGAAATAGAAAACAGGTTTGAAGATGTTGAAAAGGTAGAGGCAATGAGCTCAGATGAAAGATGGGATTTCTTTAATGACCTTCTTTCAGAGTGCACCCGCTGCTATGCCTGCAGAAATGCATGTCCGCTTTGTTACTGTCCTACCTGTTTTGTTGATGAATCCCGTCCTCAGTGGGTTGGAAAAGGGGATAATGAAACAGATGTAATGACCTATCATTATTTAAGGGCATTTCATGATGCAGGCCGCTGTACAGACTGCGGAGCATGTGAGGCAGCCTGTCCGATGGGTATAAAAATGAGATATTTTACCCGCAAGACAATAAAGGATTGTGTGGAAAAATACGGTTTTGAAACAGGAATGGATCTTGAGCAGCGCCCTGCACTGGATCAGTACAAGGTTAATGATCCTGAGGAATTTATAAAATAAGGCCCTGATAACCGTGTGTATCATAAAAATGAGAAGATGAAAAAGGAAGAGCCATGAAAATGATAAGCATAAAAAAATCGGACTGGGCCGATGCAATGAAAAAAGTGCAGGAGAGTTATGCA
>JBNJDM010000012.1:0-38727 GCA_051744925.1 Thermodesulfobacteriota bacterium | reverse complement strand
TTTCAGCAGCTTATTCAGGTTAACTTCTTAGAAAAGGAGATTGTTTATGGATATAGATAAAAAGCCTGAACTTTCAGGATTTTTAGAAACCCTGGGGCTGAATGAAGAGCCTGTGGGGATTTGTTTCACAGATAAAAAACCTGAGAATGGATTGTCTCCGGATTATCTTGATACTTTTTCACGTGAAGAAGATATGAATAATGAAGTAAACTGGAATGAAGTCTTTTCAAATTTTTCCTGTTCACTTGGACATATAAAAAGGGCAAGAAAGCAAAAAAAGTGTGCGTGGTTTTCAAAAAATCATTACGGATGCCCTGGAGCAGCTTTCTGGATGGGGTTTGTAAAGCCACAGGCTGAAACCATAATTAATTATGTCTCAACAGGTATACCAGGAGTAATGGAAGGAGAATTCTACTGCAGTTCTCCGCATGAGCTTGAAAAAATATTTGCATATATAGATCCTGAACCTGCAATGGATAATTATCTTGTTTTTAAGCCTTTAAGCCTTTTTAAAGAAAATGAAACACCTCTTTTGATAACTTTTTTTTCAAGGCCTGAATCCCTTGCAGGGCTTCATCAGCTTGCAACTTTTGTTTCAAATGATCCCGAAGTTGTTGCATCACCATGGAGTGCAGCATGCGGAAGCCTTGTTGCATGGCCGCTCAGGTATCTTTCCCAGGGAAAGAAAAGAGCTGTTATAGGGGGATGGGATCCTTCTGCCAGGCAGTTTTTTAAAAATGATGAGCTAAGCTTTACAATTCCTTATGTATTTTTTAATGAAATGGTTGCTTCTTATAAAGATTCATTTCTTAAAACAGGTACATGGGCAAAGGTTCAGAAAAAAATAAAGCTTAGCAAAAAAGTGTGGAAAGAGATTTAAGTATAATATCTATTTGGTTGAGAGATTTTTTGTTTCCTCAGGCCAAAAGATTTTCTGCCTGAGGAATTTTCAAGAATATAAAGCCTTATTAAATTCAGTTTTTATAAAAAAGGATAATCTGTATATCCTTTTTCTCCTGGTGTATAAAAAGTAGAATCGTCCCATTCATTGAGATTTGCATTTTTTTCAAACCTTTCAGGAAGATCAGGGTTTGCAATAAAAAGTTTTCCAAAGGCTACAAGATCTGCAAGACCGTCTTTAATTACCCGGTTTCCTTTTTCCTGGTCAAAGCCTGCATTTATAATCAGGTTTCCTTTGTACACAGGTCTGTATCTTTTTGCTATTTCAGTTTCTGCATGAGGTACCTCTGACACATCTGTAAAAGGCTCTGAGAGGTGGAGATATGAAAGATCATAATTATTAAGATTTTTTACTATATAGTCAAATGTCGGGATAGTGTTTTCATCAAGAGTCATCCCGAAAAGTCCGTGTAAAGAAGGATTAAGCCTTACACCTATTCTTTTTTCAGGGACATGCTTTTTTACTTCTTCAATTATTTCAAATAAAATACGGGCTCTGTTTTCAATTGATCCGCCGTATTCATCTTCTCTTATATTTGAGGTGGAACTGAAAAACTGGTGAAGAAGGTATCCGTTGGAAGCATGAATTTCAACACCGTCAAAACCTGCTTCCCATGCATTTGCTGCAGCTTTTCCAAAATCTTTCACAGTATCTTTTACTTCCTTTGTTGTCATTGCTCTTGGGGTAACTGTATCTTTAAATCCGTTTGGAGTATAAGCCTGTGAATTTGGATTAATAGCTGAGGCTGAAACCGGAAGTTCTCCGTTATGAAAATCGGGATGTGAAATTCTGCCTACATGCCAGAGCTGCAGAAAAATTTTTCCGTTTTTTTCATGCACAGCTTTTGTAGTTTTTTTCCATCCCTGTGTCTGCTCTTCAGAATGAATACCCGGAGTGTTAATATAACCTACGGCCTGCTTTGAAATCTGCGAACCTTCTGAAATTATAAGGCCTGCAGAGGCTCTCTGGGCGTAATATTTTGCCATAATATCGTTTGGGACATTACCCTTGTTGTCTGCCCTGCATCTTGTCATTGGAGCCATGACTAATCTGTTGCTCAGTTTTAAATCTGCAAGCTGAAATTCTTTTAGTAAAGGTTGCTGTGTTGTCATTGCTTTCTCCGTTTGTTTTGTTTTCAGGGGGTTACAAGATTTTTTTTAAATATCTAATCTGTTATTTTTAAAAATTAAGTAGTTTCCGGTTATTGGCAAGTTTTAAATTTTTCTTCTTTATAAGTTGTGGTAGTGTTTGAACTGAAATATAGCTGATATTATTAAAATTAGAGATTTTTATATTCAGCAAATATAAAATCTTTGATTGACGTAAAATTTTTAAAATTTAGACACAAAAAGAGTTTTTATTTTTTTGATCAAAAACAGGTAAATTGACTTTTAATAATCAGGGTGTTAGTTCTTTTTTTATTATATTCAGTAAAAACGGAGATAACCATGGCCGATGATATCTGCAAAGAGATATGTAATAATCCGGAACTTATAAAAGATGTAAAGTCAAAAATGGAAGCATCAGAAAATTTTTATCTGCTTGCTGATCTTTTTAAGGTTCTTGGAGATCCTACAAGAATTAAAATACTTAATGCACTTTCTCAATCAGAGCTTTGTGTATGCGATATTGCAGATATTACAGGTATGGGATCTTCTGCAGTTTCCCATCAGCTGAGGGTTTTGAGAAGTTCCAAAATAGTTAAATTCAGAAGAGAAGGAAAAAATGTTATATATTCTCTTGATGATGAGCATGTATTTTCTCTTGTAAAAGAAGGTCTTGAACATATTCAGGAGGCAGGAGAGTGATGCTTTTTATTTCATAAAATGTTTGACCTGATATTTTTTTATGTTATATATGAACATATGTTCAAATGATAACATAATGGTGTTTTATGGAACTGATATATGAAATAATAAACTCTTTTGTCTGGTTTTTAATGGAAGCATCTTTTTTTATGCTTTTAGGTCTTTTTTTTGCCGGTATTTTAAAAGCTTTTCTTCCGGATAATCTTGTACAGAAGCATATAGGAGCAGGTAGAAAAGGGGGAATATTTAAGGCCTCTGCATTCGGTGTTCCTGTTCCTTTGTGCAGCTGCGGGGTTGTGCCGGCAGCTGCGGGAATAAGAAAACAGGGTGCAGGCAAAGGTCCGGTTGTATCCTTTCTTGTTTCAACACCGGAAACAGGTGTTGATTCCATTGCAATAACCTGGGCTCTCTTAGGCCCGGTGATGGCTGTCATAAGACCTGTATCTGCATTTCTTACAGCTCTTTTTACAGGTACTCTTGTAAATATTTTTGATAAAGATGAAAATAAGGAGCTCACCGGTAGTCAGGCACTTTCCGATAAATGGGAATGTTCTTCAGGATGCTGTACTGTTCCTGAGGAAACAAATACTTTTTTGCCCATGGAAAATGACTGCGGTTGCAGTGACCCACAAATTTCTGATGATTCAAAATATGTGAGATTTAAAAAAGGGATGCACTTTTCTTTTGTTGATCTTGTTGAAGATATTGCTGGCTGGTTTATTGTGGGAGTTTTATTTGCAGCAGTGATAGCAGTATTTGTAACTCCTGAAATGGTAAATGCTGTTTCAGCAAAAAGCCCTTTACTTGTAATGCTTCTGATGCTTTTGATTTCTGTACCTTTATACGTATGTGCAACATCTTCAACACCTATAGCAGCAGCATTTCTTATGACAGGAATATCTCCGGGAGCAGCCCTTGTTTTTCTTCTTGCCGGACCTGCCACAAATGCAGCTTCGTTCAGTGTTATAAGCAGTATTATAGGTAAAAAATCTGCTTTTATATATTTGGCAGGAATAATTTTTTCATCACTTATACTAGGGTTGGGAACAGATTATATTTTTTCTGCAACTGGTTATGAGCTGGCACCTGTTACAGGAGAAACAGAAGAAGGTATCGGTTTTTTTGTACAGATTGTTTCAACAATAATACTTTCCGGATTTCTTGTTTATCCTTTTTTCAAAAAAATCCTGAATTCAAGTTTTTTTAAAAAGTAAGTTTTGAAATTCATATTGCCGGTTTTAGTAAAAAAATTTTTTTCTTACTTGATGCTAAAATAATTATAACTATGTTTTGAATTAAAGCTGTTTTAATAAAATAACGGATTGCAGCTAAAAACTTCTAAAGGAGGCACAATGGATTTAAAGAATTATTTCGAAAATACAAGAGGCACAGGAGTACTTTCTACAGCAGACAGTGACGGTAATGTAGATTGTGCTGTTTATGCAAGACCCCATGTAATGGATGACGGAAGTATTGCTCTTATTATGAGAGATCGTCTTTCACATAAAAATCTCCAGTCGAATCCAAAGGCTGCTTATATGTTTATTGAAGATGGGTCGGGTTATAAAGGAAAACGTTTCTTCCTGAAAAAAACAGAGGAAGAAGAAGATGCTTCAAAGATTGAAAGTCTTAAAAGAAGGACTTACCCTGATGACAAGCAGCCCGGAGGCGAAGGAATGTTTCTTGTTTATTTTGAAATAGAAAAAGAACTTCCTTTGATAGGACCGGGAAAAAGCTGAAATTGATATAACGCCTGCTTCTTAAATATGTTTTGACTTGTTTAGGAAGCAGGCATGTTTTACTAGTTCTGAAGCTTGAAATACCTGACTTTGATTGATAAAGGAGGGAGAAAGAAATAAGTTTTACATCAGGAAATTGAAAATATGAATGAAGTTTTTAGCAGGGAAAAAAAACAGGAAGAAAACCGGGAATTTCTGAACAGTTCTTCAGGGCTTAAGATTATGATATCTCCCGACAATTCTGAGAACTCGCCCCAGGCTTTTGATCCTTTAGATAATAATAATTTCAAAAAACCGGGTTATAAAATCTGTTCCTGTGTAAAAGATTTTATTGATACAAAAACAGGTTATGTTCCGGTTGTTAAAACTTCACTTGATAAATTTGATCTTCTACAGACATTTTTTGTAAGATGCGGTTTTAAAAGGCATAAATATGAAGTAAGCCCGGGTCTCTATGCTGCAGGAAATCCAGGCCCTGAATCCGAGGTTCTTGTCACAGCTAATTTTAAACTTACTTTTGATCACTTAAGAAAAAATCTTGAAGGTTTAGATCTCTGGATTCTTGTACTTGATACCAATGGAGTAAATGTCTGGTGTGCTGCAGGTAAAAAAACATTTTCAACAGAAGAGATTGTAAAAAAGGTAAAAACTTCAGAACTTGAAAATGTTGTTAATCACAGACGTCTTATTCTTCCTCAGCTTGGTGCAATCGGAGTTTCTGCTTTTGATGTTTTAAAAAAATCAGGTTTTAAGGTGATTTATGGTCCTGTAAGAGCAAAAGATATAAAAGCTTTTCTGGAAAATTCTATGCAGGCCGATGAAAAAATGCGGCGTGTAACTTTTAATATGTATGAAAGGTTTATATTAACTCCTGTAGAACTGTATACAGGTTTAAAGCCCGCACTTATTGCGGCTGTTTTTCTTTTTTTGATTTCAGGAGCAGGCCCTGGTATTTTTTCCTTTGAAAATCTGACTGAAAGAGGACCGGTTTGTATTGCAGCCTTTATTACAGGAATATTTTCAGGAGCTGTTGCAACACCAGTACTTCTGCCTTATCTTCCAGGAAAAGCGTTTGGTCTCAAAGGAATCATTTCCGGTTTTTTATTTTATTTTTTAATTTTTTTTCTGACCGGAGCTTCAAAGTTCAGCTTTAGTGCAAATACAGGATTATTATTACTGACTGCATCGGTAAGTTCATATTTTGCAATGAATTTTACAGGATCAACACCTTATACATCACCATCAGGTGTTGAAAAAGAAATGAAGCTTTATATACCTGTACAGATAACAGGTGTAATTATTTCAACAGGTCTCTGGGTATATTCGGCTTTTTAAAAAGGATAAAGTTGTTTTTATATGAAAAATTTAAGATATCTTGAAAATGTTACTACACTTTCTCTGGAAAAGGATAAGTGCATAGGCTGCGGTCTGTGTGCTGTTGTCTGTCCCCATGGAGTATTTGAAGTAAGCGGCAAAAAGGCAGAGATTATAGATCTTAATGCCTGCATTGAATGCGGAGCATGTGTCAGTAACTGTCCTGTGCAGGCAGTTCATGTTAATCCCGGTGTAGGCTGAGCTTCCTATATTATCCAGGTCTGGATAAAAGGAAAAGAGAATGCTTCATGCAGTGACGGATGCTGCTGATTTTTATTACTAATCTTCCTGGTCAGCAGAGATCCTTGTCCCGGGAATCTGAATTAGGTAAGTTTTTATCGTAATCAAGCTTTAATACTTTATTATAAACTACTTCTCTTTGAAAAGCTGAGGGTTTTTGGTTATAAAAAGGTGAATCCATCTTTCAAGAAATGATTTGTTTTTTGCAGCTTTGAGATAACCGTAACCTGTAATTGATATAACAATTGCTCCAAGAGCATCTACAATCAGATCAAACATTGTGTCTGTCAGCCCCGAAGGATCTCCAAGCATAGGTGTCTGCATTCCTGCATCAAAAAAAACATCCATGGAGAATTCAAAAATTTCCCATACAGTTCCTATTCCCAGCGCAAAAAGAAATGCAAAAAAAGCTGTAAATCCCGGTTTAAGGTCTAAATCTACTGCACTTGCTTCATTAAGAACATATACAAGAAGAAACCCGATTATTCCCAGAAGAAAACCTGATGCTGTATGAAGTGCAATATCCCACCACCAGAAAAGATCATAATATCCGTGGACTATTCCCAGAAATGCTGATGCAAATACAAAGGCTATTGCAAGCAGAACAAATTCAGGAGGAATAAAAACCCTGAATTTTCTTTCAAGAATTAAAGGTATGAAAGTAACAAGGATTATAAATCCTGTAAGTACAGAAGCAAACCATTGACTGGCCATAATCTCTGCTATAATTCCAATTATAAGAATAATCTGAAGAGCAAAAGTTATTCTTTTGTGTAGTGTCTGTTCTTTCATTACGAATGACCCCTTTTGTTTGAAATCAAAATGAAGATTATTCAGACGGTAAAAAAAACAAAAATTTTGTACTAAATTTTTCACTTATTGATTTTTTTTAAATTCAGTGTACCTTTCAAAGATTTTAATTCAGAAATTAATCAGCATTTTTTTGAAAAAGGAAAAGAAATGAACCGTATGCAAGGAATAAATAGCCAAAAAGTTCAATACCTTCCTGAAGAACACCTTTTATAAGAAACATATATTCAGAACTTAATATGTGTTTCCAGAATACATTGCCGCTGCCGAAAATTCTGCTGAAAACCATGACAACAATTAATCCGAAAATTATGAAAAAATAAGGTTTTGTATTGATAAAATCTGACATCGGCTTAATTACTGTATTCCGACAAAAAAAAGCTGCGTATATAATTGAAGCAATTGCTGTCACAATAGCAGGCCAGAACCAGAAACCGTGATATATATTGTCAAGAAAACCGTCAAATTCTCTAATAAGCATGCATGAAAAAAAACCTGCTGCCAGAACCAGAAAACCCCTTGAATTTTTGTTTTTAATAGCAGTGATTGAAAAAACAGAGATTATGGAAAAAAGAAGTAAAGCCTGAGTTAATTCAGTTACAGAAACTTCTTTTATGGTATTGTTGATTATAACACAATCAATTAAAGCAGTTACGGTTGGAATAACCGATAAAATTGCAAGCATCATAATTTCAATGAAGCTGTATAAAATTTTGTTTTTGAACTGGTTCATTTTTAACCTTAGTAATTTAAATGTAAAGATTTTTAATTTTTTTGATCTACCAAAAAGTTTTATGATTCCTTATAATTGAACTGCCTGTGCCTTTGTTGAACGAAAACAATCTTTTTTCTCTTTATTATAAAAAATAAAATTTGCCAAATACTATTTATATATAATTTAGATGTTTTAATGATACAGGTCAAGTTCAAGCACGTTTTTTGACTTTTCTAACCCAGGATAGGCAGATCGATTAGTTTCCGGCTTTGGCCGGATTTATTTTTATCTTTTCACCTGAGACATTTTCTGGTAGCTGGTTATTGACTTAGTTCAAATGATGAGTTTTTTAATTTTTAAAAATATCAAATGACACGGAAAATATGTTTTGAATAAAATCACTTATCTTAAGCTCTTAACATCTGCATTTTTATGGGGCGGAACCTTTGTTGCAGCAAAAATTGTTACAAAAGATGCAGGACCGTTTTCAGCTGCATTTTTAAGGTTTGCAATAGCTTCTGTTTTTCTTGCGGCACTCAGTATAAGGGCGGATAAGGGGATTGTTTTTTTCCCGCGAAATAAAATTTTTATTGTAGCAGTTCTTGGTTTTACAGGGATATTTTCTTATAATTTCTGTTTTTTCTCAGGCCTTAAATATATAGAAGCCGGAAGGGCTTCAGTAATTGTAGCAAATAATCCTGTTTTTATAGCACTTTTTTCTGCTATTTTATTCAGTGAAAAATTAACTTTTGCAAAGCTAACAGGGATTTTTATATCTGTAACAGGCGCTTTAATCGTTGTAACACAAGGTGATCTTTTAAAAATATTTCAGGGTGGTATAGGAATTGGAGAGCTTTTTATATTCGGAACAGTAGCAAGCTGGGTGGTTTATTCACTTACAGGCAAGGCTTTTTTGACCGACTTTACACCTCTTCAGACTGTCACTTATTCAGTTCTTGCCGGAACTTTGTTTCTTTTTTTTCCTGCAGCAGCAGAAGGTCTTTTTGAAGATATATTTTTATACAGCCCTGTTCAGTGGGCGTCGCTTTTTTATCTTGGATTTTTTGGAACTGTAACAGCTTTTGTATTTTATTACAGCGGAATAAAGCAGATCGGTCCGACAAGGGCAGGGCTTTTTATAAATTTTGTTCCTGTAAGTGCTGTTTTAATATCATTTGTCGTGCTTGGCGAGCCACTGACTTTTTCTCTTCTGACAGGGCTGATTTTTGTTAGTACAGGAGTTTATATAACAAACAGAAACAGTTTTAAAATTTTTACACGTAACTGATTTATCTGAAAATTTAGCCTCAAACACTAAGTTCTTTTCCATTGTCTTTTTCGGTTATGGAAAGAATCATTTTTTCAGCTTTTAAAGCAAATTCATCAGGAGACTGACATGATAATGCACTGTTTCCGAAACACGATTTAAGCATATCAGTGTTTATTACTCCCGGATTTAGTGTAACAGCAGCTGTTCCTTTAGGAAGCTCCATCGCAAGTGACTTTGTAAGCCCCTCAACAGCCCATTTGGAAGCACAGTAAGCACTCACACCCGGAGCTGCTGATCTTCCCCATCCCGAACTCATGTTTACAATTATTCCTTTTTTTCTTTGAATAAAAAGGGGGGTAAAATATTTTATTATGTAAAAACTTCCGTTTATATTTGTATTTATAACATTTTCAAACTCAGCGGAGTCTGTTTCCCATAAGTTTTGGCTTTTGTTTATTATTCCTGCATTATTTATTACAATATCAGGGATTCCTGTTTTTTCTGTAATTATATCTGCTGCATCTTTTACGCTTTTGTAGCTTCTTATATCGCAGCATATAAAAACATTTTTTTTACCTGTTTTTTCAGTAAGTTCTTCAAGTTTGTTTTTATCCCGCCCCAGTCCCGAAACTATATGTCCGGAATTAGAAAACTGTTTTGCAAGAGCATTGCCAATTCCTTTTGTTACTCCGGTTATAAATATACTGCTCATACTAAGATCCCCTATAGTGCCTGTTTGTTTATACTTTGTTGGTTTTTTAAATTAAATTTAATTAAATTAAGTTTAATCAGATATTTAAACTAAGTTCAGTAATTGATTTTTGTTGATTATTTTTAATGAATAATAGTATCATAACTATAGATAATTTCAGTTTTTTAATTAAATATAAACCCTTAAAGGGGTAATTCTTATATATTTTATATGTACACCAACTGCCTTAAAAGGCAAAATCTCTGTTTAAACAGAGATTGGCTTACATTTTTGTTTTTGACTATAACAAAAGGAGAAAAGCCATGAAAACAAAAGCCGGTATAAAAGATACAAAGCATAGTAAAGTCTGTTTCAGAAATGAAAAAGGAGGCTATTTTGCCTATGATGAAAGAGACAGGAAAAGAGCCGGATTTCATGAACCCTGCATTTATCGCAGAAAACTCAACGGAGATGAGTACAAAGGAGAAATCCACGATGTCTCAGATAAAGGTATGAGTCTTATTTCAAAGTATCCGTATCTTAAAGGAACAACTCTTTATGTGTCAGCTGAAAACTCTGCTGATAAAAAGCCGGAAAAGGGTAAAGTTGTATGGACAGGATTCGACGGAGCTTTTACTTCAAAACAACCAAGATACAGGATCGGAGTGAAATTTTCCGATTAAACTTTAAAAGGCTGAAAATCTATAGTTTCAGCCTTTTATAATTTTTGCATATCTTATAAAACTCTTCTTTTGAATTATGTAATCCGAAATTTGTATCTATAAAATAATTGACTTGCCCTGAAAAAGAGAATAGAAAAAATAAAATTATCTATATGAATAAATGTTTTCATTTTCAGGGAGGATTTTTGATAAAATTTACTGATGTTAGTAAGTGGTTCGGAGATTTTCAGGTTCTCAAAGACATAAATCTGGAAATAGATCAGGGTGAAGTTGTAGTTATATGCGGTCCGAGCGGCTCAGGTAAATCCACCCTTATAAGATGTATAAACAGGCTTGAGCCTGTTCAGGAAGGTACAATAGTTGTAGACGGCATGGATCTTAATTCTCCCAGAACAAACCTGACTCTTTTGCGTGCAGAAATAGGATTTGTTTTTCAGCAATTCAATCTTTATCCACATATGACAGTTATTGAAAATATAATGCTTGCCCCCACAAAAGTAAGAAAAATCAAGCCTTCAAAAGTTAAGAAAAAAGCAATGGAGCTTCTGCATAAAGTAAATATTCCTGATAAAGCAGATTCATATCCGTCCCAGCTCTCGGGAGGTCAGCAGCAAAGAGTTGCAATTGCAAGAGGTCTTGCAATGAACCCCAAAATAATGCTTTTTGATGAACCTACATCTGCACTTGACCCTGAAATGATAAATGAAGTTCTTGATGTTATGAAAAGTCTTGCAGGTGAGGGTATGACAATGGTTTGTGTTACACATGAAATGGGTTTTGCAAGAGAAGTTGCAGACAGGGTAATATTTATGGATGAAGGATATCTTGTGGAAGAAAAAGCACCTGCTGAATTTTTCCGGAATGCTGAAAATGAAAGAACAAAAGAATTTTTAAGTAAGATATTAAGCCATTAGTTTTTTAAAGCTGAAAAAGGCTTTAATACAGCCTGAATCAAAGAATTTACTGTTTAAGTTGTAGTTTTATCCATCATAGAAGTTTAATTGTTTTGGAATACCTGTTTTACAGTTTCAGATACTTTATCTCTGGAAAATTTAGATTTTTAAATCGTTTAGTTAGGGTATAAATAAAAACAAAAGGGAGAAAAAAATGCAAAGATTCAGCCTGTTATTGATTTTTGTCTGTGCAGTTTTAATGTCTGCTTCAGCTGTTTCAGCTGGTCCTGTGTATGACAAAATTATGAAGGAAAAAGTTCTTAAAGCCGGACTTATGACAGACTCAATTCCCGGTGCATACTATAATGCAGACGGCGACTGGGTAGGATTTGACGTTGATATTGCCAAAGAGATTGCCAGAAGAATGGGGTGCAAACTCGAGCGTGTTCCTGTGAGTAACAAGACCCGTATTGCTTTTGTTCAGCAGGGAAGAGTAGATATGTCGGTTGCAAATATGACCCACAAAAGAGAAAGGGATAAATCGATAGATTTTTCAATTACATATTTTTTTGACGGCCAGAAAATGCTTGCAAAAAAAGGTGAATTTTCTGAACTCAAAGATTTTGTAGGTAAAAAAATTGCAACTATGCAGGGGACTACTTCGGAAATAAATGTAAAAAATCTCTTAAAAGAACTCGGTGATAAAAATGCGGACAAGAATGTAATCTCTTTTCAGAAAGAATCTGAATGCTTTCAGGCTCTTGAAATGGGAAGGGTTGCCGCATGGAGTACAGATTCAACAATTCTTCTTGGATATGCCGCAAAAAAACCTGGTGAATATGAACTTGTCGGCGATTTTTTCAGTAATGAACCATACGGTATAGGCCTTCCTGAAGATGATTCAAAGCTAAGGGATACAATCAATTTTACAATTCAGGATATGTGGAAAGACGGAACATACCAGGAAATATACAATAAATGGTACGGCCCTGATACTCCATACCACTTTCCTATGACTGAAGAAATTGAAATGTGGCCTTAAAAAAAAGAGATTTATAAATTAAATTAAAGCCCGGTTTTCCGGGCTTTTTATTTCAAAGGTTTTATTATGTTAAGATACTGGCTGGAAAAAAGCTATATTCAGTATTGTGTCCTTTTTATACTTTCTTTACTTACTTTCGGATACTTTTATTTTTACTTCGATTTTGGGTATGATTTTGACTGGAGTATAATTTTTACTGTTAATGACACCTATGGTGAGCATTTCGGCTTCAGCCTGTTATCAGGATTACAAACTACATTTAAAATATCTCTTTTAAGTTCCGGCGCAGCTCTTATTCTCGGTATAATTTTCGGACTTGGAAGACTTTCTTCTTTTAAGCCCCTTAAATGGGTTTCTACTGTCTTTGTAGAGTTTTTCAGGAATACTCCGCTTCTTGTTCAGCTTTTTTTCTGGTATTTTGCAATGCCTACAGCTCTTCCAGAAAGTATCAAAACTTTTCTTTTTGCAGGGAATTTTGAATTTCTCATTGCTGCTGTAGGTCTTTCTGTTTATACAGGTTCATTTATGGCTGAAATTATAAGAGCAGGGCTTCAGTCGATAGATAAAGGTTTGCTTGAGGCTGCTTACTCAAGCGGGCTTTCTTATTTTCAGGTTTTAAGGAAAATAATTCTGCCTGTAGCATTCAGAAATATTATTCCTCCCATGGGAAGTGAGTTTTTAAATAATATGAAAAACTCTTCCCTTGCAATGGTTGTAGGTGTAGCAGAGCTTACCTGGCAGTCTCAGCAGGTAGAATCTCTTACATTCAGAGGTTTTGAAGCCACAACAGCAGCTACTGTTTTGTATCTTTTACTTTCCCTTGTTATTTCCTTTGTTCTCAACATAATAAATACACGTCTTAAAAGGCATGAAGTAAAAAAAGAGAATTTATATTATAAAATTTCAGAAACTGTTTTTAATCCTCTGAACAAACTTATTCAGTTTTTAAAAATTCCATATAATATGTTTGTTTACAGAGAAAAAAATATTCGTGAGCATGCAATCGATTCCGAAACAAAAATCTTTTTAAAAAGATCAGGCTCAATTATAAAAAAAAGTCTGGTATTATCTTTAAAAGGAATCTTTATTTTCGGTTTTTGTGTTTTGATATATGAAATGCTTAAAGGATTAGCAGTTTTTAATTTTGGCGTAATAAGAGATAATTTGCTTAGTCTTTTAATATGGAGATTTCCCAATGGAAGTGAAAATGAACTTTTTATGGGACTGGGCGGACTTTCATTTTCAGTACTTATGGCTTTTATAGCAATTTTTATAAGTTTTTTTGTCGGAATAGCTGTAGGTGTTGCAAGAACTTCTGAAAATAAAATTTTCAGAATTCCTGCTCTTGTATACATCGAATTTATAAGAGGTAATCCCCTTATTATTGTAATTTTCTGGGTCTATTTTTTTATTCCTGTTGTAACAGATACTTTTCCCGATGTTTTCTGGTCTGCAACAATAGCTCTTACAATTTTTACATGTGCTTATATAGCTGAAATTGTAAGGTCAGGGATTGAAAATCTTCCCAAAGGCCAGTTTGAAGCGGCATATTCAACAGGTCTTTCATATCTGCAGACAATGAGACTGATAATCCTTCCCCAGGCTTTAAAGCAGATGATACCTGCAATAGTAGGGCAGTTTATAGCTATTTTTAAAGACACGTCACTTGCATATGTAATAGGTGTTCTTGAACTTACTTTTGTTGCCCAGGGCCTTAACAACAGGCTTATGGTTCATCCTTTTGAAATATATACTACTACTGCATTTTTATATTTTATATGCTGTTATCTTATGAGCAGGTATGCAAGGAAACTGGAGAGAAAACTTACTCCTGGAGGAGATTCTTCACTTGTAATGTAAGCCGGAGGTATTGGTCCGCAGCCTGGTATTTTCTGATTTTAAAATGGAGGTCTTTTTGAAAAAAGATTGTGTTAAAGTTCTTATAACCGGAGGAACTCTTGATAAAGTCTATGACAGAGTTCGTGGAGACCTTTGTTTTTCTTCAACCCAGGTAGAGGAGCTTTTTGAACGTTCAGGCTGCATGTCTGATTACAAAGTCGAAAAAGTTATGCTCAAAGACAGCCTTTTTTTTGATGATGCAGACAGGTATAAAATTCTTGATTTCTGTTCAATCGCAAAAGAAACAAGAATTCTTATAACACATGGTACAGATACTATGTCTGAAACTGCAGGAGTTCTCGGTGAGAAAATAAAAGATAAAACAATAGTTCTTACAGGAGCAATGGCTCCTGCCACTGTTGAAAAATCTGATGCATTGTTTAATCTTGGTTTTGCATATTCTTCAGTAAAATTTCTGGATTCAGGTGTTTTTATTGCAATGAACGGAGAGATTTTTACTTATGATAATGTTCAAAAAAACAAAGAAAAAGGTATTTTTGAGACTTTGTTCTAGTTTCTACTCCTTTTTCTTGATTTTTCCAGGCCTGTATCAAAATAGTTTTTGATATATTTGTTCATCCCGATTTCAGATTCTCTCATAAGTGAAAAAATTTGTGTACTGCTTTTTATCTTATTTTGTAAGATCTGATATGCTTCAGAAAATCCGGAATAGTCACAGTTTATTTCACCTGCATATTTTAAAGCTTATCTTTCAGCAAGAGCACCAGCTTCTTCAAAAGAGGATGCAACCCCTGCAGTTATTCTTTCTTCATAAATAGCTGTTTTTTTATCATTGGATCCTGGATGCCTGAAACAGATCGTACAGAGTACCATTGTGTGCTCATCATTTTTCTTCTGTGTAAAAGATTTGGCTGTGAGGGAAGTTTTTGGGTCTTAGTTTTTATAAAAAACAGGTTCACTTCCTTTTGTATTTTTGGATTTAATTAATGCATCTTTAGCATGTTCAAGAAGCTCAAAAGGTTCTTTTTCATTCTCAAGGCAAGCTATTCCTATGCTGATTGTAATTTTGAGTTTCTGGTTTTTTAAATTGTATTTTCTTTTTAATATTTTTTCATTTATTCGTTCAGCAAATGAGAAAGCTCCGTATTCGTCTGTAGAGGGAAGGATAAAGCAGAATTCATTTTCATCTGTTCTTGCAAAATAATCTCCCTCAGGCCTGATCTCACTGCCGCATATTTTTTGTATATCATCAATTACAGCATCGGCAGCTTTATTGCCTACTTGTTCATAAAGACTTTCAAGCTTGTCT
Organism: Thermodesulfobacteriota bacterium; assembly: GCA_051744925.1. GTDB lineage: Bacteria > Desulfobacterota > Desulfobacteria > Desulfobacterales > JACKCP01 > JACKCP01. The sequence goes on along the minus strand of JBNJDM010000012.1, from coordinate 23,332 downwards.
ACTGAAATAAGCATTAATGAAAGATCACTATTGTACCTTTTGTTTCTGTTGAATTCTTCTGTAAGTTCTTGTGTGAAGCTGTTTGCTTTCTCTGTTTCAATCATTTTTTTTTCAGATTTTTTTTCGTAACTCAGTTTTGAAACCTTTTTTTTGAGATCTGTTATTTTATTATGAAGGTTTGTTTTTTCTGCATTAAAATAATAATTTTTTCTTGCCAGGTCAGAGTCTTTTATAAAAACAGCAATACCTGATATATTTGTAATTAATAAAAGTATACAGCTAATGATAAAAAAGCTTAATTCATATGGAGTGTAAAAGTATATTCCAAGACAGTATATAACAGAAGCTGCAAATCCTGCAAAAACGGTGTAAAAAAACTGAAAACTGAAAAATGAATAAAAAAGTGTAAGAGATAAAATCATTATGGCCGCAGTAAGATCGCTTCTGGTGTAATTGATAACTGCTTCGCCTGTTATGTAAAGGCTGGTTGAAAGAATAAATACAGATGAGATAAAAGGTGCGGACATAATAAGTGAATCTGTAAGAAGAAAAAGTATGAGAAAAATGCCGGTTAATAAAACAAGACCTTTTAATGCAAGAAGAACAGTAAAATCCGGTGAAAATTTAAAAAGTATGATTTTATCAAAATCGACTGCAAAGGCTGCAGCAATTATTAAAAAACTTGTAATTACAACAGGTTTTATTTTTGCAGGCCAGTTTTCTGCTCTGAATTTTTTTTCTGTGTCTTTGTCTGAAAATTCACCTTTTTTTCCTGTAAGTCTTTCTTCCAAAATATTTATCTCCGTATTTTTTTTAAGCCGTTGGAAAAGGCTAAAGGTAAGAATATATTTAATAAAAATAATGTTGTGAATATTTGTGCAGCACCAGAGCAAAAAATATTTTTATAAGTTATTTTTTTATTATACTTGAAATAATAAATCTTAAAAGGAAAAAATGATTTAGAAAAATAAGGAAAAAAAATGAATAAATCAGCTGTGTTTCAAAAACCGGCTTAATAAAGACATTTTAAGCCGGTTTAAGTTCATTTACATAAAAAATTACACACCCTTGAACTGAGGTATTTTGTTAAGCATTTCTTTAACTTTTCCTTCGATTTTTACAGGCTTTCCTGTATTGTCAACCACAACAAATGTGACATCTGAATCTATTATAAGGCTTTTTGTCTCCTTATTTATTACCTGCTGTTTGAATGCTGCACTTTTATTTCCGAACCTCAGCATTCCTGATTTAATAATAAGTACATCATTAACATTGGCCTGATCCTTATAAGAGATATTAATATTTACCACATAAAAAGCATACTCGCCTTTTGTAAATTCATCAGGGTCAAGATAGTCCTCAAAAAGCTGCCATCTTCCTTCTTCCAGAAATTCCAGAAATCTTGCATTATTAACGTGTTTGTATATATCTGTATGATATCCTCTTACTTTTATTTCCGGTTCCATCTAATACAATACCTCAAATTCTAAAGTTTAAGTCAGGGCTGGACTGATTTTAGGTTTTCGCTTATCAAAACAGGGAAGGCTACATGTTTTTTAAGTGTTTTGTATTTATTGTCCAGCTTTGTAAATTCCTTTTTAAATCTGTTTTTTACATTTTCAACAGATTCGGGCTCTTTACACCTGACGCCTTGTTTGACAACCGGTTTTAATAATTTATCTGAATTGTCAAAATTTTCTTCCCTTGTTCCTATTATATCTTTTTTTATCAGATTATTTTCGTCAAAAAATCTGAAGACCTGCTTTTTGCCTGCAAGTGTTATTTTATTTTTACTTAATTTTCTTACGTTTCTTCCGTTGAAAAAATTAAGTTTGTATACAGTATCATGAAACGGTGTATCTGCAGATACTCCCATTGAAGTTCCTACTCCGAAAGCATCTATAGCAGCTTTTAGATTAAGGGTTTTTTCAATTTTAAATTCATCAAAACCGCTGGAAGCAAAAATTTTTGCATCATTTAAGCCGTTTTCATCGAGAATTTTTCTCACTTTTATGCTTAAGTCGGCCATGTCTCCGCTGTCAAGTCTTACACCTTTGAGTTGTTTTCCTTGTGAGGCAAGTTTTTTACCTGTTTGTGCAGCTATTTTTGCACCATTTAGAGTATCGTAGGTGTCTATAAGAAGGATGCTCTGGTCAGGGAAAGCTTCGCAAAAAGCTTCAAAAGCTTCTTCTTCTGTTTTAAAAGCGGTAACAAAAGAATGTGCCATAGTTCCTGAAACAGGTATATTAAACATTTTTCCCGCAAGTACATTACTGGTTGCTGAAAAACCGCCAATATAAGCAGATCTTGCTGTTTTTATTCCTGCATCACTTCCGTGGGTTCTTCTAAGAGAAAAATCGGCAAGGGGCTTGTTGCCTGCGCTGTGAACACATCTTGCAGCTTTGGTTGCGATCATGGTTTCAAAATTTATTGTATTTACAATCATGGTCTCAAGGAGCTGTGCTTCAATTATTGGAGCTGTAACTTCAAGAACAGGTTCGTTTCCGAAAAATAAAGTTCCTTCTTCCATTGCATGGATATCTCCGGTGAACCTGAAGTTTTCAAGCATTTTTAAAAATGAATCTTCAAAAAGATTCAAAGATTTAAGATAATTTATTTCATCAAAAGAAAATTTAAGGTTTTCGATACAGTTTAGAACGGTTTCAAGACCTGCAAATACAAAATAGTTTCTTGTATTTTCAGGCCTTATGTATAAAGAAAAAGAGGCTTCTTTGTTCATATTTTTTTTGTGATACCCAGCCATCATTGTAAGTTCATATAAATCTGTAAATAGGGGAGAAATCGAGTCTGTAGTAATCATTTATATAAATTGAGCTCCGTATATGTTTTTCATTCTTTTTATTGAAAGATTGTGCATTTCAGAATCAAAATAAGCAAATACTTTTCAGAAAATTGAATGGGTTATCTTTTTAGAACTGCTATGGTAGCTCCCCAGAATCCGGATTGGGGGCCTGCTGTATAAAAATCTTTTACATATTGATTTTTTTCAAGAATTTTATGCACTCTTTTTTTGAGGATCCCTTTTCCTTTTCCATGTATTATTCTTACTTCGTATATATTTTTTTTTCTGCATTCTTTTATGTATTCTTTTATAAGTGGTTTTACTTCACGAGGATTAAAATGGTGAAGATCGAGTTCATTTGTGATTTCCTGGTAATGGACCATAAAGCTTATACTCTTTTTGTTTGTAAAAGTTTTATTACAACTCTTTCAGCCTTAAGTTTTTGTATACCTTAGTTCAGGTGAAAATAATCCATACCAGAGCAAGAACTGCTGAAATTAAAAAAAGACTTTCAGTTATTATGTCGTCAAAGAAACCTGGCTGTATTTCGTTTTTTTTGTTTTTCATAATAAAGTAAAGCGATAAAATAGGGTATACTGTTAAAAGATATCCGAATTTTGTTATTATATCAGCATAAGCACCTCCGATAAGGAGTATGGTTACAAAGATAAGTATATATTTCAAAATATCAGATGCTTTTTCTTCTCCAATAAGCACAGGAATTGTAATTTCCCCTGCTATTTTATTCCCGTGAATCGCAAGTATATCAAACCAGATTGTCCTGAAAAATGCCATTGAACCGCAAAATATAAGAACTGTTATTATTCCGGGCATTTGAGATAAGGTAAAATCTGAGGACGCAAAAACAGGTATAAGAGTGCAGATTACAGACCATGCGCCTGCTATAAGAAAAGCTTTTGAACCAGGGATTGTTCCAAGTGCTACAAAATCTTTTGAAATAATAGTGAGCTTTATTAAAGGGATTTTGTAGCAAAGACCTGCTGCAGACATGAGAAGAATGATAAAAAAAGGTATTATTCCGAGCTGATACGAAAAATAAAGACAGAGTATCCCTGCTGCAACAGCATAAGTAAATATAAAAGGTTTGTATTTTTCATACATCTGCGCTTTATGGGGATCATTGAATTTGTCAGAGTTTATAAGGGCTATATTATTGATAGTATGAATTGACAAAGTATAGAAAAAAGGTACTGCAGCTGTTAAAAGTCCAAAACTGCTTAAACCAAGCAGAGCAGATGCTGAAAAAGCAAGAGCTGCTGCTCCTGATGCAAGAATTATGTTAAACCTGAAAAGAAACTTTAAAAAGATGAACAGGCATATAATAGCATTTTTATCTTTTTTAAGTTGTGCGGTTTTTACAGCTTTATAAACCTGGGCTATTACCCAGTTTGGGGTTGAAGCTCCTGCTGTTATTCCGATTTTTTTCTGATCCGCAATAAAATCTATGTCGAGTTCTTTTTCGTTTTCTATGTGAAAGGCTTTTGTACCTTCCTGTGAAGCTACTTCTTTGAGCCTTTTAGTATTTCCGCTGGTTTTTCCACCTACAACAACAACAGCGTCAACCTCTTTTGCAATCTCTTTTATTTCTTTTTGTCTTTTTTCAGTAGAATCGCATATTGTATTAAAAATTTTATAATGCGGAAATTTTTTTTCAATTTTATTGGTCAGATGTTCATAAAATTTTGTATTCTGAGTTGTCTGGGCAACAACAATTGCACTTTCAAAATCCGGGAGTTTGTCAAACTCTTCTTCTGAATTAATTACAACCCCGTTTTGGCCGGCATAACCTGCAAGACCAACAACTTCTGCATGATCATGATCTCCGGCTATAATAACATTATACCCCCGGGCAGAATGTTTTTTTATTATGGCCTGTACTTTGATAACCCTTGGACAGGTTGCATCAAGAATTGTAAAGCCTGCATTTTTCAGTTTTTCCTTGGTTTGGGGAGGTATGCCGTGGGCTCTTATTATAACAGTTCCGTCTCCATTTTCAGGAATTTCTTCTATGCATTTTATATTTTTTTCTTCAAGAAGTTCTAACACCTGGGGATTGTGAATAAGGGGGCCGAAAGTTTTGATCGGTTTTTCATCTTTTTTTAGATTTGCCTGCTCAAGGGCTATTTCTACAGCACGCCTTACCCCCATGCAAAAGCCTGCTGTTTCTGCTATTTTAATATCTTCTTTCATTTATTATTCGTCTGACTCATTATATGTTTTTTTTAAATCTGCAAAAATTCTTTCAAGCTCTTCTTTATTCCTGAAATTAATCTCTATTTTGCCTGTATTGTTTTTTTTGTTCAGTATTTTTACTTTTGTTCCTATTGCCCCTGAAAGAGTTGCTGCCATATTTTTGAATTCAGGAGGAATATCAGGTTTTGTTTTTAATTTGATGTCGCCTTCATTTAGTCTTTTTATAAGGTTTTCAGTCTCTCTGACACTTATTCTTTTATCAAGTATTTCATAAAAGACCTTGTTTTGTATAAGCTCATCCTTTGCTCCGAGAAGAGCCCTTGCATGTCCGCCGGATATCATTTTATCAGCAAGTGCATCAGTAATATTTTCAGGCAGAGTCAGAAGTCTTAGTTTATTTGCAACTGCAGACCGGCTTTTGCCCACGGTCTGAGACAGATCTTCCTGTGTATATCCAAAGTCGTCCATAAGCTTTTTGTATGCTTTTGATTCTTCAACAGGATTTAAATTTTCTCTTTGAATATTTTCGACTATGGAAATCTGGAGCATCTGTTCATCATTTATATCTCTGATAAGAACAGGTATTTCTTCAATTCCTGCTTTTTTTGCAGCCCTAACCCTTCTTTCACCTGCAATAATCTGGTACATGTCTTTATCTTCAGGAGAGTTGCGGACAAGCACAGGCTGAAGAACTCCGTATGTTTTTAAAGAGGAGGCAAGTTCATCAATTTCTTCTTCACTGAACTTTACTCTTGGCTGAAAAGGGTTTTTTTTAAGCTTGTCCACAGGACAGTTTATAAAATCCTCATCTTCTTCATAACCGGAGTCACTGACTGCTTCACTGTCAGGAATAAGTGCGTCAAGTCCTCTGCCCAGGCCGTGTTTTTTTTTAGTATTTTTCTTTTTAGTCATTATTGTTTTTCATGTTTTTTATCGGTTTTTATTATTTCTTTTGCCAGATCAAGATAGCTTTTAGCACCTTTGGATGCAGGAGAGTATAAAAAAATAGGCATTCCATAGCTTGGAGCTTCAGAAAGTCTTATATTTCTGGGTATTTTTGTGTTAAAAACCTGATTTTTAAAATGAAGTCTTGCGTCATCTTCTACCTGTGAGGAGAGATTTGTTCTTTTATCAAACATGGTCAGAAGAATTCCTGAAATTTTGAGGCTTGTATTAATATTTTGCTTAACTCGCCTGATGGTCTGCAGCAGCTGGGTAAGTCCTTCCAGAGCGTAAAATTCACTTTGTAAAGGTATAAGTACTTTGTCAGAAGCTGCAAGTGCATTAAGTGTCAGTAAACTCAGTGAAGGCGGGCAGTCAAGAATAATATAGTCGTATTTGTGTGAAATCTGTTCAATTACCCGATCCAGGTATACTTCTCTGTCTGACTCATTTAATATTTCGACTTCAAAGCCTATCAGTTCTACTTTTGAAGGTATTATAAAAAGATTTTTTATCTCTGTCTGCATTGTAATATCATCGGGATTTTTCTGCCCGATCAGAGCATGGTAAAGAGTTTTTTCAAGCTCTGTTTTGTTTATACCTGCACCGGTAGTTGCGTTCCCCTGGGGATCGCAGTCTACCAAAAGAGTTTTTTTACCTGAAAGGGCAAGTCCTGCTGAAAGATTGACAGCAGTGGTGGTTTTGCCTACTCCCCCTTTTTGGTTTGCAATTGATATAATTTGTACCATAGTAAATTTCCTCTAGCATAAATGTAGGATTTTTGGAATAATTAACTCCGGCGGCGTAAAGTATAAATTTTAGGATGTTTATTTAAATTACAAAGGAAAATTAATGAGATTCCGTTTTCCGATAATCTCAATTCTTATAATAAATTTAACACTATTTTTAAATCCTTTTTTTTGTTTCGGTCTTACTGTTAAGGAAGAAAAAGATATTGGAAAAGAAGTATTAGCCCAGGTTAAAAGAGCTTTTCCGGTTGTAGATGATCATTATATAGAAAGCTATATACAAAATCTTGGTGATAAAATAGTTCAAAATTCGAATAATAAGCTTTTTGATTTTAATTTTTTTGTTATCAGAGATTCTTCATACAATGCCTTTGCTGTTCCAGGAGGGTATATATTTATTCATACAGGGCTTATTTCTGCCATGGAACATGAGTCTGAGCTGGCAGGTATTATTGCCCATGAAATTGCCCATGTAAATGCAAGGCATATTGCTCAGCAGGTCGAAGACTCAAAAAAAGTTTCAATGGCAACTCTTGCAGGTCTTGCCGCAGGTATTGTTCTTGGGATGAACGGAGCCGATCCTGATGCGGTTATGGGTCTGATTTCAGGAACACAGGCCGCAGGCCAGTCTGCAATGCTTTCTTATTCACGGGAACATGAAAGGGATGCTGACAGTAAAGGGCTTGGATATCTGGTAAAGTCAGGCTACAGCCCTGAAGGTCTTCTGGATATTCTTGAAAAAATAAGATCAAAGGAGGTTTGGACAACAACAGAAGTCCCTGTTTATATGCGCACACACCCAGGTACAAAAGAAAGAATCCATTCAATTTCAGACTTTATTGAAAAAAACAGTGAGTCTCTTCCGGGACTTGCTGAGCAGTCTGTATTTTCTGATTTTAATAAAGTCAGAATAAAAATTACAGCATTATATGAAAAAAAAGATGTAGCTCTTCAGAAAATGGAAGAAATAGCTAAAGATGAATCACAAAAACCGCTTTCATATTACGGAAAAGCTGTTCTTGCTATGAAAGAGGGGGATTATGAAAAATCTGCAGATTTTTTTTCTGAAACCCTGAAATATAATGCACTTGATATGGAGCTTCTTTTTGACTACGGCAAAACACTTTTTTTAAAAGGGGATTATTCAAAAGCTATTGATAAATTCAACTCAATAAAAAATTCAGGTACAGATTTCCCTGAACTGAATATATACTTGGGGAGATCGTATATAAATATTGAACAATACAATAAAGCAAAAACTATTTTTGAAAAATTAACCGCAAGAAATCCGGATAATAAATATGCATGGTATTATCTTGGGATTGCAAATGAAAAGGTCGGTTTCAAGGGGCTTGCCCATTACAGTCTTGCAAGATATCATGAAATTGAGGTTAATGAGGATGTATGCATTTTTCATTATAAAAAAGCAGTATCTCTCCTTGACGGTGCAAAAAAGGCTGAAGCAGAAAAAAGATTGAAAGATTTCCGCAACAAAGACAAAAAAAAGAAAAAAAATGATAAAGAAGATGATCAGGAAGAGAATACAAGGCAATTAAATAAATTTTTATATAATCTGAATTGATAACAGTTACTGATTAAACAGTATTGAACAAAGCTTAAGCTTTTAATAATCTCAGGCTTTGTTTTTTAAGCCTGAGATTATTTATTTTTTTAAACTTGCTGAATCTGAAATTTTAAAAAAACCGGTTTTCAGCCAATTACTGTTTATATTTTGTCAAAATGTGAAAATTTCATTGTAAATGTTGCTCTTCCCTGTGATGCAGACCTAAGATCTGTTGAATATCCGAAAAGAGATGAAAGCGGAGCTTTGGCAAGAATTTCCTGAATACCTGCCTTCGGATTTATAGCCTCGATTTTTCCGCCTCTTGAATTAAGATTGCCTATTACATCACCCATGAAATCTTCTGGTACATATATTTCAACATCCATTACAGGCTCGAGCAAATAAGGCTCAGCCTTTGCAAGAGCATATCTTAAAGCCATTGAAGATGCTGCTTTCAATGCAATGGTAGTAGGGAATTCATCTTTTCCTTTGAAGTATCTGAGTTCGGTAAGTGTATCAGCAACAGGATAACCCATATGGGCTCCGCTGCCCAGAGCTTCGGTAATTCCTTGTTCAATATGCTGATTTACAAAATCCTCAAGTTTTTTATCTTCCAAAGATATTTTTGATATGAACTTGTTGCCTTCTCCTCTGGCAAGCGGAGATACTTTTATATCGACTTCAGCGTAGTGGTTTGTACCGCCTATTTCTCTGTCGAAAACAACTTTTTCAGTTACAGATTTTGAAATCGCTTCTCTGTATACAACCTGTGGATTTCCTACATTTACTTCTGTATGAAATTCACGCATCATTCTGCTGATAATTATATCAAGATGAAGTTCTCCCATTCCTGAGAGTATTATCTGTCCTGTGTCTTCATCTATTTTTGTCTGAAGAGTGGGGTCTTCTGAAACGAATTTTTTTACAACTTCGTCGAGTTTTTCCTGGTCACCGTGGGTTTTTGGTTCAATTGCAATTGAGATAACTGGTTCATAGGAATCGATTCTTTCAAGGAGAATTTTGTTGTCTTCGCTGCATAAAGTGTCTCCTGTAGTTGAGTCTTTTGGTCCTATAACTCCTATAATGCTTCCAGGGCCTGCTTCATCTATTCTTGTTCTTTTATTTGCATGCATAAGAAGCATTCGTGAAATTTTTTCTTTTTTATTTAAAAAAGGATTAAAAACATCTTTTCCTGCTTCAAGCTTTCCTGAGTAGACTCTTGCAAAGGAGAGTTTTCTTCCTTCTATATATGAAACTTTGAAAATAAGAGCTGAAAGAGGCGAGCCTGCTTTGGGTTCAAATAATTTCTTTTCTTTTGTTTCAGGGTCTATTCCGCCTGTCTGCTCAACTTCCACAGGGCTTGGCAGGTAATTTATCACACCGTCTATGAGGGGTTGTATACCTTTGTTTTTAAGAGCTGATCCGCAGAATACAGGTACAATATCAAGGTCGATTGTAGATTTTCTTATTGCTGAAACAAGAACTTCTTCAGCTATGGTTTCCTCGCTTAAGAACTTTTCCATTATATCGTCGTCATAGTCTGCAACCGCTTCAATAATTTTTTCTCTGTATTTTACTGCTTCTTCTTCAAGATACTCAGGGATTTCTGTTTCAATGAAATCTGCACCAAGAGAATCAGAATCCCATTCAATTTTTTTCATCTTCAGAAGATCAATTACACCGTCAAAATTATTTTCAGTTCCTACAGGAAGCTGAATAATTACAGGGTTTGCATTGAGTTTATCCCTCATCATTTCAACTGTGCCGTAAAAGTCTGCTCCGACTCTGTCCATTTTATTGATAAAAGCCAGTTTAGGTACTTTATACCTGTCTGCCTGTCTCCAAACTGTTTCAGACTGGGGCTCAACTCCCCCGACTCCGCAGAAAACTGCTATGGCACCGTCAAGAACCCTTAATGATCTTTCAACTTCTATTGTGAAATCGACATGTCCGGGTGTGTCTATGAGCTGAATCTGGTGGTTTTTCCAGTCACAGGTTGTAACAGCTGATGTAATGGTTATTCCCCTTTGCTGTTCATCAGCCATCCAGTCCATAACTGCTTCACCGTCATGTACTTCACCTATTTTGTGGGAACGGCCTGTATAGAAGAGTATTCTTTCTGTAACCGTTGTCTTGCCGGCATCAATGTGAGCCATGATGCCTATGTTTCTGAAATTTTGGATGTTTTTTTGCTGTTTACTCATTTTACTATCTTCAGATTCTCTTTTAGTGGGAAACTAAGGGCAATGTGACCCGCCAGGGTTTCTGCCTCGTTTCCGCTGATTAAAATTTTAACTTTGTCGATTTCTTCAATATTTAAAGTCAGAGTATTAACTATGGAATATATTGTTAATATCTCAGCCTGGCTTCCTCCGGGATGTTTTTCTCTGATCTCTTCGGAAAAGTCAAGAACTGCTGTATTGTCGTTTGAAATATATAATGAAAGAAGTTGAGTCCCTTCGGGCAGAGGTGACTGAAAGGAGTTGTTTTCAGGGCCGTTAATAAGTATTTTTATAAGATCCTGGGCATATTTTCTTGTGTTGGTACCCGGCATTACCATGTGTTTTTCCGGTACTAAATAACTGTTGTCTGTGTTTGTGAAATAAATAAAAGCCTCTTTTTTTAAGGATCTGCTTTCAGGAATTTCCACAGAAAATCTCTGAGGTTTTTCCTGCTCCGGCTTTAATGTAAAAAATATTGCAGCAGCGGCTGCAGCAGCAATCAGTATAATAATTATTGCAATTGAAGTTTTGGATAGTTTCATTTGACGACCCGAAAAGTTTTGTATGCCGAAAAAGTTTTGTTAAAAAAAACTTTACCGGTAAATTAATTAGATGATAAGTAATTTTAAATTGAATTTTACTCATTAAAATCATAGATAATCAAATATAGATAAAATGATAAATTTAATATGTCAAGCTAAGGAAAAAATAGTTACACCTGAATTGTGGGTTTCAGATTTGTAAACTAAAATTTTTATAAAAAATTAAGCTGGTTATATATAAAATATGAAACTTGCAGGAATCTTCGGATTTAGGGCTTTGCAGGAATAAATCTCATTATATCTAACTTTGAAATAGTCTTGTGTGATTTGCCTTTAATATGCGGCTAGCTTGAAAATTGCTCAATTAAGGTTAAATTTATTAATACGGTTGTAATTTGTAAAAATTAATGATTAATTAATTTTTGACTGGTACGGGATTATAAAATTTGCACTCGGAGCATTTAATGAATTATATGAAAACTGCCTTAAAATATAAAGGCACCGATTCTGAATGGGATAAGCTTGTTCGAAAGTTTATCTGTTCAGAAACCCAGGCAGACAGAGAAAAGCTTTTTGAATATATGCAGCAGATTCTCTTTGGTCTGCAGGAATTTTTAAAAGAGCATGTAGGGGTTACAGAAGCAATCGACCTGAAAAAACTTGCTCTTTCATATCTGGATACAAATCTTTCTGAAGCTCCCCAGAAAAGACTTACACAGGTAATCTCTGAAATTATGGATGAGATTGCACCCCATGCGGTAAATGTTTCATCTCCTTATTTTGTAGGTCATATGACAGCCGCGATCCCTTCTTTTATGGTAATTTTAAAAGCTCTTGTAGCTGCATTAAACCAGAATGTGGTTAAGCTTGAGACCTCTAAAGTTGTATCAGTTATTGAAAGGCAGCTTGTGGCAAAGCTTCACAGGCTTATTTATAATTTTGACGAGAAATTTTATCTTGATAATGTTCAGTCTGTGGATACAACTCTGGGATGTTTTACAGAAGGTGGTACCGCAGCTAATATGACAGCGTTGTGGGCTGCACGAAATAATGCCTTTCCTCCAAAGGAAGGTTTTGAAGGTGTTGAAAAAGAAGGACTGTTTAAAGCATATAAGGCATACGGTGTTGAACGTGCTGTTGTTCTTGTATCTCAAAGAGGTCATTATTCCCTTTCAAAAGCTGGAGGAGTTCTGGGACTTGGGAACAATAATATAGTAAGTGTTGCATCAGACTGTGACGGAACTGTTCTGATCAGCGATTTAAAAGATAAAATAAACAGATTTTTAAATGACAGCTCTGCAAAAATAATTGCTGTTGTAGGAGTTGCAGGTACAACAGAAACCGGACATATAGATCCCCTTCCGGAAATGGCTGAAATATGCAGAAAAGAAAATATCCATTTTCATGTGGATGCTGCATGGGGAGGGCCTACTCTTACCAGTGAAAAATATTCACATTTGCTTAAGGGGATCGAGCTTGGGGATTCTGTTACCATAGACGGTCATAAACAGTTTTATATGCCTATGACATGCGGAATGGTCTTTTTTAAAGATCCTTCATATATGGATGCAGTAGCATATTATGCCAATTATATTATAAGAAAAGGTTCTGTTGATCTCGGGATTAAATCTTTATCAGGTTCAAAAGAAGCCAACTCACTTATTCTCCATGGTGCTTTTGAGCTTCTGGGTAAAAGAGGTTACGGCCTTCTTATAGATCACGGAATAGAACTTGCAGCTGAATTTGCAGAAGAGATAAGAAGAAGAGAGAATTTTCAGCTTGTTACTTCTCCAAAGCTTAATATTCTTACTTACAGATACTGCCCCACAAAAACCAAGCATGAACTTTTGTCAAAATCAGGGGACGAAAGAACAAAAATTCAGAATAAAATTAATGATGTAAACATTAATATCCAGAGAATCCAAAGAGAGCAGGGAAAAAGTTTTGTTTCAAGAACCGCTCTTAAAAGAAAAGAAGATTCTGAAAAGATTGTTGTTCTTAGAGCTGTTCTTATGAATCCTCTTACAAACATAGAGATTTTAAAAGAAGTTCTTGATGAGCAGGAAATGATATATGAAAAGCATTGCAAAGGAACAATATAGAAGAAGTTTTTCTTGAATAGTTTCTGAATGAAAAATTCTGATTAAGTAAAAAGAGGCTCTAAAGCCTCTTTTTTTGTTTACTTAAAAACTGTTGGAGTGGATTTTATTCATTTGTGATTTAACATATGAGTTGTCGTGGCCTTTTGGCTCAGAAGACGGATATCCTGCAGCAATTATGGAAAGAACCTTGTATTTTTCAGGTATATTAAGGAGTTTTTTTACGTAAATTTCTGCTTCATCACCGTTTTTATCCTGCCTTTTTCTGATCTGGCACCAGCAGCTTTTCAGTCCAAGAGATTCAGCTGCAAGCTGAATATAAATCGATGCAATTGAACAGTCTTCAATCCAGACATCGCATTTTTCAGGATCTGCAAATACTGCAATTCCAAGGGGAGCCGACTTAAGGAAAGAAGCTCCGTGGGGTTTTGCATCCGAAAGTTTTTGCAAAATATCCTTGTCAGTTACAAAAATAAATTCCCATGGATTTAAAGATCTTGAAGAAGGTGGTCTTAGAGCTGCTTCCTTGAGATCTTCAATTTTTTCATTATCGATTTTTTTATCTGTAAAAGATCTTACGCTTCTTCTGTTTCTTATTATTTCAAAAAACATTATAATACCTCTCGAATTATTTGTTTGCAGGTCAACCATTTTATCTTAAATTGATTTCTTTTCAAGTTTAGTTCATAAAAATGCATATTATCACGGATTGTATATTCCTGCGATTTAATAAGCCAATTTTTTGCTTTTATAATTAATTTATTACTGCTAATAATATTTGATATATTTTACCTGAATCCTGTTTTTTAACTCTGAACTTTATATGCTTTTCAGGTTTATGTCTGTAGTCCGGATATATGACCATATATAGGTATTTTACTTCAATTAGTGTTTGGATGAAATTAGAGTTTTTTATTCAGTAACTAATTAAGATAAAAAAAATTTGTTTATATCAGGCTAAAAAAATTATGACTGTTTAATTTTAAAAAAAGCAGTTTTTGTTCAGCAGCTCAATAAATATATATATTGTGGGGTAAGCAGCTATGGATAATTCAAAAAAAGCCCAGGAGTTTGCCAAGGCTTCAATCGAAGCAATCAGAAGTATAGCTTCCGAAAAAAAAGAGATGAACGCTGAAAATCTTGCAAAAGAATTTTTGAAAAATAAGAGTGCTTTTAAAGAGGTTTTTGACCTTGCTGAGCCTGCAAAACAAGAGTCTGGCAAATCCAAGGCATTTCTTGATCTGGAAGTAAAGTATGAAAAGCTGGAAAATCAGAAAAATTCTTTTTTCAGAGATTATGAAGAGCTGAGTGAAAAAAGACAAAAGGAAAAGGATTTTTTCAACCGGGCACTTTTATTTTTTTCAGATTTTTCAAAAGCAGCTGCTGATGATTCAGGTAAAAAAGAACTTGAGAGATTCAGAAAGGCTTTAAAAAAAGGTACCGGACCCGAGGTGCTTGAGACTGAATTTTATAAAATAAAAAACAATATTTTAAAAACTGAACTTGATGCCGCAGACAAGCAGGAAGAAAAGAAAAATTTTTTTAAAAAGGTTAAGTTTTCTAAGGCATTTTCATCAGGAACCCGTGAAGTTAAAACAGAATATATAGAACTTTTAAGGGATACTTATAAAGAAATTATAGAAAAACTTAATCTTGCGCTTGGTGAAAATCAGGTAGCAGAGCTTGCCGATATAGCTGCCGGACTCGATAAAATATCTACTCCGGACGATTTTTTCATGGTCAGATCTAAGCTTCTTGATATTTTAAATGCTTATCTTCAGGCAGTAGATGATGACAGGGAAGAAGCTGCTGAATTTATAAAAGAGATTGGTAAAAGGCTTTTAGAAGTTGAAGACCAGCTTTTAAATTCATATATCAGTGATACAGGCCATTATAAGGATTCAAATACAAGCTTTACCACGCTTCTTGAAGAGCATTTAAATGATCTTAACAAGAATGTATCTATAAGCAAAACAATTGAAGAGGTTAAGTCTGCTGTTGTATCAAAGCTTAATACTATTAAAATTGTTATTCATCGTAAAAATGCCGAAGATAAAAAATACCAGGAAGAGGTTGAGGAAAAGTTTGCCAGGATGCAGCAGCGATTTTCTGTTCTTCGAAGGGAAATGGAAAAAGCTGATATCAGAACAAAAAAAATGGAAAAGGATCTTCTTCTTGATCCTCTTACAGGTTCATACAACAGAAGAGCTTATGATAAAAAAGTAAAAGAAGAGGTGGAAAGATATTTCAGATATGACACAAAATTTTCAATGGTTTTGTTTGATATAGATCATTTCAAAAATATAAATGATAAATACGGTCATGATATAGGAGACAAATGCCTCCACGAGATCATAAAGAAAGTTACCCCGCTTTTAAGAGAATCTGATTTTCTTGCAAGATACGGAGGAGAGGAGTTTGCAGTTTTGCTTCCTGAAACAGATGTTGAAGGTGCTGCTAATGTGGCTGAAAAAATAAGAAAAACTGTTGAAGAAATTTCATTTGTATATAAAAAGGAAACAATTAAAATTACAGTAAGTCTTGGAGTCTGTGAGATAGGCAAGTCTGATACAGGATATGATTCACTTTTTTCAAGGCTTGACAAGGCAATGTATGAAGCAAAAAACAAAGGTAGAAATAAGGTTGAAATAAGCAGTTAGCAACTGATTAAGTACCTGGTCTTTTGGTTTGTTATATAAAAATTTATAAAAAACTCAGTTTTTGCTCGTTAGCATATTTCTGAATAATAGTGGAGGTTTAATGCTGGATAAGTATTCAGTGTCTGGTTTTATAAAAAACAGGTGCAGTTATAATCCACCCAGGTGTTTGGTTTTTACTAAAGAACAGCTTTTTGCAGGTAGAGACCAATCTGTTGAGTTTGATATTCATCCTGAAACAAGAAAGTTTCTCCCCGATCTCTGCGACAGTAAATATATATATTTTACTGAGGAACAAACAGGCATAAAACCGAATACGAGCGCAGCAAAAAAAATAGGCGTTGTATTTTCCGGGGGACCTGCGCCGGGCGGGCACAATGTTATTGCAGGTATTTTTGACTCTGCTAAGGAAATGAATTCTAAAAGCCGGATATACGGGTTTCTTCATGGCCCTGAAGGTATAATAGATTCAAATTATATTGAGATAACATCTGAGCTTGTGGATAAGTACAGGAACAGAGGCGGTTTTTCCATGATTAAAACCGGAAGAACCAAAATAGACACAGAGAAAAAAATCGAAAAATGTCTGAAAACATGCAAAGAGCTTGATCTCGATTCTATAGTCATTATAGGCGGAGATGATTCCAATACAAATGCCGCTTTCCTTGCCCAGGCTTTTTATAAGCACAATATTCAGGTTATTGGTGTTCCCAAAACTATAGACGGTGATATTCAGATAAAAGATATAAACGGAAACCTTCTTTGTCCTATTTCTTTTGGATTTCATTCCGCAGCAGGTGCTTTTGCCCGGAACATAAGAAATCTTCAGACAGATGCAGCCTCTGATGTTAAATACTGGCATATATGCAAGGTAATGGGCAGAGTGGCAAGTCATCTTGCCCTTGAAGTAGGACTTCAGACTCATCCTAATATGGTTTTAATCGGTGAAGAACTGGCAGATTATGTTGATAAATCAAAGCTTGAAAAAAAAGAAAGCGGAGCTGTTGATTATTCAGCTTACGGAATGACTTTACGACATCTTTCAAGAAATATCTCTGATATAATTGTACAAAGAGCTGCAGTAGGAAAAAATTACGGAGTACTTGTAATTCCTGAAGGTCTTCTTGAATTTATAAATGAGATCCAGACTTTTATTATAAAGCTTAATTCTCTTATTTCCGATTATAATAAAACACATGACAATGATTTTCATACTGATTTTCCTGCTTTGGAAGCAAAACTCGATTATTTGAGGAGACTGGCAAGGCAATCTTCCGAAGAAAATTTAATATCTGTATGGACTCCAAGAGATGATGATCTTTTCAATGATATACCAGATTTTTTTAAAGAGGGTCTTCTCATGGAAAGAGATAGTCACGGAAATTTTCAATTTTCTCAGGTAGAAACAGACAGAATTATAATGGGTCTTGTTACAGACTATTTAAAAATATTAAAAGAAAACGGAATATATAAAATCGGTATTGAAAAACAATGGTATCTTAAAAAAATGAAGGAAGCAGGCCTTGATCCGGAACGTTATGCAGGTGCAATCTTTGAAAACAGTTTTTCAGAAAAATACCTTTTAAGAAAAAAAGATATAATTTCAAAAAAAACTTTGAAAAAGCTCCTTTCTGAAAATGGGCTGATCTCTGAAGATGAAAAAGTCCCGGGAGCTGTAATTGAAATATTTGAAAGAACAATTCCCAAATTTAAAATGCAGACCCATTTTTACGGTTATGACGGCAGGGGGGCTGAGCCTACAGCCTTTGATTCCAACTATACATACAATCTGGGAGCTGCATCTTTTTTTCTTATATGCAGCGGCTGCACAGGTTATATGGCATGTGTAAGAAATCTTGATAAGGAATTTGAAAAATGGGAGCCAGGCGGAATACCTATTGCTCCATTAATGCATCTTGAAGAACGTAAAGGCAGACTTAATCTTGTAATTGAAAAATCTCTTGTTGAGCTTGACTCTCCTGCTTTCCAGAAGCTTAAAAGTATGAGGGATGAATGGTTGGGTCTTTATCCCGGAGAAGATAAAGCAAGAGATCCTGATCCTGATTTTTTATACGAAAATAAATCACATATTCCGCCTATGACTTTATCTCTTAATTCATAAAAAAAATAGCCGGAACAGGTTTTTAAAGCCGCTCCGGTTATTTGTTTATGAAATCCTCAATTTATAAAAAAGTATTTTTTATGTCTGATATAAGTTTCAAAAAAAGTTTCATCAGGATAATATTTATTCTTTTTGCTTCTGTAGTAGCTTTGGGAACTTCTTTGTTTCTTTATATATATTGGTTCATAAGCGCCAGAGAAGTTTTTATGGAGTTTTCAAAAAAGTTTAATGTTACAGATGAAATTCTTTTTGCTCCTGAAACATGGAGTGTGATTTTAATTCTTTCCATCCTTATTTCTCTTATAATACTGGGTTTGAGCATAGTTTATGTATATTTTCAGAAAATGTTTAATCTTTACAGATTGCAGAAAAATTTTATAAGAGGATTTACCCATGAACTTAAAACCCCTGTAACATCTATACAGCTTTACATTGATACTTTTGCCAAGCATGAATTAGACCGAAGTTCCCAGCTTAAATACCTTAATTATATGCAAAAGGATGTAAAAAGGCTTTCTGCACAAATACAAAGAATACTAAATCTTGCAAGGCTTGAGAGCAAAACTGACCAGCTTAATTTTGAAACTGTGGAACTTGAATCTTTTATCAAAGAGATATGGTCATCATATCCCAATATTTTTAAAAATATTGGCCTTGAGACAGAAGAAAAAAAAGTTTTTCTCAGGGTAGACAAGGGATTGTTTGAGATGCTTATTTTAAATATTTTCAATAATGCTGTAAAATATAACAACAGTGCAAAGCCGATTTTGAAAGTATTTATTACTGAAAAGAAGAATAAACTGAAAATTTATTTTTCTGACAACGGCATAGGTATGAAAAGAAGAGATGTTAAAAAAATATTCAGGCAATTCTATCAGGTAAGAAAAAATAAGGAGTCAGGCGGCACAGGTCTTGGTCTTTATCTTTCCGGTATGATAGCAAAACGTCATAAAGGTAGTCTTTCCGCGCGGAGTGAGGGACAAAACAAAGGGACAACAATTATTCTTACCCTTAAAAAAGGGGCTTATTTTTATGAAGAAAATTTTGATAATTGAGGATGAACTTCATATTGCCGAGGGTATAAAGCTAAATCTTGAACTTGCAGGTTTTAACTGTTTTATTTCTGATTGCGGAAATAATGGACTGAAAGATTTTGAAAAATTAAATCCGGATCTTGTTATACTTGATCTAATGCTTCCTGATGCAGATGGTATGGAAATTCTTGAAAAGTTAAGAAAGCTGAGCACAAGGGTTGCTGTACTTATTCTTTCGGCAAGAGGAGAAGTTGAAGACAGAAAGCTTGGCTTAACTCTTGGGTGCGATGATTATATGTCAAAGCCGTTTGATATTGAAGAGCTTGAACTCAGGGTAAAAAGGCTGATGCTCAGGCATGACTATCATGAAAAAGAAAAGATAAATTTTCTTAAATTCGGAGAGAACAAGGTAAATTTTAATATGAGGACAGCTTGTTCAGGAAGCAGGGAGATTTCTCTTACTGAGCAGGAGCTTCTTCTTTTGAAATATCTTGGAGAAAATCCGAACAAGCCTTTAACAAGGGAAGAAATGCTTATTAATGCTCTTGGTTATGAAGTAGATGTGCAAAGCAGAACCATTGATAATTTTATGGTAAGATTCAGGAAATATTTTGAAAAAAACCCAAAAAAACCTGAATTTTTTAAGAGTATAAGATCTGTAGGTTATATGTTTGATCCTGGAAAATAATTTGCTTTAGTAAAGGAATCAGTCGTATCGGTTAAGATAAACAATCATGCTTCCGCTTTTTTCTTTGGAGCCATGTTCCCATTTAAAGTGAAGAACCTTTTTTTCCTGGATCATCTCAGAGACAATATCTTCTGTAAGATCGGGAAGAACTGCTCCGGGAATTGAATGATTACCTTTTCCTGTAATTATTCTCAAAGTGAAATACCCTTTTCCCAGGGCAGATAAAATAAAGTTTTCTGTTTTAAGTTTTGCCTGTACAGATGTAAAACCGTGAAGATCAAGACTAAGTTCAGGAGCAGGATATTTTTCAAGCCTTTTTTCAATGGGTACAGGTTTTGATTTGAGCACATCACCTTTTTTTGCTTTAAGCATAGCCGATTCGGAATTATAATCAGATTTAAAATTTATATTTTTCCCCTCTTTTTTAAGAAAAGCCGAATTTATATCTGATGAATTTTCAATTACTTTAATTCCGTTTTTATTTGTTTTTTTCTTTGCAGATTTTTTTACTTCTGAATTAATATTTATTTCTGTGGGAGTTTTTTTTACCCTGACTTTACCTGATTGTTTATAATCAGGGTTTTCAAAAGCTTTTATAAGATCTTCTTTTTCATTAATTACAGGTATTGAATTCTTATTTTTTTCAATTTTTTCTGATTTTACATTTTCAAACCTGTTTTTTTTTACAGTTTTGACCTCTTTTTTTTCAGTAGCAGGGGTAAAGTCTTTTGAATCTTTGAATATTTCCTCAAAATTTTTTTCTGTGTTTAAAACCTTTATATTATTTCTGTTTTTCTTTTCCCCTGTTTTTTTTTCAGGTTCAGAAGGGACGGCATTTTTTTGAAAAGAGAGTCTTTTTTTTAATTTTTTTAAAATATTTTTTTCCATATCAATTATTCTCAAAATTTCCGGCAAGTACTTCTCTTGGTTTTGAGCCCTGGGCGGGCCCTACAAGTCCGTCTTTTTCCATTTGTTCAATTATTCTTGCAGCTCTGTTAAATCCTATTCTAAGGTGTCTTTGTACCGAAGATATTGAAGCCTGTCCTGATCCTGTAACAAAGAAAACAGCTTTGTCGTATAAAGGATCATATTCATCTTCACCCGAAATTTCTGATGTATCTTCATCTGACCTGGTTACATCATCAATATAGTCTGGCTTCATCTGCTTTTTAAGAAAATCTATAACATCTGTTACTTCATTTTCGGAGATAAATGCTCCGTGGAGTCTTTGAAGCTTTGAAGTTCCAGGAGGAAGAAAAATCATATCTCCGTTTCCAAGAAGAGCCTCTGCTCCGTTTGTATCAAGAATCGTTCTTGAGTCTGTTTTAGATGAAACCTGAAAAGAAATTCTTGTGGGGAAGTTGGCTTTTATAACTCCTGTCAGCACATCAACAGAAGGTCTTTGGGTAGCTATTATCATATGAACTCCTGCAGCTCTTGCCATTTGGGCAAGCCTTGCAAGAGCAGTTTCAACATCTCTTGACGAAACCATCATAAGGTCTGCAAGCTCGTCAATTATAAGAACTATATAAGGAAGTTTTTCAAAGTTTTCCTGATCAGCTTTTTCATTGTACTGATCTATATTTCTGACTTTTTTTAAAGATAAAAGATCATACCTTTGTTCCATTTCCTTTACAGCCCAGTTAAGAGCATTTGTTGCTTTTTTCATGTCTGTGACAACAGGGGTTAAAAGATGTGGAATGTCATTATACAAAGAAAGCTCAATTCTTTTGGGATCAATCATAAGAAATTTAACATTTTCAGGAGAACACTTAAATAAGAGGCTTGTGATCATTGAATTCAGACATACACTTTTCCCTGTTCCTGTAGCTCCTGCTATGAGAAGATGTGGCATTTTTGTAAGATCTGAGGCAAAAGGATTGCCGTCTATATCCTTGCCAAGGCATAAAGGAAGACCTTTTTCGGACTTTTGGAATATGTCTGAAGTAATTATATCCTTGATTCTTACAGTTTCTCTTGTTTTGTTGGGTACTTCAATACCTATTACATTCTTCCCTGGTATAGGGGCAACAATTCTTACGCTTAGAGCGCTTAAAGCAAGCTTTATGTCGTTTTCAAGGTTTACAATTTTACTTATTTTAATCCCGGGAGCCGGCTTGTATTCATATGTTGTTATAACAGGTCCGGGAGCGATTTCTTTTACCTCTCCCTTTATGGAGAAATCTTCGAGTTTTTTTTCGAGTTTTTTTGCCTGTTCATTTAAAAAATCCCTGTCTATATCTTCTTTATGATAAGGGGCTGATATTAGTATACCCGGGTCAGGCTTTTTTAGGCCAGACTCGTGTTTTGGAGAAGTAAGAACACTTGAAGCAGGATTATTTTCAAATGTTTCACCTTTTTGATTCTTAACATATGAAGGTGTTTGAATAGTTTTTTGATCTTTTTTTCTTAAATATTCAGACTCCGGTTTTTGTCTGATAATTGTTTCTGATTTGTATATAGTTTCATTTGTGCTATTTTTTGATCTTATAAAAGGCTCTTCTTTTTTGAAATTACTGCCGGTTTCAAGAGCTTTATCAGCCTTTATTTCGGCAGAAGTAAGTCTTTTTTCAGATTCTGAGACTAAATTATCAAGCTGTGTTTTTGATTTTGCATATTTTTTTGAGATATTAAGTGCAGTAAGTATTAAAGCCGGCATATCATTGGATGATACAGATTTTGATGATATATTTGCCCCTGCTTTTTCAAACTCATTTTTAATGAATTGTTCTACTTTTTTCGGATCTTTAACATTTTCATCTGCCTGAAATCTGTATTTTGTTCCGAATATATCTATTTCTATTATTCTCTGGCTGCTAAGGTCCATAATTTTATCCTGTACATATTAATTTGAACTATTTTTAACATTAAAGAATGGTTATATCAAGATAAGTTCCGCTCTTATCCGGGCAATATAAAGTTTTTAAATTTGATGTCTTTTCAGAGGTTTTTTATTGATAGTTCACATATGAGTTCCTAGGTGTTATAGTTCATCTCTGTTCGGAACAAGTCCCGGATAAAAATATTAAACACTCAACTCAGGATAGAAAAAAATATAATAAGTTTCTGCAATAGAAAGGAAAAGTATTTTGGATGATTATAAAAGAGTTTATCTTAAAGACTATAAACCTCTCGGATACAGTATTAAAACTGTCGATTTATGGATAGATTTTTTTGATGACAAAACTTTTGTAAGATCAAGGCTTGCAGTCAGGAAAAGGGAACAAAACACAGATTTTCCTCCCCTTGTTTTAAAAGGCGAAGATCTTGTTACTTTGAATATACTTGTTGACGGAATAAAGCCTTGTGAAAATAAATACGAATTAAAAAAAGATGAGCTTATAATATATCCGGAAAAAGATTTTTTCTATGTAGAAACTCTTTGTGAAATTCATCCTGAAAAAAATACCTCCCTTGAAGGCATATATAAATCCGATTCTTTTTTCTGCAGTCAGTGCGAAGCCGAAGGTTTCAGAAAAATTACCTGGCATCCTGACAGACCGGATGTAATGTCTGAATTTAGGTGCTGTATTTCAGGGGATAAAGCAAAATATCCTGTGCTTCTTTCAAACGGAAATATTGTAGAGCAGGGTGATTTGGGAGACGGCAGGCATTATGCAAAGTGGCATGATCCGTTTTTAAAGCCTTCTTATCTTTTTGCAGTTGTTGCAGGCGATTTGTACTGTGTTGAGGATC
>JBNJDM010000011.1:0-39022 GCA_051744925.1 Thermodesulfobacteriota bacterium | reverse complement strand
TTATTTAGAAGTTGAAAGTCATTTTTGCTGCACCTAAATACCAATCTTCTTCGGTATCAAGCTCTTTTGTAAGAGGATCTGTATTGATACCTTTCATCAATATAGCTGCTCCGTTCATTTTATGACCTTCAAGTTTTAAAACCCAGTTGCTTGTTATATCAAACCTTAATGATAAACATGTATCTTTAAGCCATGCATCGTAATCCTCATATCCAAGATCACCTTCTCCCTTAAATTTATCACCGTCTTTATCATCTTTATCAGCAAAATATTCTGAATAGTAGGCACCTGCTTCAAACCAGTCAGTAAATCTGTAAGAAAGAGAAGCGTAATAACCTTCTGTCTCCAAATCATCTTTTGATATTGTGCCCGCTCCTGGATTATTTTCATAAGGCATAGATTTAAAATCATAGCTATTTCTTGAATATTCAGAAGCAAATACAAAATCTCCTATAGTATATTCAACAGAACCTGTCCATTCAACAGACCTTGTGTCAAAATCGAATCTACCATAACCTTGACCAGTTTCTAAATTAGCAGTATCACCCTGAAGAGTAAAATCAATAAGCCAGCCTGTTAATGAAAATTTAAGCCCTTGAACCGGTGATGACCATACAAAGCTACCTGCTGCGCAATAATCAGAAGTATATTCTTCAGCATTATACTCAAGACCACTTAACCTGAACTGATCTGCTGTAGTTGTAGCAACACCAGAATCTACAGGGAATTCACCATTTCCGCCCTGAAATTCGTATGAAATACTTCCCGGTTTTCCAAGATAAATATCACCGTACACAGAAACGCCCTGCATAGATGAAGCTGTATCTCTCCAGGCTTCGTTGTATACTGACTGGGGAAGAAAAATACTTGTTCTTAAAAAGTCGATATCCCTTGTTGTGTTATATAAGCCGTGCGGCAACTTAATTTTACCTGCACGGATACCGAGCCAGTCTTTCCATCTGTAGTCAGCAAAAGCCCAGTCTATTTCCACATCGCCTTTACCAAACTCACCAAGCTTTCTTGACAAAAGCTGAATACCCAGATGCAGGTCATCGCTTACATCTGTACCAACGTTGAAAGCAGCCTCACTGAATTCAAAAGAACCTTCATCTGTAGCTGCATAAAAATTATTATGGCTTGAATTCAGGTACCCTTGTGAAACATAACCATGTATATCAACACTGCTTCCCATTGAAACCTCTCCGAACTCAATGGCAGAAGCGCTATTTGCTCCTGTAAAAACAAAAAACATAAGAATCGGAATTAAAATATATTTTTTCATTATTTTCCTCCTTAAAGATTATTACAAAGGGAGTTTACTCAACATTTAGTATTTTTACGCTGTCAGTATTTACTCCTGCGGGAACAAATCCGACAGCTCCTTTTGTATTGGCTACAAAATTAACAACATCCTCAGCTTTATCATAAAAAGGAGGCATTGATCCTTTACCGGTAAAAACCAGCTTTTTCCAGTATTTTACATAATTATTTGCTGAATACCCCAGATACTGATCTGTAAACTCTTCTACAATATCTGTTTTAATAAGACAGAAATCTACCTTATCACCATTGCTCCACCTTGACATTTTACCAAGGTAAATCCTCTTTATCTGATCTTTGGAAACAGTACTTTCAGGCACGCCTTTATTGGCTATGATCTGAATATCCGCTGCTCCTGAATTAGATGCAAAAGCAAAGAGGAAGGCTAACGCCAAGGAAAAATACAACACACATCTTTTCATACCGGCACCCTTCTTTTTTTGTTTATAAAATTTTTAAGTTAATAATAAACAGGCTGTTTTTCCTGCTACTTCCAGTTTAAGATCTAAATTAAATTAACAAATTTTTCAATTTTTTTTTATTTTTGCAATGTTAAGAATCTCTTCACATACATTTATATTAGTATTCATTTTTTAAAACTGAACCGAATACTGAAAGTCCTCATTTAAAATTTTTAACTGTAAATACAGACTTATATACAAATTTTGCTCATCAGATCTGTAAACTCTGTTTCTGCTAAATATGAGACAAATAAGAATATCTTTTTTTTATTAATAATTCAACAATCAAATTAAATACACCGCATTCAGACTTATTGTAAACAAACAAAAAACTGTTTATCTCCAATCTTTCAGAAGCTTAACAAAAAGTGATATCTAAATCATAAAAAAGCAGCCTAACTTTATTAGTAATAAAAAAACCCTCCTTTTCTCTTCATTAGTTGCTGAACAAAAAATTATCGTTTTTGGCCATTCACTAGTTAAGCAGGAGGGTTTTTAAGATCATTCTGATAATAATATTATTTAACGATGCAATCGATGATAATGAAATTACAAAGTTTTAAAGCGCATATTTATCTCCGGCAAGTTTATAAAGAGCCTCTTTATATTTATCTGATGTCTTTTTAAGCACATCTTCAGGAAGTTCGGGTGCAGGAGGTGTTTTATCCCAGTCTATCTTTTCCAGATAGTCTCTTACAAACTGCTTGTCAAAACTTGGCTGGGTACCACCGGGCTGATACTGGTCATAAGGCCAGAACCTTGAAGAATCAGGAGTAAGAACTTCATCAATAAGAATTATTTCATTATTGTAAATTCCGAATTCAAATTTTGTATCTGCTATGATTATACCTTTGGTTCTGGCATATTCCGATGCTTTTTTATATATTTCAAGACTTAAGGATTTAAGTTTTTCAGCATAATCTTTTCCTATAATCTCTTTTGTTTTTTCATAGGATATATTTTCATCATGTGCTCCAAGCTCAGCTTTTGTAGAAGGAGTGTAAAGAGGTTCAGGAAGCTTGTCTGACTCCTTTAAGTTATCAGGAAGCTTTATACTGCATACCTCCCCTGATTTCTTGTATGATTTCCAGCCAGAACCGGAAATATAACCCCTTACAACACATTCAACAGGAAAAGGATCAGCCTTTTTTACAAGCATACTTCTTCCTTCGAGCTGATCCCGGTATTCAAGACATTCTTGTGGATATTTATCAACATCTGCTGTAATAAGATGATTTGGCACTATATCCTTTAAAAAATCGAACCAGAACAAAGATATCTGATTAAGCACTTTTCCTTTATCAGGTACAGGATCAGGCAAAATAACATCAAAAGCCGACATTCTGTCTGTTGTTACAAGTAAAATTTTATCACCAAGATCGTAAAGATCCCTTACCTTGCCCCTGTTAATTAATTTTAGATTCTTAAAATCTGTTTGCTTAACTGTAACTGACATTTAAAACCTCTTTTATGTTAATTTTTTTGTTTTTGATTTGTTCGAGATCAAGAATTTTAAAACAGGCTTTTAAATCATCAATTTCTATTATACCTGCACTTCTTGAAGGATGATCTATTCTGTTGGACTGAAATGAGCCCGGGTTAAAAAAGAGATATTCTTTATATTTTTTAATTAAAGGGATATGTGTATGCCCATACAAAAAAACATCAGTACGGGGAAATTGTTTTATAAATTCATCAAACATATTAAAAGCATACCCCACACCATGGAGCATACAAAACCTTATCCCTGAAAATTCAAAGGTTTCAACTGCGGGATATTTCGATTTTACATCTTTTCCGTCCATATTTCCTGAAACAGCTAAAACCTTTTTATCATAAAAAGCATCTGCAACATCAGGAGAGACCAAATCTCCGCAGTGGGCTATAAGACCGGCATTTTTAAAAACCTCTTCATTAAGATACAAAAGATCGTCATCAAATTCAGCCATATGAGTATCAGAGAGTACGCCTATTTCAGACATTATCAGCACCGACTTTTTGTTCATTAAATATTTTGATGTATTTTTTTATTTTGTCTTTTTTCTCAGATACATCTGAAAAAGAAAGGCCGGTATGATAAATATTTTCTTTTTTTACTTTCATATGAGCTATTTCCGCTTTTACATCAACAGTTTCATCCTTAAATCCAAGACTCAGATAAATACTGCCCTGTTCAGATATTTTTTCATATGTTTCAAGGAGTATGCCCCCCTCGCTTATATTCAGAGTTTTCCCCATACCCTGCTGCACTAGAATATTTTCCTGATTATAAACTGCAAAATATACAAGATTTACAGATTCAGGACGAAGAGAATATTTTCTTCTTTCATTCATATTATTCATTGCCTGCACCTTTTAAAAATTTTGGAAAGCTTTGTCATTTCTTATTTTCCAAGCCGGGAGGCAAGGTTATAAGCTGTAACAGAAAGACTTGCCCCTGCAAATTCAACCATCTTTTTAACATTTTCTGAAACATTGGAAAACTCATTTGCAAGGATAGACTTATCAAACGGCTGTATTGAAAAATCATCGGTGCCTGCAAGAAAAAAACTGTAATCTTTGCTTTTTTCCACAAAGGGAAGTTCTCCGACCATGCTTCCTTTTTTTATAGTTCCCAGATTCAAAAACAAGCCTTTAGACTCAAGATAAAGATCTGCTTCTCCTGAAGCAACTATCCCAAGCCCAGAATCTTTAAGTTTTTCTCTTATCAGCCCTTTTATATCTGAACTTTTAAAAACAGGAGCAATGCTTTGAGAAAAAAAACCTGCATAAGCATTTGTAATTTTTCTTAATCTGTCATCAACAGCTGTAAAATAATTTCTCAGAAGATCAGAATATGAAGTATATTCCCTTGAAAGAGACTGGGCATCAAGAACTCCAAGCTGAACAGGGGACATAGCTCTTACTGTAGCACTTCTAGGGCGGTCTCCCCTTGCAAAGCCAGCAAGGCTTCCTATGAAGCTACCTCGTCCCAGCTGAACAACAGGTATATTTTTCCCTGAGCTTTTCTTTTCGATCTGTACAAGGCCGTCAAGCAGAACCCATATCCAGGATCCGTATCTTCCTTCATTTACAATTAATTCATCTTTTTCAAAAAACTCTTCGTCTACTATTTCACCGTAATCGACAAGTCTCCCACGGAGAAGAGGAACAGCTTTGCCTTGATCAGGTTTATTTGAAAAGCTGTCAAGCCTTCCTTCGTCAAGAAGTCTTAACCCCTCTAGAATAAGGCCGGTTAAGTTATTTGAAATCAAATGCTCTGAAGTAATTTTCTGTTCTGTAAAAGAAAAAAAGCCTTTTTCCCAGCTGAAAGGAACAAAAAAGGCATCTTCTCCCTTAATATCTTTATATGTTGCATTAATTACTTCGCCGGACTTTAAAAATACCTCTGCTGTAATACCGAAATCATCTGTTACTTTTAAAACTCCCTCTGCAGCAACAGATCCGAGAAGCTGTAAAATATCTGCAAAACCGATAAAAGAAATATTTCCCGACAAATCAGATGTTACATTCATTGCTTATTTCCCGGCCCAGTTAAGTTCTTTCTGGAGGTTTTGAAGAGTAAGCTCCAGACATTTTTTCAAAGACTTGCCTACTCCGTCTCCTTTTATTGCACTGGCTGGAAAACTTGGAACTTTCAGCTGTCTGTTGAGATCTTTATCAAGCTGATCCACTCCAAGAACTGGAAAACCTTCGTTTTCAAGGTCACGCTTGTTGTACTGAAGAACCAAAGGGACTTTAAAAATGCTTTTGTCATAGGACTTAAGATTATCATTAAGATCCTGAAGTGATAAAATATTATTTTTTCTCTGGACTTTAAGAGAATCTGCAACAAAAACAAGACCATCAGCACCTTTTAGCACAAGTTTTCTTGTTGAAGCATACTGAGGCTGTCCCGGCACGGTAAAAAGCTGAACTTTAACATCACAGCCATTTATTTTGCCCAAACCTATTGGTAAAAAATCGAAAAAAAGTGTCCTGTCTCCCTGTGTATCTATTGATACAAGATCTCCTGTAACATTTTTTTTGAATGTTTTATGTATATATTCAACATTGGTTGTTTTTCCACCACGCCCCGGGCCGTAAAAAACAATTTTACATTCTATTTCCCGAGTCTGAATATTAAATACAGCCATTTATCAATTCCCTTTAGGTAGGATTTTTAATTTCCAGATCCAAACACCAGTCTCCTTTTTTAGGACCGCTTTCTATTTGGTGTTTTGAAAGAACAATACCAGAACTTTTAAAAACAGCAATAGGTGAATAAAAGCACATATCATTAAGTTTGAGACCTACTGCCAGATTATCTATAATATTTTTTTCCTTGCTGGATATTATAAGGCTTAAGTGGTTTCCGGTCTGAAAACTTACATCAAGTTCTACAGGATCTGAATTCATATTTTCATTACCGGTAAGCTTTATTCCAACAGATTCAATCTCCATTATTTCCGGAGAATCTGCATCAAAATCTGAGTTACCGGAAGATTCATTAAGTGATGCCATGTCATCCGGATATATTTTTTCCAGGGGCACATTATTTTTTTGATCATCCCGGCCGGAAAGAACAGAAGCTTCTCTTTGGGAAATAATACCGTCTTTTTCCCATTTTTTGACAAGTTTTTCCGCCTGATTTTCTTTATCCATATTACGGTAGCACTGAACAATATTACTTGCAGCTTCATATCGAAAAGTTTTATTTTTAAGAAAAGGGACCAGGTCCTTTACTGCATCTTGAAACTGCCCAAACCTTGCCAGAGTTAAAGCTTCTTCAAATTTTTTGTAATCAGGATCATCTTTTTTATCTGAAAAAAGTTTTTTTATTATCTCTTTTTTATCTTCAGAAATATCAGCTTTTGTATCTTCATTTTCATAAAAATTCAGCCGCTTTTTTATTTCTGCAATTTTTGATTTTATTTGATTTTCAAGATCAGACTTATTTTTAAGCCCATCATAACCGGAAACAAGCTTAAAAAGTTCTTTGTATTTTTCAAGAGCCTCTTCATACATACCCTGTGATCTGTACAATGAAGCTTCTTTATTAACTGAATGTATTTTTTCTTTCAGTCCCATATCCTAAATTCCTGAATCAGTATTTAAATAATATTATGATTAATATATTTTCTTTATTAAAACAATACCAAACCTTGCAATTGTGTGACATTTTATATTAATACCATAACTAGTCATTTTTCTGTTTCCCGATTTCAGACAAACTGTATCACTCTTTTACAGGGGGTAATACAAAAAAATCTTAAGAATATCGGCAACAAATAATGACCTTGTGAGTCAAAACTTAAAATTTTTCAAAGTTCAGCAAAAATTGACATTATGCCACAGCATTATAAAAAGTTAATTCTAATTTTTAATTATAATATTATTTTTAAGGGGTAAAAAAATGAATAGTAAAGTTACTGTTATAGGCGCAGGAAATGTTGGATCAACAGCTGCACAAAGACTTGCTGAAAAACAATTATGCGATGTTGTTCTTGTTGACGTTGATAATGACATGCCAAAAGGCAAAGCTCTTGATCTTAGTCAGGCAGCTCCTGTAGAAGGACATGATTCCAGACTTATCGGAACATCTGATTACTCTTTTACAAAAAATTCAGATGTAGTTATTATAACAGCGGGGATCCCAAGAAAACCCGGAATGAGCAGGGATGAGCTGATTGAAACAAACTCAGCAATAATGAAGGATGTAACAGAAAAAGTATGTGCCCAGTCTCCTGATGCTTCATTAATAATTGTAAGCAATCCGCTTGATGCAATGTGTCAGATCGCTTTAAAAGCAAGTGGATTCAGTAAAAACAAAGTTATGGGCATGGCCGGTGTTCTCGATTCTGCAAGATTTAAAACATTTATATCCAGAGAGCTTGATGTATCTGTTGAAAATATTGAGGCTTTTGTTCTTGGAGGCCACGGTGATACAATGGTACCTTTGCCAAGATTTACAACAGTTGCAGGTATCCCTGTAACCGAACTTATTGAGAAAAAAAGACTTGATGAAATAGTTGAAAGAACAAGAACCGGCGGCGCAGAGATTGTAAGTCTTTTAAAAACCGGCAGTGCATATTATGCTCCTGCTTCATCTGCTGTTGAAATGGCAAAAGCCATACTTTTTGACAAGAAAAAAATAATGCCTTGTGCTGCATACCTTGAAGACGAATACGAAATAAACGGAATTTTTATGGGAGTGCCTGTAAAACTGGGTAAAAACGGAATAGAAGAAATAATTGAAATAAAACTAATGGAAGATGAGAAAAACGATCTTAAAAAATCTTCAGATGCTGTTCATGAGCTGATAAACAGTCTTAATCTTTAATCATTCAAATAAAATTCTTTTTTTGTTCAGTAATTATCAAATTGCTGGACAAAAAAGGGGTTAGTTCATCAACTATTTAAAAATTTTTATTGTAAATAGTAATATAATTTAATAGTATGTAATAAAAAAATTACATTCAAATTCAGGTCATTAACATGAAAAAAGCTGTCATTATCTACTTTACAATCATATCGGTTTTTTTCTGCAAAATCGTTTTTGCAGAGGACAGCTCACTTCTGTATAATAATTTATCAGAAACCCAAACTGGTGAACCTTTAACAAGCAACATCTTTGAAAAAGATTTTTTAAAAGATTTTGACAATGTAAAAAACAATGATCTTTACAGAATCAACCCCTTCGCGAGCTACGACAAAGCAATCAGATACAAATTCGATTTCAATCTATATGATAAAAATCTTGAATTAATTCCTAAATTCAGAATTACAAAAAAACTTGAAAAAAAAATACAGCCTGCTGAAAACAAAGCTGCATCATTTAAAGAGAGTGCCCCTTCTCCTGAAACCAATGAAGAACCTCAACCTAAGCCAGGATTCAGCTCCACAGGATCTTCTTCAAAAACAAATTCTATTTTTGTAGGCATGGACCTGTCTTATGCTCTTAACAAAAGTATGCATATCGACTCAAACCTCTCTTTTTACCAGACAGCTCTTGAAATAAACAGCCAGGACAGTAAAAAAGAACAGGAGAACAATTCATACCGTTATGAAGGAAATGCCATGGCTATGTCCATAGGACTCAGAAAGCAGCTTACAGATTCTTTCAGCGCTGGACTTTTATACAGCTGGGAAAAATGGATGAATGAAACCGAAGATTTCAGCGTAAAAAAAGATCTGCAAAATGATAATAAAACTTTCCACGATGATTCCCAGGAAGCTTTAAATCTTATTTTGAGATACGATTTCTAAAAACTTTATTTTATCCTTCTTATATTACACAAAAATTTACATCTCCTGCTTAATGAATAATTTAAGCACCTGCGGCAAACTTTAAAATAGTTTAACCTCTTTCAAACATTAAATAATCATTTTTTATTCTGTCTGTTATACATCCTGGTGTAACTTTTTTTAAAACTCCAAGAGTTTTTATTTTTTCAACCAATTCAAATTGTCCGGAAGCAAGTGCTTTTTCAAATACAAACCTGGGAGCCTGCCCTCCTTCTGCTTGAGAATCAAAAATATCATGCACTAAAAGATAGCCGTTATCAGCTATTTTTGGCGACCACACAAGGTAATCTCCAAATTCTGTTTCCATTGAATGCCCGCCGTCTATAAAAACAAAGGAGAGCAAAGAATTCCAGAATCTGCCGACAACATGGGAACTTCCGACAATTGGAATTACTGTATCCTCAAGCCCGCTTTCGCTCAAAGCATTGCGGAAAAAAGGGAGGGTATCAAGCTTTGTTCCTGAGTGATCTGCGAGATCAGGGTCAAAATACTCTTCTCCGGGCTGCTGTTCTTCAGATCCCCTGTGATGATCCACAGAAAACATAATATTTTTTTCTTTTTTACAGCCGGCACCGAGATAAAGAGAAGATTTCCCGCAGTAACTCCCTATTTCCATTCCGGGAAGCCGTATTTCCGCAGATGCTTTTAAAGCATACTCATAAAGTGTTGAGCCTTCATCCTGATCAATAAAACCTTTGGTCTGGTTAATAATATCTAAATTATACATTCAAAATCCTTTAATATGTAACTGCCTGAACAAACACAAATAATTAATTCAATCTACTTCAGCCCCAGGATTATCAATTAATAACCTCTCTTGGCTTTGAGCCTTCAGCCGGAGCAACTATACCATCTTTTTCCATTTGTTCAATCATTCTTGCAGCCCTGTTAAAACCTATTCTAAGATGCCTCTGAACCATTGATATGGAAGCTTTCTTTTTTTCCCTGACAAGCTTTACAGCTTCCATATATTTTTTATCATCATCTTCATCTGATTCATCATCCCCGCTGCTTAACCCGAAAACCTCTTCAAAGCTTGTATTCTGTCCATCTGCTATTTCATCAAGATACTCAGGTTCACCTGAAGCTGAAACATACTCAAGAACTTTTTCAAGTTCTTCTTCTGAAATAAAAGCTCCATGAATTCTTTCAATTCCTGCAACACCAGGCGGCATAAAAAGCATATCACCTTTACCCAAAAGTTTTTCAGCTCCGTTTGAATCAAGAATAGTTCTTGAATCTACTTTTGATGAAACTTTAAAAGCAATTCTTGTTGGAAAATTAGCTTTTATTATCCCTGTCAGGACATCCACAGAAGGTCTTTGTGTAGCAATAATCATATGAATACCTGAAGCTCTTGCCATTTGAGCAAGCCTTATAAGGGCAGTTTCAATCTCTTTTGACGCAACCATCATAAGATCTGCAAGCTCGTCAATTATAATTACCAGAAATGGAAGCTTTTCAAAGTCGTCTTCCGACAGGTCATCTGATGATTTTATCTTTTTTTCAATTTTTGTATTATACTGTTCAATGTTTCTGCATTTTTCTTCGGCCAGAAGCTCATATCTTCTCTCCATTTCCCGAACTGCCCAGAATAAAACATTTTTTGCCTTTTTCATGTCTGTTACAACAGGAGTAAATAAGTGGGGTATTCCTTCATATACTGAAAGTTCTATTCTCTTAGGATCTATCATGATCATCTTAAGGTTTTCAGGAGACGCTTTGAATAAAAAGCTTGTTATCATCATATTAAGGCACACACTTTTACCTGCTCCTGTAGCACCGGCAATAAGCAAATGGGGCATTTTATCAAGATTTACAACTATTGGGGTTCCTTCTATATCTTTGCCCAGACCTATGCTTAAAGGAGATTTGCTTTTTACAAACTGCTCTGTCTCAAGTATCTCCCTTGAATATACTGCAGACCTGATTTTATTTGGGACTTCGATTCCAATTACAGATTTGCCGGGTATAGGAGCAACAATTCTTATGCCTGTTGCTTTTAAGGCAAGGGCAAGATCGTCTGAAAGGTTTGCTACTTTGCTTATTTTAACTCCGGGAGCAGGTTTATATTCAAATGTTGTTACAACTGGACCTTTTGAAACAGATACAACCTCTCCCTTAATACCAAAATCGGTAAGTTTATTAACAAGTATTTCAGACTTTTTTTCAACATCTGCAAAAGATTCTTCAAAATTATTTTCAGGTGGTTTTTCAAGAAAAGAATAAGGGATTAAAACATCTTTATCTTTACCTGAAGATGCATTTTTATATGAACGAATCTCTTTTTTTTCATTAACTTTTTCTGTTGTGATTGACACAGGTGCAGGTGTTTTCTTTTTTATTTTTTCAGGAGTTTTCTTTATTTTTTTATCTTTTTTAAAAGCTTTTTTCTTCTGCCTTTTTAAATAAATTTTTTCTTTAATATCTGAAAATAAAGTTCTTAACTTATCAAACAAAAAGACTGTAAAAATAATAAACCTATGAAAGCCGGATACAAAAGAAACGGTTCTAAGACCTGTGGCAAACATCAAACCTGTAATAAATAAAAATATCAAAAATATTAATGCGCCTGCCTCATTAAGATATTTTTCTAGGAAAGAATAAAAAAAGCCTGAAACAAGTGGATAATCAGGTATTTGAAGGTATCCGCCCGCAGATCGAAACAAAGAACCTGTGGATGTAATCAGTACAAAAGCTCCCAGATACCCGGTAATACCCTTCAAAAACATGAAGTCCTGCTTAAAAAGAGTATACGACTTTATGAAAATCAGTAAAGGAAACCACAAAGCACCTGTTCCGAAAAAGTCGTATAAAGAACCGCAGAAATAAGCTCCGAACACACCGACATAATTTTCTGTATCAAATGATGATAATGCATTATTAAAGGAAGGATCATCCGGAGAGTAACTCAAAAGACCCAGCATTAAAAATACAGATAAAAAAAAGAGGAAAATTCCGCTGATTTCCTTTTTCATTTTAACTAAATCTATACCTCAAGAATTTTAGTTAGAATTACAGGTTTTCTTCTTATTGTAAAATAAAAATACTGCCTGAGAGCTTTCTGCAGCCTGTTTCTTATAAGTTCAACCCGCCTTGGAGTACCCGGGTCTATATCTTCAACAACCTCAAGAATAACACATTGTGCATCCTGAAGCAGATGACCTGTCTCATTACAGAAAACAAATCCTCTTGATTCAAGTTCAGGACCGTATAAAATAGCACCTGTTTCTTCATCCATAATCATTGTAACAAGAGCAATACCGTCTTCTGACAACACCCTTCTTTCCTTTAATACGCTTCTTCCTACATCACCAACGCCTTTACCGTCTATAAGAACCCTCCCTGTTGATACATTGGTTCCCAGTTTACCTTTACCGTCTTTAAAAATAATCTCCATACCGTTTTCAGCAAGAAGAATATTTTTTTCAGGAATTCCAACACCTGCGGCAAGTGCAGCATGATGAAAAAGATGGCGGTATTCTCCGTGAATCGGAACAAAGTACTCAGGCTTTACAAGATTAAGCATCATTTTAAGCTCGCCTCTGAAAGCATGGCCTGATACATGGACTTTGGCTATTTTGTCATAAACAACATGGGCACCGATTCTGTAGAGATTATTTATTATCTGGGTTATAGCCTTTTCATTACCCGGAATAAATTTTGAGGATAAAATTACTGTATCCCCTTTTTTAATCTTTATCTGCTTATGTATGCCGTCAGACATCCGTGCAAGAGCCGACATCGGCTCACCCTGGCTTCCGGTTGTTATAATCATTACAGATTTATTATTAAAATAATTTATTTCTTCTATGCCGACTTCCATATCAGAAGGAATTTTTAAAAAACCTTTTTCCTTTGCAACCCTTACAGTTGTTTCAATACTTCTTCCGTTAAAAGCTACTTTTTTATTATACTTTTTACCTATATTAACTATCTGCTGTATTCTTGCTACATTTGAAGCAAACAAAGCTACAATAATTCTGCCGCCACTGCCCGAAATAAGAGTATCAAGACTTTCACCAACATCAAGGTCTGATATGGTATAACCTTCATGCTCAACATTCGTGGAGTCTGACAACAGGCATAAAACACCTTTATCACCAAAATGAGCAAATTTATTAATATCTGTTGACATATCATTAATCACTGAAGGATTAATTTTAAAATCACCTGTATGAATAATGCGTCCTTCAGGAGTATCAATACACATCCCTACTCCGTCAATGGTTGAGTGGGAAACTCTTATGAAATCGATTTTAAAAGGTCCGAGCCTCATCGGCTTATCAATATCTATAACTCTTAAATCTTTGTGTACAGGAACTTCTGAATCTTCGAGCTTGTTTTTTACAATCCCTGCTGTAAAAGGAGTACCCCATACAGGTACCGAGAGCTCCCTTAAAAGAAAAGGTATGCCGCCTATATGATCTTCGTGGGCATGTGTAAGTATAACAGCTGAAATTTTATCTATATTCTGCCTGATATAAGTAAAATCGGGGATTACAATATCTACACCGAGCATATAATCCTCCGGAAACATCAGGCCACAGTCTATAATAATTATTGAATCATTATATTCAACAGCCATCATATTCAGGCCGATTTCTCCAAGCCCTCCCAGAGGAACTATTTTTAACATGAGAAGTCCTTTCAAAAAATGCTTAAAAATTTATGAAGAAAAAAAGAATAGATTTATAATTTTATCAGATACCGACATTTGCTTCAACAAGAATATCGTCAACAAGATTTATAATCCATAAAATCTGCTGGTCGTCTGCGTAACCCATGCATGAACATCTCAGTGTCTTTGGAGATCTCACAAGAATTTCTGCTGTAAGACTGGTCTCCCCGAGAAGAAGAGTGATATAATGAGGAGCGCATTCTGTATGTTTTTTCTGCTCTTCATTAAGAACATCTTGATCGAGTTCTGCAGAAAAAATTTCATCCATGAAAGGGGTTCCGAAGCGATTAATCAAAACCTCTTTTATCGATGAAATATCTTTTATGTTTAGTGAGTCTATAACGTATTGTTTCATTAGGATAATCTTAAAAAACCCCGAAGGAAAGAAATGCTCCGGGGCTTATTTTTT
Organism: Thermodesulfobacteriota bacterium; assembly: GCA_051744925.1. GTDB lineage: Bacteria > Desulfobacterota > Desulfobacteria > Desulfobacterales > JACKCP01 > JACKCP01. Next base: position 24,864 of record JBNJDM010000011.1, on the reverse strand, counting down.
TTATAATTCCTCAATAACTATTGCGTCTTCTGGACAAACTTCTACACAGCTCTCACAGCCTACGCATTCTTCTGCATTAACAGGAGATGATTTGCCGTCTACTATTTCAAAAACTTCTGTAGGACAGATATCTACACATTCTTCACATCCTGTACACTTTTCCTGATCTACTATTGGGTTAAAACTCATAATCCACTTCCTCCTTCGATATAAATAATTATATATTTTTTTTCACCCGGTTTTAACCCGGGTACTTTTTTAAAAGGGTTCTTTAACAAAAAAACCCGCAACCGACAAATTTATAACCTAACCTGAAAGCTATACCCTCTTTTTTTAGTTTGTCAATGCTTTTAGATCAGTTTTTTTTCAATTTTAAAATCTTTATTTTTATAATCTGATAATCAAAAACTGATCACTCCAGACAAAAAACCGTAAGAATTTTATTTTTAAATTCCGGCAGATTTTTATCTGCAGTTATATATTTTACTTTCTTATTTACAAAAGCTTGAAAATCAGCAGTGGATTCATAAACACAGCAATGTGAACCGGAAGCAGGTAATTTTAAATCTTTAACTTTTTCAAGCTCAAGACCTGCTTCATTTAAAAAGTCAACATATTCTTTTTTATCTGTAATCCATGAAAATGATACACATCCTGTACTAACAAAAAAATCAACCCAGGAATTTATTCTTTTTTTAACAAATTCTAAAGAGAATTCATGATCAGGTTTTTTTTTGTGCATATCTTTCTTATCATAGTTTTTTGTATTCAAAAGATTTGAAAAAAGATTTTTTTCTTTTTTTTCAATTTCATAAAGTTCAAGATCTATATTTAATTTATCCTGTTCGTATTTTTCAGCCATTTTAAGAAAAAGACCAGACATAACTAATTTATCATTATCTTTAATTTCTGCATCTGAATTAAGTTCTTTTAAAATTTCACTTACTGATTCTTCTGAATCACCGGAGTAAAAATCGAATAAAAAATTCTCATTTCTGTTTTCAGATATTTTACCTGAATAAAATGAAAAAAGACTGCTTATTTTATTTATCAGCTCCGGATCGGGAAAATAGATTTTTGAATATATCGTGTCATAAAAAGAAGTTAGTTCCTTATCAAGTGAGATTAAAGACAGACTTTCAAAATCATCTTCAACTTTTTTTATTAAAGGATTGTCTGCACTTATGTATGGGAATAAAAGTTTATTCATTTTTTATATCTATTATCTTTTCTTTAATTAATTTATTTTTTATCCTGCCAAAGATCTCTTCCTGAGAATTGTCTGCATCAACAACAAAAAACCTGCCTGTATCATCATTTGCTGCAAGATCAAGAAAACCTTGTCTTACAAGTTTATGAAACGATTTTTTTTCATTGTCAAACCTTGATTCAGCCTCTTCCCTTACTCCGCTTTTCTGATCATTTTCTATTCTAACACAGCCTTTTTCATATGAAATATCAAGAATTACAGTCAAACACGGGATAAACCCCTGAAAAATATATTTATGTGCAGTATCAATAAAGTCTTTGTCAAGACCTCTTGCAACACCCTGATAAACATAAGTACTGTCTATAAATCTGTCACAGATTACAATTTTTCCCTGCTCAAGGGCAGGAAGTATAAGTTTTTTATAATGCTCTGCGCGATCTGCAAGATATAAAAAAAGCTCTGCTTTGGGATCAAGACCTTCACTTTCTGGTGAAAGAAGAATTTTCCTTATTTTCATCCCTGTTTTTGTACCGCCGGGCTCTTTTGTCAAAACAGCATCAATATTTTTTGATACAAAAAACCTGTAAAGATCTCTTGCCTGAGTTGACTTACCTGCGCCCTCTCCTCCGCAGAATGTTATCAAACGTCCTTTATAAATTTTACACCTCCGATTAAATTTTTAAATTTACTAATAAAGCTTGATATAATACATATACACGCGTTAAATGTGCTTTAATCAGATCTGAACCCCTGGATTCAGTATTATCCGGATTTAAAACTTTTAAATCTGATTTTCTCCGGATATACTTAAAGCACAGAAAAACAGTAATTTTGATTGTTTCATAACTGCAAAACTAAACAGATAAAAATAATTATTATTTTAATTTCAAAAAAGCAAGGATATGAAAAAAAAACTCTTTTTATATATAATTTTCTTCTGCTCTGCTGCATTTAACTCAGAAGTTTTCAGCAGCCAAAACTTTATAACAGGTGACAATGTAACGGTTAATGCCGGCAAAATAACCTATAATACAAAAGAGGAAACATTTCATGCTCATAATAATGTTACTGCTTTTACTGCAGGAGAAACAATAAAAGGAGATAATATATTCATTGATCAGAAAAATGAAATATTAAGTATTACAGGCAATGCTTTTATTGAAACTGATACTGAAACAATAAACGGTGATTCAATATTTTTAAATTATAAAACAAAAAAAGGGGTTATAAGAAGCGGTAAAATTTTCATAAAAGAAGTAAATTTTTACCTTAAAGGTGAAAAAATTGAAAAAGAGTCTGAAAAAACCTACATTGCAGAAAAAGCCTCTTTTACTGCCTGCGACAATCCAAAAAAAGACTGGGAATTCAAAGCTGAAAAAATTAAAGCTACTATCGACGGATACGGTTATGCCTGGAATATGAATTTTAATACAATGGACAGACCCCTTTTGTACCTTCCTTTTATGTATTTTCCAGTAAAAACAAAAAGACAATCCGGGCTTTTAGTTCCTGAAATAAGCTATTCAAGCGCTGATGGTGCAGAGATCAATCAGCCGCTTTATCTTGTTCTGTCAGACCAGGCAGACATGACTTTATACTATCATTTTATGGAAAAAAGAAGCGACAGAACAGGAATAGAATTCAGAATACAACCGGACCAAAAAAGCTTTACCCAGATCTTTTACGATCAGATAAATAATGATCCGTATTTATACAATGAAAAGTCTCAAAACGATCCTGAGAAAAAACCTGAAGACAGATACTGGTTTAGAATGAAATCAGACTATGACTCTTTCTGGGGATTTAAAACTTATCTGGATCTTGATATTGCAAGCGATCCTGATTATTTAAATGAATTTGATTCCGGATATCTCGGCTTTGATGAAACAGAAGATAGTTTTTCAAAAAACTTTAACCGCAATATTGAGCCTGAAGACGATACAGGCAGAACCAACAGATTTTTAATGCAGAAAAATTTTACTCCCGGTTCATTTGAAGCTGAATTTTTATGGATAGATGATCTTATAATTAAAGAAACCGACAAAAAAAACAATACGGTTCACAGGCTTCCAAGGCTTTCGTTTTACAGCCCGAGATCAGATTTTTCATGGCTGCCTGTTCAGGCTTCATTTGACACAGAATATAATTATTTTCACAGAATCTACGGTGAAAAAGGACACAGAGTCAATTTTACTCCAACCATATATGCTCCTTTTCAGATATCTAATTACCTTTCTGTAGAGCCATCAGCCTATTTTCACGAAACACTCTGGTATACAAAGGACAGAAAAGATGACAACAGCGAAAGTAAAGATTATTCAAGGCAGATTTACGGATTTAATATAAAAACTTCCACTTCCTTTTTTAAAGTATTTAATGTCAATTCATCAACAACAGAAAAAATCAAACATACTATAACTCCTTCAGTCAACTATTCCTACACTCCTGATCAGGAAGAAGACCAGCAAGACCTGCCTGATTTCGATGATTTCGACAGAATTGAGCACGAAAAAAGAATAGAATTTTCTCTTGACCAGACACTTACGTCCAAAAGCATAATTCCGGGCACAGGAGATGAAAAAAAATACGGGTATAAAGAGCTGCTGAGATTCGAATTAACACAGCCATACAACATGGATGAAAGCCAATTCAGCAACGATGACAAATCATCCGGTCGTTTTGAAGACCTTGAAGGATATTTAAAAGTTTCACCTATTGATAATGTTTATGCGGAACTCGATGCAAAATGGTCTCATTATGACCATCTAATAAGCCAAAGAAACCTTTTACTTCGTGCGGTTACAGAAAACGGCTCCGAATTTGGATTTGAGCACAGATATACACATGAAGAAAATGAATCCTTAAGATTAAGCTCAGATATAAAATTATCACCAAAATGGCGGATTCACGGTTTTTATGAAAAAATTCTTATGGAAAACAAAAAAACAAAAAACAACTATGAAAAAGAGATAGGAGCTGAGCTGAGCTCCCAGTGCTGGACAGCTGACCTTGTTTACAATGAGACAGAAGATGAAAAAACAGTCACATTATACTTAAATTTAATGAATCTCGGTGGAATAGACCAGAGCATATCTGACGATGAGTAACTTAAAACTGAGTGCTTCCATTAATAAAAAGATATTAATTTTGATAATATTTTTAAACTCTTGCATTTAACTTAAAATTAAACTATGAATTTTGCGTCAATAAATCATTATTATTTGTTCAACTGTAACAACCCAATTAGTGATTGGCCGAAAACCAGATTTTTTTGTTCAGTTACGGCAGATGAAAAGTTTTCCCCCGAGAATACTGGAGTATTTTGAGGATTAAATTTTGATTTTAACGCAAAACCCGACAAAAAAAATAGTGTTCGTTCAACAACTAAGTAAAAAACAAATAAAAGTCAGGTTTTTGATTAAATGAACAATAAAGATACTGATTTAAAATACTGGTATGTGCTTCATACAAAAAGCAGGTTTGAAAACGTAGTCAAAGATGCGCTTCTTCAAAAAAAAATAGAAGCTTTTCTTCCTACAGTTATTCGTATGAGCAGGAGAAAAGACAGAAAAAAACTGATTGAAACACCAATGTTTCCCGGATATATTTTTGTACTTTCAGACAGATTTGCGCCGAGTCATTTAAATATTTTAAAAACTACAGGCGCTGTAAGGCTGCTCGGTTTTAACAATGAGCCTGTTCCGGTAAAAACAGAAGCTGTTGAATCTTTAATTCTTTTTTCCGGATCAAAAGAAATTATCTCTACAGGAAGAGGTTTTAAAAAAGGTGAACAGGTTATTATAAAAAACGGGCCTCTTGCCGGGGTCAAAGGAATATTTGAAAAAAGCTCTGCAGGAAAAAAGGTGATTGTACAGATAGATATACTCGGACAATACGCCTTTACAGAGGTTGAAGAAGATAATGTTGAATTTTTAAATAATGTTGATTTCATAACTTGACTTATTTTTTACTGGCATTTATTAAATGCATCTGATTTTTATTTTACAAAGAAATTTATCCCGGAGGTAACATGAATAAACTCGAACTGATAGCAGAACTGAAAAAAGAAGCAAACTTAACTAAAGCAGAAGCATCGGAAATAGTAAGAATATTTTTCGACTCAATGACAGAAGCTCTTGCAAAAGATGAAAGAGTTGAAATAAGGGGTCTTTGCAGCTTTTTTATTAAAGAATATCAGAGTTATACAGGAAGAAATCCGAAAACCGGTGAAAAAGTCAAAATTCCGCCTAAAAAACTCCCTTTCTTTAAGTGCGGAAAAGAGCTCAAGGAAAGAGTCGATTCAATGAATTAATTTTTCGCCGGAGTAATAAATTGCCGGAATATAATTATCACAGCAAGCTTGTAAAAAGCTTCGAGAACATGCTAATAAAGGGGGCTATACCCCCTTCCATGCTTTTTTCAGGACCTGAGAACAGCGGTAAAAAACAATTTGCCGTAAAACTGATGATGACATTAAACTGTCTTCAAAAAAACGGTCCCGGATTAAATCCATGCGGTATATGTAAAAACTGCAGAAGAATAAAGTCTTTTGTTTATCCTGACTTTATAATAACAGAACCCGAGGGGAAAAGTATAAAAATCGGCAGGATAAGACAGTTAAAAGAAAAACTGAATTTAAAACCGCATGAGGCAAAAAAAAGAATTGTACTTATAACAGAAGCAGATCTTTTGGGAATTAATGCGGCAAATGCTCTGCTTAAAATGATGGAAGAACCTCCGGTAAATACATATTTTATTCTTACTGTAAGAAATTACATGGATACCCTTCCGACAATAAGATCAAGATGCTACAATTTTAATTTCTTTTCCTTTGACACTGAAAACAAAAAAAACATCAGTTTTAATCCTGATTGTTTTAATGGCTCTGAATTATCTGAAAAAAAAGAAACCGGACAATTATTTACGCTTATAGAAACACTGGCTGAAAACAGCTTTAAAAGCTATGCTCTGATTATTTTTATAAGCGAATATATTTGTGCAGGAAAAGAAATCACAGAATTTTTTTTTACATTAATGCTTCTTTTTTTCAGGGATATGGTTGTATATAAAGAAAACAGACAATATATTTATTTAAAAACTCTTGAAAAAAGTATTGCTAATGCAACTCAAACAATAAACAATAAAAAGCTGTTTACAATTATTGATATAATTTTAACAGTACAAAACAGACTGAAAACAAATGTTAATTCTAAAATCTTAACTCAGTCTTCACTATTAAAAATCCAGGCAGCAATAAATGAATAAAAATAATAAGTTAATAACAGGCGTAAGATTTAAAACAGCAGGTAAAATTTACGACTTTGAAGCAGATACCAAAGATCTGAGCATCAGGACAAAAGTAATTGTAGAAACTGAACAAGGTCTTGGAGTTGCAGAAGTTATAAATACTCCTGAATATAAAAATGTTGACGAATCTGAAACCAGGATAAAATCAGTACTCAGAATTGTAACACCCGAAGACGAAAAAATAATTCAGCAAAACCGTGAACTTGAACAATCTGCATTCGAATTCTGCAGTGAACAGATAAGAATCCTTGATCTTGCAATGAATCTGTTCAAAGTTGAAAGTACTTTTGACAGTAAAAAATTAACTTTTTTCTTTACTGCAGACGGCAGAGTAGATTTCAGAGATCTTGTTAAAATTCTTGTTAAACAGTATCATATAAGAATAGAAATGAGACAGGTCGGTATAAGACACAGAGCTAAACTCTGTGGCGGCGTAGGCAGATGCGGCAGAAGGACATGCTGCTCTTCCTACCTTGAAAACTTTGAACCTATTTCCATAAAAATGGCAAAAGTACAAAGCCTTTCTTTAAATCCTACAAAAATATCAGGGGTTTGTGGAAGGCTTATGTGCTGTCTTAATTATGAAAATGAAACATATAAATACCTGAAAAAGAATATGCCTGATATCGGGTCAGAAGTTGAAACTCCCGAGGGCAAAGGAGTTGTAACAAGACAAATCCCTTTGAAAAGAAAAGTTTCAGTATCAAACAGTGAAGGCTTTGAAACAAACTGGGATGTGAAGGATTTAAAACTGAACTAAAATTTAGAGGCGGGATTTTTCCCTTTTTTATATAGATTATGAATGATTATCAGAACTCAGGATATCTAAAAAGTTACAAAAGAAATATCAGAAAAAAAAGCCGGTCAAAGAAAAAAAAGATAATCTTTTTTTCAGCTTTGATAATTCTTTTTTTGATATTTATCTTTATTTTTGTTCCTGAAAAAGAAAACAATGATGAAGATAATAATCAGGAAAAACTTCAAATATCTAAAAATGAGATCAGTAATATTCTCAAAGATATGCCTGAATCTGAAATTACAAATAAATACTTTACTTCACGATTCAAAGATGAAGTTATTGTTTTCCATACAACTATAAACAAAAAACTTCAAAAATACCTGGAATCAGAAATAAACACAGCACTTAACAGCGGTTATGCTTCTCCGGAAACAATAGCTTTTGTTGTGATAAACCCTGATACAGGTGAAATCAAGGGAATGAAGGGTTACAACTCAATACCTGATAAAAATATATCTCCGTGTACAAAGAATCTGTATCCTGCTGCAAGTATATTTAAAATAATTACAGCTGCCGCGGCCATTGAATCACAGGGATATTCTCCTGAACAAAGACTGTTTTTCAACGGAGGCAAGTATACACTTTATAAGCGCCAGCTTTCCCAAAACAAATCAAGGTATACAAATTATCTAAGGTTGACTGATGCTTTTGCACAATCTGTCAACCCGGTATTCGGTAAATTGGGATACCATGCTCTTAAAAAAGATAAACTTTTAAAATACTCAGACAATTTCAGTTTTAATTCAGCCATACCTTCAGATATATTTGTCAAATCAAGCATTCTTGAAATCACTGACAGCAACTATAACTGGGCAGAAATAGCCAGCGGATTCAACAATACAACAAAAATTTCTGTACTTCATGCGGCAATGATAAACGCAGCTGTAGTAAACAGCGGAACGCTTTCAACTCCATTCCTGATTGAAAAAATTGTGGATGACAAAAAAAATATAAGATATAAAAATGTTAAATCCTCAACTTCTGCAATCAAAGAATCTACAGCTGAAGAAGTCTCCGCAATGATGCAAAGAACAGTCAGGTATGGAACAGCTAAAAGAGCCTTTAACGATTACAGAAGAGGCAAATCAATGAAAAATCTGATCATAGGGGGTAAAACAGGCTCTATATCAAATATGACCAATACAGTCAGATACGACTGGTTTACAGGCTTTGCACAGGAAAAAGATACAAAGGAATCTATTGCTTTTGCAGTACTTGTAGGTCACGGAGATTATATGGGAATAAGAGCTGCAGAATACGGCAGAAGATTAATTTCAAATTATTTCAACAATCTTTCTTAAATTCAGATTTATGTTTTCAGGCTCATGTTTTAAATTTGTGTCTTTTAGAATTTAAAGAATTCAAGACAATTGTACACATTTATAAAGATTATAACAAATGAAGCAGAATAATTACTGAAAATCAAACCTTAAAAAACCCTTAGGTAGTATTTGACCGAAAACTAGAATTTTTTGTTCAATTACGGCAAATGAAAAATTTAACTACAAAAAGCTGAGGTGTTTTGAAGATTAAATTTAATTCTTCCTTAAACAAGGCAGAAAATTAAGGTTTTCTTAAAATAATTTACAAAAAAATACAAATGGAGATATATATGCTGACTGAAATTAAAAAATTATCAAAATCTTTTTTTAATCTTCTCAAAACTGAGGTTTATTTTTTCACAACAGATAATAAGCTTTTAAAAAATAACAGGACTTTGGTTTTATTCCCTGTTGAGTATTCAAATATCAACTGTGGGTTATCAGGCATAATAACCTTTAAAAATATATCCGGAAACAGCAGAAATGCAGCAGAAATAATATCTGAAATAAATTCTGCTTTTGATGAATTAAAACATAAAGATTTTTTATTTGTTGAAAAAAATCAGAAAACATCAAAGGATTATCTCGGTGGTGAACAACAATGTAAAAATATTTTAACGTCTGCAAGAAAACTAAAGCTTAACCAAATCTTTTCAGAACTTTTTTTTAAGCCTGAGCTTATTGATAAAACGAAAAATATTGCAGCAGAAATGGATATTTTCTGCAAATCTGAATCTGAGCAGATTGACAAAAAGCTCGGGATTCTGCCTCCAGAAGAAGGGATAAAAACTGCAGAACTGCTTGAAGTGTTAAAAGATGCTGCCTGGACAATACAAAAAGAAATACTTGAAAATATAGAAAAAATAAACCAGCTCAGCCAGAACAAAGTTGAAAATGTATCTTTCTACAGAAAACTAAATACAGTTTTAAACAGCATAAACATTCTTGAAGTAAGAGGAAGAGATTCTGCAGGAATATCAGTATTTACAACTTTTACTGAAAAAAATTACAGTAATTTCATTGAGAAGCTAAAAAACAACTCACTTGAAGATATTTTTTCCCACAGAAAAAATATCAAAGAACTTACAAATTATAAAATAAGCATTAATAAAAATCCTGATAATAATGAATATACAGTTATCTTTACATATAAATTTGCTGCAGAAACAGGAGCTCTGGGCGACAACATAAGATTTATAAGAAACCAGATAAAAAATGACCTTATTTTAAACGCCGTTTCAGAGTCGAATCCCCTTACTGTATCTGCAGGAGCACATACAAGATGGGCATCTGTAGGTGAGATCTCCCAGCTTAACTGCCATCCTGTTGACAATTCAACATTCGACAAAACAAAGCACAACGGTACTAGCATTCATGTATCACTTAACGGAGACATTGATAATTATCATGAATTAAAATCTGATTTTGAAAACAAAATCGATAAAATACCTGAAAAAATCTCTACTGATACTAAAATAATCCCTTTGCAGATTTCAAAGTTTTATAATGACGGTTATTCCATAGAAGAGGCATTTCGCCTTGCTGTAAGCGAATTCAAAGGATCTCACGCAATTTTGATGCAGACCGGACTAGCACCTGGAAAAATGTTTCTTGCTCAAAAAGGAAGCGGGCAGGCTGTTTTTGTCGGTATATCTGAAGATTCTTACACTGTAGCCTCGGAAGTATACGGTTTTGTTGAAAGGACACAGGATTATTATAAGCTCGAAGGCGAAAAAAATAACGGTCAGATTGTAATTCTTGATGAAAACCAAAACGACAAAATCAAAGGGATCAGCTCTTTTACATACAATGGTGAAAAAATTAATATTGATGAAAATATGATCCAGACAACTCCAATAACTTCAAGAGATGTTGACAGACAAAATTTTGAACACTTTTTCTTAAAAGAAATTTTTGAATCTCCTTCATCTGCGAGAAAAACACTTCAGGGAAGATGGGAAATTACAGACAAAACAAACAATATTAAAAAGCCTGCTTTTGATAATTTTATTTTTCCTGAAAAAATCAGAAACGAGTTCTTAAACAATAAAATAAAAAGAATCTTTTTTATAGGTCAGGGAACCGCTGGAGTTGCAGCAAATGCAGGAGCATTTATTGCCGCTCACTATCTTGGAGAAACTCAAATTCAGATATCATCTCTTAAAGCTTCGGAATTAAGCGGATTTGTTCTTGATGAATCGGGCAGCAATTCTATGGAAAATGCACTTGTCGTAGCAATCACCCAGTCGGGAACTACTACTGATACAAATAAAAGTATTGATATGGCCAAAAACTGCGGTGCCAAAACAATGGCTATAGTAAACAGAAGAGATTCCGACATAACATTTAAAGTCGATGGTGTCCTTTATACAAGTACAGGAAGAGACATTGAAATGTCTGTAGCATCCACAAAAGCTTTTTATGCTCAGGTTACAGCAGGAGCTCTGCTTGGGCTTTTTCTTGCAGATCTTTTAAAAACAAAAACCGCAAATTATATTTCTGATGAAATCGACAGACTGACAAGACTTCCTCAGCTTATGGAAAAAATTCTTGACAACAAAGATGAAATAAAGCTCGGGGCTCAAAAAACTGCTCACAAAAAAACATACTGGGCTACAGTCGGAAGCGGGCCCAATAAAGCCGCTGCCGACGAAATAAGGATCAAGCTCAGTGAACTTTGCTACAGAACCATATCTTCAGACTATGTAGAAGATAAAAAACATATAGATCTATCTTCGGAACCTCTTATTCTGGTATGCGCTGCAGGTGCAAGGGAATCGGTAATGTCTGATATAATAAAAGATACTGCCATATTCAAGGCTCATAAGTCTGAAACTGTTGTATTTGCCAATGAAAATGACAAAAGGTTTGATACTGATTCTGATGTTTTAATAAAAATTCCTGACACAGGCGAGCATCTTACACCTTTACTTGTAACTCTGGCCGGACATTTATGGGGATATTATGCAGCAAGAGAAATAAACAAGGATTCAGTATTTTTTTACAATCACAGAAAAAATATTGAAGAGGCTATAACCTCTCTTCAGTCTGAAAATAAAGAACTTTTTGAAATTATTCTTGAAAAAGAGTTTAAAGTAACCATAGCATCTTTTTACAGAGAATTAAGAAAGCACCAGCATAATGAAAACTTTTTTTCTATTCTGCCGCCAAATTTTACCTCAGACCTGGTTTTACTTTTAAATTATCTTTACGGAAGACTTAATGCTTCTGATTTTGAACTCGATTTTTCAGTGAAAGGGACACCTTCTAATATGATATCAAAACTCTTTGAAATGCTGTCCCTTGCTTCAGATCTTCTTTCAAGACCTATAGATGCAATCAAGCACCAGGCAAAAACAGTTACAGTAGGAACAAGCAGGATATCTGAAAAACCAGAAGGTATTGTTTTTGATTTTCTTAACAAAAGCGATATTGAACTTAATCAGGTAACCCCACAAAATCTTGTTGTTATTAAAAATATTCAGGAAGTTATAAACAGTATAAAAGGTTCTGTTCTTTATAAAATTGATGATCTTAATATGCTTGGAGAGCCTGCAGAAAATACAAAAATTTCTGTGGTTACAAAAGACGGGTCTTTAAAAGCTGTTCCTTCAAGAGCCGAATCAGACACCAGGCTTAAAGGAACAAAAAAGATAATTGTCCGTGAAGGAAATGTTTTTATTGGCAAAGGACAAAAAGACGGAAGACCACTTCTTGTTATACCTGTAACTTCTAAAGAAGGTGCAGAAAATCACCAGAGGATTGAATACCTTTTATCCCTTGAAATAGAGTTTAAAACAGAAATCCCTCTTTATATAAGGGTAAAAGCTCTTGGGGGAAAACTTGAAAGAATCAAAAACAATATTCAGGAAAATAATATCACATGGAATAATTCGCTTCTGGATCTTTTAAAACCAGAAGATCTTTTCGGGCTTTCTTATGAAAAAATAGTTGAAAAAATTATGGAAAAAATCTGATTAAATAATTTTTTACCAGGTGCAAAATTTCCTGTAAAAACTAAAAAAGGGTTTCATTTTATTACTATGAAACCCTTTTTAATTTATATCTATTTACAAATAAAACGGAACTATTACTTTTTTTTATTTTTATAAGATGCCTTTATAAAATCCCTGAAAAGAGGATGACAATTCATAGGTCTTGACTTAAATTCAGGATGAAACTGACATCCAAGAAACCATGGATGACCTTCAATTTCAACAATTTCCACAAGATCTTTTTCCGGAGAAATCCCGCTTATGACAAGCCCGCTTTTTCTTAGCAGGTCAAGATAGGCATTGTTGAATTCAAACCTGTGTCTGTGTCTTTCAGAAATATCTTTTTCTTGATATGCTTTTATAGCTTTAGTATTTTCCTCAAGAACACAAGGATAGGCTCCAAGACGCATTGTTCCGCCTTTATCAGAATCTTCATCCCTTAGCTCTTTTTGTCCGGTCTGCTCATTATACCATTCAGTCATCAGATAGATCACTGGATCTTTTGCCTGATGATCAAATTCTGTTGAATTGGCGTCTTTAAGACCCGCAACATTTCTTGCATATTCAATAACAGCCACCTGCATTCCAAGACATATACCGAAAAAAGGAATTTTTTGTTCTCTTGCATATCTTACAGCCTCAATTTTGCCTTCAACACCTCTGTATCCAAATCCGCCCGGAACAAGTATACCGTCGCCTCCGGCCATTTTTTCAGCAACATTTCCAGATCTTATTGTTTCAGAATCTATAAAGTCGAGTTTAACAGAAACATTACTTGCAATACCTGCATGAATAAGGGCTTCATTAAGACTTTTATAAGATTCTGTAAGCTCTGTATATTTTCCGACAATTTTTATATTTACATCATCTTTTGGATTTTTAAATCTGTATACAAGCTGTTCCCAGTTTTCAAGTCTTGGAGCTCTTGCCCAGATATTTAGATGAGAAAGTATTTTTTCATCTAATCCCTGACGATTATACACAACAGGAACTTCATAAATACAGTCTACATCTATGGCAGTAATTACATCATCTTTATTAATATTACAAAAAAGAGCAATTTTAGATCTTAGTTCATCTGTAAGATACTGCTCTGTTCTGCATAAAAGAATATCAGGCTGAATACCTATACTTCTTAATTCTTTAACACTGTGCTGGGTCGGCTTTGTTTTAAGTTCGCCTGCTGTTTTTATATATGGGACAAGTGTAAGGTGAATATATAAAACATTTTCTTTTCCAACATCAGCCTTCATCTGTCTTATCGCTTCAAGAAACGGAAGTGATTCAATATCGCCTATAGTACCGCCAATTTCAATTATTGAAACATCAACCTTTTCACCGACCTTTTTTATGCTTGATTTAATCTCTTCTGTAATGTGGGGAATAACCTGAACAGTTCCGCCAAGATACTCTCCCCTTCTTTCCTTGCTTATTACCGAGTTGTAAATTTTACCTGTTGTAAAATTATTGTCGCTGGTAAGTCTTGCATTAATAAATCTTTCATAATGGCCAAGGTCCAGATCTGTTTCTGCTCCGTCATCAGTTACAAAAACCTCACCGTGCTGAAACGGATTCATTGTTCCGGGATCTACGTTTATATACGGATCAAGTTTCTGAATTGTGACTTTAAGCCCTCTGTTTTCAAGTAAAGCGCCTATTGCAGCTGAAGCCAGACCTTTACCAAGTGATGAAAGAACTCCCCCTGTAACAAAAATATATTTGTTTGAATTACCAGCCATAAACTAACCTTATGCTTTTTATTATTTGAAAAAATTTTACTTTGTTGCGACACTTATTTTCAGAACACAAAAAAAGATAAACAAAGATTTAATATAAACTGACGAAAATTACTACTGAAAAATTTTATCTATAGAATCGAACTTTTCCTCAAAGTTTTCCTCAATATCTGAATCATCGCTTTTATATATTTTCAGATTTTTATCAACTGAAAAAAAGTTTTCAGATTCAGGCTCAAATGAAGCATTAAAACTATCAGTTTCTATTCTTCTTGTTATTACACCGCCTGAATAAATCTCAATAATACCCGGATACCTGAGACTGCCTGATTTTAACCAGTCAAGATATCTGAAGCTGTAAAGATTTCCGTTTTTATAAACAGTGTAAAAATACGGCAGAAAACTTTCTTTATCAACATAAAGTTCTGCCTGATCTTTTTTTTTATCTTTATCTATTTTTCCTATTACATAAAAAATATTACCGTCTTTTCTATCGAGTCTTACAGAAGATAAATCACATCCTCTTTTCTCAAGAAGCTCTAAAAGATTTTTGCAGTCATCCAGCCATAAAATATCCTTAAAATAAAAATAACCGGATATTTCTTCGGATATAAGCTCATCTCCAGATACTGTCAAAGCCTTGCCGGAAATATTTTCCAAATAAAGCGACCCGTATTCTGAGCCTGTATCAGCCCTGAAATTACCTGAGCAGGAGTAATATAAATCTATATCTGTTTCAACAGGTTTTTTATCTGCAAAATGAAGAATTGTTCCATATTCGGCGCTAAAATAAGAACTACATTGACCGGTCTTTTCAAGCATAAAACAGCTAAGCTTTTCTGAGTCGGGTATAAATGCGTAACTTTTTGAGGCAAAAGAAAAAAAGATTAAAATTGTTACAATAATATAATAGTTTTTTTTCATTTTAAATCTGCTCATTTTAATTAAAGCGGCATATTAAAATGCCGCTGTTTTGTCTAAAGAAAAATATTTCCGGGATATACAGCCTGATCACCAAGCTCATCTTCAATCCTTAAAAGCTGATTGTACTTTGCTATTCTGTCACTTCTGGAAAGAGAACCTGTCTTAATCTGAAATCCTGTAACACCAACTGCAAGATCAGAAATAAAGGTATCTTCTGTTTCTCCTGAACGATGCGATATTACTGTTGTATAGCCTGCATTTTTTGCCATAGCAACCGCATCAAGAGTTTCTGAAAGAGTACCTATCTGATTTACCTTTATAAGAATTGAGTTTGCAACACCCGTTTTAATACCTTTTTCAAGAATTACAGGGTTTGTTACAAAAAGATCATCACCTACTATCTGTACTTTATCTCCAAGTGTCTTTGTCATAAGAGCCCAGCCATCCCAGTCATCTTCTGCAAGACCGTCTTCTATTGAAACAACAGGAAAATCGTTTACCAGGGTTTCATAATAGCTTACAAGCTCTTGGGCTGTTAAAACCTTGTCTTCTCCTGCAAGTACATATTTGCCGTTTTCATAAAATTCGCTTGATGCACAGTCAAGTGCAAGCAAAACATCTTTGCCAAAATCATAACCTGCTTTTTCCACAGCTTCTTTTATAAGTTCAAGTGCTTCTCTGTTTGAACCAAGATCAGGAGCAAATCCGCCTTCATCACCTACTGCAGTATTATAATTTTTTGATTTTAAAATCTTTTTTAAATTATGAAAAACTTCGGCACCTATTCTTAAAGCATCTCTGAAAGTTGATGCGCCAACAGGCATTACCATAAACTCCTGAATATCAAGATTATTGGAAGCATGTGCTCCGCCGTTGATAATATTCATCATAGGTACAGGAAGTGTATATGCTGTAATTCCACCGATATATTTGTATAAAGGGAGCCCGTGTGCCTGTGCAGCAGCTCTTGCAGCCGCCATTGAAACACCAAGCAATGCATTGGCACCAAGGGAAGATTTATTATCTGTTCCGTCAAGTTCATTCAAAATTCTGTCAAGAGTTCTCTGATCAGAGGCATCAAGACCTATAACTGCTTCAGCAATAGGGCCGTTTATATTGTCAACAGCTTTTGTTACGCCTTTACCAAGATAGTAGTCATCATCCTGATCCCTTAATTCAAGAGCCTCTCTTATTCCTGTTGAAGCGCCCGAAGGTACTGCTGCTCTGCCAAATGCTCCTGATTCAAGAAGTATATCGACTTCTACAGTAGGGTTTCCTCTAGAATCTAAAATTTCTCTTGCTTCCATATCAATAATTTCAGTCATTATTCCTCCTGTTTATATATCTGATTTTTATTATTTTTCAGTTATTATATAATTAAATTCAGCACCTGAAATAAAAAGATTGCAGTTTTCTTCCAATTGCTGTTTAAAATTGACTTTTTTTAAAAAGAACTGATACTCTCAGTAAAAATTTATGTCAAGTTCGACAATCAAAAACAAAGGGCTGAAGTCAAATGAAGAACCTCTCTATGTATAAAAAAGCTCATCTACTTGTATCAGCTTTACGAATACTTGAATACAAAAATAACAACATCCCTCCTTCAGTAAAAGAGATTTCTGAACTGCTTGATATTTCAGAAGAAGAAACTTTTTTCATTTTGCGAAAACTTGAAGATAAAAATATTATAAACATAATAGAAAAAAATCAAAATTATCAGACTCTTCTTGAGGATCACACGCTCATTGAATCTCTGCCAAAAGAAAAGCAGTCAGCCAAACTTGATTCAGAACTTGAAGAGTTTAAAGAAAAACAGAAAAACAAAACAAAAGAGATTGAACAATTCCAGAAAAAACAAAAAGAAAAACAAAAGGAATTATTCAACAAACTCAGCAAAGAGCTTAAATCAAAAAACGATTAAACCTCTCGTACCTGAACCATATTTGTAGTCCTTGAAATCCACAGAGGGTGGCCTGCTGTTATAACAATTCTGTCACCCTTTTTAACAATTCCTGTTTCAATACATTTTTCAGCAGCATTATTTATCATAGAGTCTGTATCACCGACTTCGGGAAACTCAAAAGTAAAAACTCCCCAGTAAAGATTAAGCCTTTTTATTACCTTAAGATCAGGCGTAAAAGCAATCACAGGGCACTTCGGCCTGAATTTTGAAATCTGTGAAGCTGTAAATCCGGATCTTGTAGGCGCAACAACAGCTCTGCAGGAAAGTTCATCAGCAAGTGTACATGCTGCCCTTGCAACAGACTGGGGAACTCCGCCCACAGCTGATTCAGGACGGATTTTTTCAAAAGGATAAATCTTTTCAGCTTCGTGAATAATCTCTTTCATATACCTGACTGCATCATAAGGATAATTTCCTGAAGCAGTCTCTTCGGAAAGCATAAGAGCATCAGCTCCGTCAAGAACTGCATTGGAAACATCAGCAGCCTCAGCTCTTGTAGGTCTTGGGGACCCTGTCATTGAGCCAAGCATCTGGGTTGCTATTATTACAGGTTTTCCCAGTTTATTCCCTTTTTTAATTATCATCTTCTGGGTCGCAGGCACCATAGAAAGCCTTATTTCAACACCAAGATCACCTCTTGCAACCATTACAGCATCTGATACTTCAATAATTTCATCAATATTTTCTAAGGCTTCATGTTTTTCTATTTTTGCAATAACAGGAATATTTTTTCCATGATCTGCAATTATTTTTTTTACTTCAAGAATGTCCTCTTTTTTTCTTACAAAAGACAAAGCAACAAAATCTACATTGTTTTTTATTCCAAACTCAAGGTCTATCCTGTCTTTATCAGTTAATGAGGGTGCATTTAAAGTCCCTGAAGGCAGATTTATTCCTTTTTTAGATGTCAGAAGACCTCCGTTTATAACTTTGCACCTTATCTCCTTTGAATTTTTTTCTACAACTTTAACCGACAAAACACCGTCAGCAAGAAGAATAATTTCGTCTAATTTAACATCGAGTGCAAGATTCTTATATGAAACCGAAACAGTATTGTTTTCTCCTTTTAAACCGTCTTTTGAAGAAAGAATAAGCTCATCTCCGGGCTTAAGCAAAAGACCCGGCTCATTTATTTCTCCAACACGCATTTTTGGACCACACAAATCCTGGAGAACCGAAACCGGAGTTTTAAGTTTTGATGAAATCCTGTTAATTTTTTCAAGGGTTTTTTTATGGTATGCGTGATCTCCGTGGGAGAAATTAAGACGGGCTATATTCATACCTTCCATAGCAAGATCTTTTATTTTTTCTTCTGAATCACTTGAAGGGCCGACTGTGCATATTATTTTTGTAAAATTCATAAATACCCTGCTTTAATTTAGGTTATAAGAATAAATCAAAACTTTTTTAAATCAGCACAAAAAAGAAAAAAGGAAATTTTCTACAGATCTTACAGGATCAGCTCCGTTTTTTATATCATAATCGAGTTCACCAAGCATAATATAACCCTGCCTGAGTTCTTTCAGAGTGAATAAGGATGCACTTTTCATAAGAAGATATACAGGATAATAATTTTTTTTATTATTGAGAATATAAAAATCTTTTTTCAACTTTTTACCTTTTTCTTCAAAAAGCTCTGCAGTATTAGCCGTTTGCTTGTCAAATTCATTTATTTCAGGAACAACTTCAGATGTGAACTGATTGTAATGCATACCTTTATAATAGCTTTTTGAGTATTCATGAACAAATTCTCCTGCAGCTAAAAGCTTTATAAGCTGGTTTGAAAGAGCTGATAAGATCTGGAGGGGATGATAACCGTTTGCAATTAGCGATTTCATAAAAAAAACAGCGTCTCCCGGTTTTTTTTCCATAACCGCCCCTGTAAAAACAAAAATCGGATCTTCTCTTGTTCTTTCAAGAATATTTACAATATCTTCGGATTTAACATTTTTTTTACCTGAATTATAAGTTAATACCTGATTAAGATTTTTACTTAAAGTCCTTAAATCATCACCTGAATAATCCATCAAAAGATTAACAGCTGAAGTATCAATATTAACTTTTCTCCCTGATTTTAAAAGTTCTGATGATATTACTTTTTCAGCAGCTTTTCTTCTTTCTTCCTTATCTTTTTTTCTCATACCATCTGGAATATGACAATCTATTACCAGGCCTGTTTCTTTAAGCTTTTTATAAATTTTTGTCTTTTTATCAGTTTTTTCAGAAGTAATAATAAGATAATTATTTTCAGGAAACTGTTTTTCAAGATTATTAACAAATACATCTGTTTCTTTTTTTGAGTCTTTTGGAGTAAGGTTGTTATCTTTGGCGTATTCAATCACAGAATCGAGCCAGGAGTCATAGGTTTCATCCTTAAAATAATCCTGCTTTGCTTTTTCTTTTAATTCATCAAAAAAGAAATCATTATCCTTAAAATCTCCGGAATAAAGATTTAAAAGAGCTGCTGCAGCCAAATCAGACCTGTTTTTTTCATAATGCTGTTTAACTTTTGAAGCAGCATTTTGTGTGTTTTTAGCTTTTCCGAAAAAAGGAGGATTATTATATACAACAATTTTTTTTTCCGAAAAAAAAGAATCTGAAAAAACAGCAGTGCATACATCTTCTGTTCCTTTAATATCGCCTTCATATTTTTCTACACTGAACTGGTTATTTTCTTCAGGAACAAGAAGTTTTATTATTTTATCCCTTACTATATCTACAAGATAAGGATCTCCAAAAATAAAGCAGATATTATTAAGATCAGCTTCATTTTTTATTGCCTTTTCATAATCTGCAAACTGTACTTCAGTCATTTCTGATTTCTGCCGTTTTTTTTAAATAATTGATAAACAAAGATAACTACCGCAGTTAAAGCTGCTAAAAGACCCAAAAACTGAGAAACTGATAAAAAATCAAAAATCAGCGCTCCTCTGTTGTCTCCTCTGAAAAATTCTATAAAAATTCTTAAGATCCCGTAAAGAAAAAGGTAAAGCAAAAATACACTGCCTTTCCTTGTTCTTATAAAAAAAAATGATATAAGGATTATAAATAAAATAAAATTTGCCCCAGCAGAGTAAAGCTGGGTCGGGTGCAGACTCTGACCAAGTGGCGCAAGAGCCTGTGGATGGGTAAAAACCAAACCTATCCCGGAGTCAACAGGTTTCCCATAACAGCACCCGGCAAAAAAACAGCCGAGTCTTCCTGCAAAATGACCTAAAGCTATTGCAGGAGCTGCTGCATCAGCTGTAGATGCAAGTGACAAATTTCTTTTTTTTATAAAAATCAGAGCTGCTGCCAGAGCAAAAAGAAATCCTCCGTAAAATACAAGACCGCCCTTCCAGATTTTAAAAATTTCCAAAGGATTTTGTATAAAATATTCAGGCTCAACAAAAAAATAAAACAGCCTTGCGCCGGCTACAGCCGACAGAACAATATAAAAACCAAGATCTTTTATATCCTCTTTTTTTATACCCTCCTTTTTGCCAAGAATAACTGCAACAATGATTGCAGCTCCAAAACCTGCGGCTGCAGCTACACCGTAGGTATGAATAACAAAAGATCTGTATTCAAACAATACAGGATACATCTTGTATCTCCGGGCTAATTATCCGGGATTTTATTGAAAATAACGTGATAAACAATAATACCCATTCCGATTGTGATAAGAGAATCTGCTATATTAAATGCAGGCCAGTGCATATCTTTTATATAAAAATCGAGAAAATCTACAACATATCCAAGTCTTATTCTATCTATAAGATTTCCGGCTGCACCTGCAAAAATAATTGCATAGGCTGTTCTCAGCCATTTAAAATTTTCAGGGGTTGTTTTATAAAACCAAAGCACAAGACCAGCTGCTGCTGAAGCCATTACAATAAAAACAAAAATTCTTATATTCTCAGACTGATCTGCCAATAGACCAAATGCCCCGCCCGGATTATGGAGGTAGGTAAGATCAAATAACCCGGGGATAATTTTTACACTTGTATACAAAGGGATATTTGCAACCACAATATATTTGGTCAGCTGATCCAGCAAAACAGATATCAGGACAATCAGGGCAAATTTAATTCTGCTGTTCATATAACTTCCTGCAACAAAGGCCGAAAATAAAAATTTCCGGCCTGAATCAGTTTATAAGGTTTTTAAAACACCTACACATCTTTCACATGCATCTTCATACTCAGAATCAGACCCTGTTGTTTCACTGTAATGCCAGCACCTTGCACACTTTGTTCCTTTTGCCTTTTCTACCTTTACATACAAATCATCAACATCTTCATATGAAACAGACTCATCTGTTTTTTCAGATAAATCAGCAACTATACATTGTGAAACAATAAAAAACTCACCAAGATCTCCGCTGTAATTTTTAACAGCTTTAAGCACATCTTTGCCTGCAAAAAGAGTCAGTCTTGCGTCAAGGGGATGGCCGACAATCTTTTTAATTCTTGCATCTTCAAGAGCTCTCAAGGCAGCGTCCCTTACTCTGATAAGAATTTTAAACTCTGAAGCAAGTTCTTCATCTTCAAAGCTTTTATCTGCTTTTGGAATAGTGCTTAAATGAACACTTTCTTCTTTGTATTCACCATCAGGCATATGTGAGTATATTTCTTCTGAAGTAAATGGAAGGACCGGAGCCATCATTGTAACAAGAGAGTTAAGCACTTCAAACATTACTGTCTGAACAGCCTTTCTCTTTGTAAAATCTTTTCCAAGAACATAAAGAGAGTCTTTTTCTATATCAAGATAAAGAGATGAAAGCTCTACTGTACAGAAATTATACACAGAATGATAAATCACATGGAATTCATACTCGTCATAGGCTCTTTCAACACGCCCCACAATCTGGTTAAGCCTGTGAAGTATATACCTGTCAAGCTCTGAGAGCTTGTCTTTTTCAACTTTTTCTGTATCAGGATTAAAATCTGAAAGGTTTCCTATGAGAAACCTGCATGTATTTCTTATTCTTCTGTATGCATCTGAAAGCTGATTTAAAATATTATCAGATATTCTTACATCTTCCCGATAATCTGAAGCAGCAACCCAGAGTCTTAAAATTTCTGCTCCGAATTTATTAACAATTTCCTTTGGAGCAATAACATTTCCAACAGATTTTGACATTTTTCTACCCTTGCCGTCTACTACAAATCCGTGGGTCAATACTGCTTTATAAGGAGCACTTCCGCGGTTTGCCACAGAAGTAAGAAGTGAGCTGTGAAACCATCCTCTGTGCTGGTCACTTCCTTCAAGGTAAAGATCTGCAGGCCAGGAAAGTTCATCGGATCTTTCATCAAGAACTGCGGCATGGCTTACACCAGAATCAAACCAGACATCTAAAATATTTGATTCTTTTTTAAATTTAGTGCCCTTACATTTTGAGCATTCTGCATTGGGAGGTAGAAAAAACTCAGCCTCCTTGTCATACCAGATACCTGCGCCGTTTTCCTTAAAAAGAGAATATACCCTGTTGAGGGTATCCTGATCCATATATGTTTGTTCACATTCTTCACAATAAAAAACAGGTATGGGAACTCCCCATGTTCTTTGTCTTGATATACACCAGTCAGGCCTGTTTTCAATCATTCCGTAAATTCTTTCACGCCCCCATTTGGGAATCCACTCTACCCTGTCGATTTCTTCAAGAGCTCTTTTTCTTAATTCATTTTCCTCCATTGAAATAAACCACTGGGGTGTTGCTCTGAAAATAACAGGTTTTTTGCATCTCCAGCAATGAGGATAGGAATGGGACATTTCTTCTTCAAGTACAAGAGCTCCGATTTTTTCCAGTTTCTCAACAATTACCGGATTAGCCTTGAATACAAACTCTCCTTCAAGATCTTCACCTGCCTCTTTTGTAAAAGTACCGTTATCTTTAACAGGTGCATAAACTTCAAGACCGTATCTGCTTCCGACAATAAAGTCGTCTGCTCCGTGTCCAGGGGCTGTATGCACACAACCTGTACCTGCTTCAAGTGTTACATGTTCACCCGGCATTATAAGAGATTTTCTGTCATAAAAAGGATGATGGCACTCTTTGTTTTCAAGAACGCTGCCCTCAAACTCAGCAACAGGCTCATAAGAATCAAGACCGAATTTTTCACTCAAATCTTTTGCAAGTTCTTTTGCAACAATATAAACCTCGTTTTCCTCTTTGCCTTTTACTGCCTGATAAATAAATTCAGGATGAAGACAGATTCCAAGGTTTGCAGGTATAGTCCAGGGAGTTGTTGTCCATATCACAATATATGCATCTTTGCCCTCAAGCTTTTTGATCCCTGAATTCTCAAGCTTAAATTTTACATATATAGATGGAGATTTATTGTCCTTATACTCAATTTCTGCTTCGGCAAGTGCTGTCTGACAGCTGCAACACCAGTGAATAGGTTTTTTACCTTTATAAAGACCGCCGTTTATTCCAAATTCAAGACATTCTTTGGCAATCCTTGCCTCATAATCATAATTCATAGTCAGATAAGGGTTTTCCCATTCGCCCATTACTCCAAGTCTTTTAAATTCATCTTTTTGAATTTCAATGAATCTGTGGGCATATTTCCTGCATTCCTCCCTTACCTGGGAAGGAGTCATATCCTTTTTCTTTGAACCGAGCTTTTTGTCTACATTGTGTTCTATTGGAAGGCCGTGACAGTCCCAGCCCGGAACATACGGAGCATCATATCCGGTCATCTGCCTGGATCTTATGATTATATCCTTTAAAACCTTGTTAAGAGCTGTGCCAAGATGAATATTGCCGTTGGCATAAGGAGGGCCGTCATGAAGAATGAATTTTTCTCTTCCGTATGACCTTTCTCTGATTTTTTTATACAGCCCTTTTTTTTCCCATAATTCAAGCTGTTTTGGTTCCTTGTTGTTCAAATTGGCTTTCATGGGAAAACCTGTTTTGGGCAGATTCAGCGTATCTTTATAGTCCATATATTTCCTCCGGATAAAATAGGATCATTTTTTATAAAATCTTTGGAGTTTATTTCACATTTAATCAATGTGTCAAGGATATGATTGTCCTTTTATGATTAACAACCGGCAGAATATACTCACTTACTTCAATTTTTACTTCTTTATTTTCGTTTTTCCCGGCAAACCAGGACTTTAATTTTGCAATTTCATCTTTTGTTCCCGGTCCTTTCATTGCAAAAATAACTCCTTGTTTTTTTATGCAGGGAGTTATCATCTCGTAGAACTTGTCTGCAGAGGTAAAAGCCCTTGAAACACCGTAATCGAATTGCTCAGAATTTTGTTTTGCAAAATCCTCAATTCTTTGATTTACAAAATCGACTTTACCAAGCTTTAATTCCCTTGATATATATTTTAAAAAATTAATTTTTTTACTTGATGAATCGAGCAAGGTTACATTAAGCTCAGGCATAAGTATTTTTATAACAATCCCTGGAAAACCTCCGCCTGATCCTGAATCAATAAGATACTTATTTTCAGTCTCTTTTATAAAAAGGGATAAATAAGCAGAATCTGCAAAATGAAGAATACCAATTTCACGAGGATCTGTAATAGAGGTTAAATTCTTTTTTTTATTCCACTGAAGAAGTTCCCTGGCATAGAGAGCAAAACTGTCTGCCTGAATATATGAAATAT
>JBNJDM010000010.1:0-39270 GCA_051744925.1 Thermodesulfobacteriota bacterium | reverse complement strand
ATATTTTTTTCCTGCACAGGTTTGCCTTTTGCAGCTTTTACAGTGTTTGGATCAACAGGTTTATTATTTATCCTTACTTCATAGTGAACATGAGGTCCTGTAGTTCTGCCGGTTTCACCAACCTTTGCAACTTGATCACCCTGACTTACATAATCACCTTTTTTAACTGTAAGAGCACTGCAGTGGCCGTAGTATGTTTTATAATTATTAGGATGTTTTATAATAACAAGCTTGCCGTAACCGCCCTGCCATCCTGAAAAAATAACCTTGCCGTCACCAGTAGCCATAATCGGCGTGCCTCTAGAAGCTCCGTAATCTATACCTGTATGAGCTTTATATTTTTTTAAAACAGGGTGAAACCTTCTTACTGAAAATGAAGATGTCTTAACTGCAAATTTAACAGGAACTTTTAAAAACATTTTTCTAAGAGGAACTCCCTCAGCATCGTAATAATCTCCGTGTTTACCGTCTTCAAAATAAAAAGCTGAAAAAGTCTTGTTTTTTCCTATATATTTAGCAGCCAGTATTTTGCCATAGCCAGAAAATTTATCATTCTGATATTTTTTTTCATAAAGTATCTGAATTTTGTCATTTTTTCTTGGATAAAGGTAAAAATCTATATCCCATGAAAAAATTTCTGCAAATTTATTGGCAAGATCAATAGATTCCCCCCCATCGGACACAGCCTTTTGAAGGCTTGATTCCAGTACAAATTCAGAGGCTGCAATTTTTACTTCAGGTATAATATCTTTTTTTTCCACTGAAAAAGAACCATTAGGATTTTTTTTGGCTACAAATTCACTCCATGTATCAGTTTTATACTTAAATTCTTTTAATTCGCCAGTCTCAGTAAGCTTGACTGTATACAAATCATCAGGTTTTGAATATTTAAAATTAAAATATTTTGAAAAGCATCCGGATAAGTTTAAAATTTCTGATGCAGGAACATTATTTGACCTGAGCTCTTCATATAAAGTATTGTTTTTTATTTTTCCGTTTATAACAATAAGATTTTCTTCATCTGACAGGTTCAGGTCTTTTATATCTGTTTCGTCAGGCAAAACATTTTCAGAGCTATTACTCTCACAACTTTCAGTCCCTGAAGATGAAGAGGCTGATGTATGATTAAGGCTTGAAATTACAATAAATGCAAACAAACAAAGAAATGCGGATACTAAAAAAAATCTGAAATTTATTATACTTTTCACTTAATGCTCCATATATAAGATATAAACAAAGAATTTTTTATTTATCTTATTAATATTAATGTGTCAATACTGGCTGCGAAAATCTCACAGCTCAGGGCTTTAACGATTCGTATTAACAAAGCATAAGAAGTAATTATAATATATATTAATAAAATTTAGCCCAGTTTATTTTTTCTAAAAATCTTAAAAATTAATTCTGATCTTTTTACGGACCTGGTTAATTGACTTTGCGTTTTTTAAATAGTATCTGTTCTGTTTTTAAATAAAACTTAACCTGCTATTTTATTGAATTTTTTAAAAAACCTGCACGGAGAAATTCATGAAAGAAAACCTCATTATTACAATTGTTTACCTTATTGCAGGTATGATAATAAAAAGAATGCCTGACTTTCCTTCACAAACGGGCAAAGCCCTTAACATGTTTGTTATTTATATTTCCCTTCCTGCGCTTATACTTTTAAAAATCCCTGAACTTGTATTTAACAAAGAGATATTAATTACTTTTTGCATTCCATGGATAAACCTTATAAGTTCGGCCGTTATAATACTTATAATATCCAGGTATTTTAAATGGGATAAGAAATCTCAAGGCTGTCTTTTGCTGCTTATCCCTTTGGGTAATACTGCTTTTCTCGGGATTCCCATGGTTGAAACTTTTTTCGGCAGTAATGCTGTTTCATATGCTCTTATATATGATCAGACAGGAACATTTTTAGCATTTACTACATACGGCTCAGTTATTATCTCTTTATACGGATCAAACTCAGTAAAGCCTGATTTTAAAAATACCATTAAAAAAATTATTTCCTTTCCTCCTTTTATTGCACTTATAGCAGCATTGATGCTTAGATATATCAAATATCCTGAAATTGCTGAAACCGTTTTAAAATCACTATCTTCAACACTTATACCCCTTGTTATGACTGCAGTAGGATATCAGCTTTCTTTAAGGCTAAGCAAAAATGTAATAAAAAAACTTTCTACAGGACTTGGAATTAAACTTATAATAATGCCTGTTACTGCCTTATTAATTTGCAAGTATGCAGGTTTTTATTCTCCTGCTGCTCAGGTTGCAGTTTTCCAGTCAGGTATGCCCCCAATGGTTACTGCAGGTGCTCTTGCTGTTATGTCAGATATAAAGCCTGATCTGGCTGCAGCTCTTGTAGGGGCAGGAATAGTATTTAGCTTTGCAACACTTCCTTTGGTTTACAATCTTATAATTATCTTTTTGTAAACTAAGTCTGAAATTTTCAAGTTTGCCGACTTACCTGCAAACTTGAAAACTGCTTAATTATGATAAAACAATCAAAATCCAATATTAACTTTTACCTGTTTTCTGTTAAATGATTCCTGAATCGATTTTTTAAGATCATCAATAAGCTCAGTAAAATTAATACCCGATTTTATCATATCCATGCTTACAATGTTTCCTGAAGTTAAAGCATCAAGAACCGACTCGGATTCAGCCAGATTTTTTTCTTGATCAAGCTTTTTATTGAGCAAATAGCTTTTTGTAAATTCACTTATAAATGATCCTTTTTCAGTTCTTGTTAATAAAGCAAGTTTTTCATATTGTTCAATGCTTAGTTTTTCAAAAATATCGTATTTTTTCAGAAAAAATTCCCACATCTTTATTTTCTCATCTTTACCCGGAGCAGGAATCTGAACAGGAGCAAGCCTGCCCTCTCTGACAAGAGTATCATCATATATATCCGGCTGTGCATTTGTTGTTACTGAAAAAACAAGGTTTGGATAATTTGATATATATTTTTTCAAAACATCAACAGCTTCCTGGTAATAATCAGCACCCGATGAATTGTGTGATTCTCTGCTCATAACAAGTGATGTTGCCTCATCAAGGAAAATAAAAGCAGGAACATTTTGTTTTTCGGACTCGATATTGATCTCTTTTATTTTCTTATCAAGATTATTTCCAAGAGAACCAATATATTTTTCAGACATTGCCGCTACATGAAGTTCTTCTGATATTGCTCCGCAGTTTTTATAAACACGCCCTATTGCTCTTTGAAGAGAAGTTTTTCCTGTTCCTCCTTCTCCATATAAAATCACTCCTGAAAAAACAGGGGAATCCCCTCTTATAATTTCAGGAATATTTGTATTTATTAAAACCTGGTTTAAAATCCCAGGATTAAGAAAAATTTCATATAAAGGGCTTAGTTTTTCTTTTACTGAATCATGGGTTGCATTATTTTTTTCAAACTTATACACAATTTCTTTTGTATCTTCTTCAAGACAAACACAGGAGTTATCGTTTTCAAGCTTATCCGACTCAACTGTAAAAGGTGTATAAGCATTGTGATCGTCTATTTCAAAATCTGAAGTTTTAATACCTGTTCTTCTGATCATTGGAGAAAGAAAACCGCCTCCTTTTAAAGATACTTTTGCTTCAAGATTAATCCAGAAGCGTCCGTATTCATCTGTAAGAAGACCTCCTACCTGAATATAAGCCTCTTCACCCGGCCGCATGTTATTAATTTTTTTTAGACTCTTAAAATTATCCAGCATAAATTCCTCCCTGAACTTTCAGGATCAATTAAGACTTAAAACAGTCTGTTAGAGTATATATCGCAACAAAAGGAAAAGACCTTAAGATATAAACTTTTTTTTGAATAATGAATCTTGTTTACAGGCCGGATATAAGGAAATAAAAAATCAGGTTTAAAAGCAATAAGCTTAAAACAGAATTATCAAGGCAAATATACATCATATCTTACAAGTTTTGATTCTATTTTACAGGAAGGTTTCATACCATGAGAAATATAATCTGCAAAAGCAGGCCTTTTTACCACAACTTTTATATTTTTATCAAAAACAGATTTAAAAAGATCTGCCGAATCATAATCCCCGCCTGTTAATTCCCTTAAAAAAACCATCTCTTTTTTAGGTTTTGATTTTTTTCTGCTGTTTTCAGGATACATTGGATCAAGATATAATACATCAGGGCTTAAATTTCCTGAAAATTTCAAAATTTCGTTTTTGTTTTTTTGGTGAATTTTTTTAGTAATCTCTTGATTTTGGAAAAAAGAAAGGGAGTCGATACAGAAAAAATCAAGGTTTTTTTTATTGCTGCTTCCTTTAAAATACATGTTTACCCCCTTTTTAAGGAGATAAAATAAAAAAGGGTTTCTTTCAAAACCTGCTACTTTAGCTCCAAGGGAATATAAAAAAAAAGAGTCTTTCCCAAGACCTGCAGTTAAGTCTACAATAAAGGGCTTATAAGCTTTGCCCCCTTTTATTCCGACAGCTTTGGCAAGGGGATTTTTTACTGATTTTGTTTTGACCATCTGCTTAATTTTTCCGGAAAAAAAATCTGCACTTATTCCTTTCTCGGATGAATTGTACTTTCTTAATTCATAATTTTCTTTATTTATATAAAAATAAAAAAATTTACTTTCATCTATCTGCCCCGAAAAATTATCATAAGATACAGCAGGAACTCCTGTATAAAAGGAGATTTCTTCAGCTTCTGATAAAAGCTCATCATCTTTGAAAACTATATATTTTACTTTTTCCATTTGTAATAATCAAAAAAATGGTGAGTCGGACCGCATCCGCCTCCAAGTGTAACAGAATTTTCAATTGCTCCTGTTATATAATCTTTTGAAAGCTGCAAAGCCTTTATAAGATCAAAGCCTTTTGCAAGACCGGCCGCGATTGCCGAAGAAAGGGTGCACCCTGTTCCATGAGTGTTTTTAGTATTGTATCTTTTTTTATTAAAATATGTAAATTCAGCTCCGTCATATAAAATATCGGCGCAGTCATCACCCTTAAGATGACCTCCTTTTATAAAAACATTTTTACACCCAAATTCATAAATAATTTCTGCAGCCTTTTCCATATCTTTAATATTTTTCACTTCAAAACCGGCAAGTTTTGAGGCTTCATGAATATTTGGAGTTACAAGGTATGCCAGAGGGAACAATTTTTTTACCATAGCCTGAACAGCATCTTCTTCAATAAGCAAAAAGCCTGATTTGGAGATCATAACAGGATCAAGAACTGTAAAATAAGGCTTATTTTCTAAAAGAGCCTCATAAACAGCTTCAATTATTTCAGCATTGGAAAGCATTCCTATTTTTACAGCATCAACTTTTATATCTTCAAAAAGAGAGTTTATCTGTCCCTTAACTATTTCAGGTGGAATATTATGAACAGCTGATACTCCTTTTGTGTTTTGAACAGTTACTGCTGTAACAGCACTCATTCCAAAAACATTCAAAGCCTGAAAAGTTTTAAGATCAGCCTGTATACCAGCCCCTCCGGAAGAATCAGATCCTGCAACTGAAAGTGCTGTTTTAAAGGGTATATTTTCCATTATTAATATTTTCCTTTGTATTTTTCCAAATATAAACTTCTGATTTTTTTTAATTCTTCGGATGATTTACCTGAACACAACTGGGTAATCAGCTTTTTTAAAGGTTCAAGCTGATTTTCATTAAAACGGTCTTTGGCATAACGTGCATATTCTTCATAACCGCATGATCTTAAAATTTTCAGATAATTATCATTTTGAAGGTTCTTCAATATTATCACCCCTGAAATAGATTACAATTTCATCTTCTTTGACCAGGTTAAATTCATTCCTTATTATATAGTCAAGAAATTCAGGATCTGACCTTAGTCTTTCAACTTTTCTGGACAGGTCACTGATTTCTGATTCAATCTCTTTGTTTTTATTTAAAGCTTCTGATCTTTCAGCCTGAAGCTCCTGAACCTTTATATATCCCTGATTATTAAAAATCAAATAGCAGAAATAGAGTGCTGAAAAAATAAAAAAAATTATCAATATATTTTTTGTTTTCAATACTTCCTCCAAACTATATTTTTTATGGTATCGATTTCAGGAAGTCTTACAATAAAAGCTGCTGCAAAATATAATACCGTACCAACAATAACACCTGAAAAAACTCTTAAGGCAAGAGTAAAAGAATTTAAATCCAAAACAGTTTTCATATATTTATTTAAAAAATAAACTGAAAAACCCATAAAAACCGAGCAGACAACAATAGAAAAAGACCTTTTCCATATAATGCCAAAGTGAGGTTTTTCTATTTTATCCTTAACCTTTATAATAAGAAAAATAAGATTAACAATACTTCCTGCAGAAACTGCAAGGGCAAGACCTGCATAAGAAAAAAAACGCATAAGTATCACAGCAAAAACTATATTTGATACAAAAGAAATTATCCCTGCTTTTACAGGAGTTTTTGCATCTTCAAAAGAGTAGAAAAAGGAAATAAGAATTCTTATAATTGAAGCTGCAAAAAGACCTGAAAGATAACAAACCATTGCAATATAAGTATGCCTTGTCATTTCAGAAGTAAAAGCACCTCTTTCAAAAAGAAGCTCAATAACAGGCATTCCAAGGGCAATAAGCCCTGCTGTGGAAGGTATTGTTATAAAAAGTATAAAACAGATCCCCTGGGTAAGGGTTTTATTTAAACTTTCATATTTTTTTTCTGCAACCTGCTGTGACATATGCGGCAAAACAACTATGCCGGCTGTAATTCCAAAAATTGCAAGTGGAAACTGAACAAGTCTGTCTGAATAATACAGATATGAAACACTTCCCTGGGGAAGAAAAGAAGCAAGTATTGTATTTACAAGAATACTGATCTGATAAACAGCTGCCCCAAACACTGTCGGTCCCATAAGAAAAACAACTCTTTTTATGCCAGGATGCCATAGTCTTGTTTTTTTAAAAGGATTTATACCTCTTTTAAAAATAAAAGGGAACTGAAACAAAAGCTGAACAACACCACCTGCAATCACCCCCCAGGCCAGAGCATAAACAGGGGTCTTAAAAAAATCACTGAAAAAAATAACAGATGAAATCATTGCAATATTTAAAAAAACAGGAGCTACTGCAGGGGCTGCAAAATGTTCCAAAGTGTTAAGCATTCCCATACATAAGGCTACAAGACATATAAAAAAAAGATAAAAAAACATTATCCTTGTAAGGTTTACTGCAAGAACAGCTTTTTCCGGATTTTCAAAAAAACCCGGGGCTGTAAATTTTACAATATAAGGTGATGCTGCTGTTCCAAGAAGACAGAACAATAAAAGAAACAAAGAAAAAAATCTGAAAGATGATTCTGCAAATTCAACCGCTTCTTTTTTCCCTTTTTTATTTATAATATTTGTAAAAACAGGTACATAAGCAGTGGTAAGAGATCCCTCGGCCAAAAGACGACGGAAAAGATTGGGAATTCTGAAAGCTACAAAAAATGCGTCTGCAGCCATTCCTGCTCCGAAAAAAGAGGCAATTACCATATCTCTTACAAAACCGAGTATTCTGCTTAACAATGTTGAGCCAGCTACAATTCCGGCTGATGAAAACAATTTTTTTATTGAGGACATATAATCTATTTTTAATTTTTTAGTTTTTGCAAACCGTTTAACCGGTGATTAAGGCTTTATAACAACTAATTTCCTCTGACAGATTAACAGAATATATTCTTATTCAAAGTTTTAAACTCAAAAAATGAAATTAAAAAACTGAATAGTCAATATATCCTTTAAAAAAAATTGACAAGCTTTTAAAAAACATATATTTTTCTATTTTTATTAAAACTTTAATTAAAATTTTTAAATATTTAGAAATTCAAAAGGAGAGCACGAAATTGGCAAATCATAAATCAGCTTTAAAAAGATCAAGACAAAATGCTGTAAGAAATTTAAGAAACAAAGCTGTTAAATCAAAGATCAAGACAATTACCAAAAAGACTCTTACTGCGGCAGATGCCAAAGAAGAAACAGCTAAAACATATTTAAATGAAGCAAAGTCTGTTATTTCAAAAGCTGCACGCAAAGGAACAATACATAGCAACACAGCTTCCCGCAAAATTTCAAGGCTTACAAAGTATGTAAATAAAACTATAAATGTCTAAATAAATTCAGGCAAAGTTCAGGCAGTTATAAGCAAAAAGGGGAGAATAAAACTCCCCTCTTTTTTTTTAAAACCCTGAACTCATAACTGATACAACTTTTTCGGCCACTTTTTCAGAAACTTCCCTTAAAGCCTCGTCAGGAACACCAAAGCCTGATGTCCGACCCGAAAAAGACTCAAAAACATAGTTCTCGCTTATATTTTTTCTCTGGTACAAAACATTGCCGCTTTTATCTTTAAGCACAATATTTAATTTTATTACTATTCTTTTTTCATAGGAAGAAGATCCTGAAATATCGGAAACTCTGATATTAAGTATTTCTCCGCTTAATACTCCCTGTGAATCCGATTCAGAGTCTGAAAAAAAACCAAGCTGTGACAGTTCTGCAGAAAACTCTTCATTTAAAATATTATTTACTCCTGCAAAACCTGTTCTGTTTTCAAACAGACCAACAGATACTTTTTCAAGTCCCCCGGGAAGCCCCTGTCCAC
This sequence comes from Thermodesulfobacteriota bacterium, assembly GCA_051744925.1. GTDB lineage: Bacteria > Desulfobacterota > Desulfobacteria > Desulfobacterales > JACKCP01 > JACKCP01. The sequence goes on along the minus strand of JBNJDM010000010.1, from coordinate 30,660 downwards.
CCTCAAACTTATATCCGCATGAACATAAAAAGACTAAAGCTGCAAGTGCCACAAATATCTTTTTTAACATAAAAAAGGCTTTCTTAAATATTTTAAATTCAGTTCAGACATAAGTATTTCAAACACCCTCATTAAAAGGTAAATGGCTATACATTCAAAACAAAAACAATGCCCTGATGCAGTTTTTTTTAAGAAGCAACAATATTTACCAGTTTATTTGGAACATAAATTACTTTTTTTATTGTTTTACCGCTTGTATGCTTTTTAACAGTTTCATCCTCAAGGGCCTGTTCTTTTATATTACCTTCTTCAATACCAGGTGTTGTTATAATTTTAGCCCTGAGTTTTCCATTTACCTGAACAACAATTACAACCTCATCTTTTACAAGGGCATTTTTATCAAGCTCAGGCCATGACTCATCAACAAGAAGAGTTTCATGACCGGTTACAGCCCAAAGTTCCTGGCAAAAATGGGGAACCATGGGCGACAAAATCAAAAGCATTGTTTCTGCTGAATGCATAAGAACTTCAGAAGATATATCTTCATCTTTATCAAGTTCAGAGTAAATTAAATTTACAAGCTCCATAACAAAGGCAATAGATGTATTAAAGTGGAACCTTTCAATATCTTTTTCAGCTTTTTCTATGGTTTCATTGGTTTTTCTGTAAATTTCCCTTGAAGAACCTTTTAATTCGTCAAACTTACCTGTAAAAGATTCTGCAGATTTAATTTCAGGCATAATTTTTACAATAAGCCTCCAGAGCCTGTTTAAAAACCTGCCTGCTCCGTCAACACCTTCTTCAGTCCACTCAAGATCTCTTTCAGGAGGAGCTGCAAACAATGAAAACAGCCTGGTTGTATCTGCACCGAACTGATTTATAAGAGTAGCCGGATCAACAACATTTTTCTTTGATTTGGACATCTTTTCTTTTCTTCCAACTTCAATTTCAGAATCACATAGCGTGCATAAAAGGCGACCGTCTTTATTTTTTACAGCATTTTCAGGAAATATATATCCGTCAACCGGACATTTCATTATCTCTTTGCAGACCATCCCCTGGGTAAGAAGATTTTTAAACGGTTCTTTTACAGACAAAAGACCAAGATCATTTAAAACCCTTGTAAAGTACCTTGAGTACAAAAGATGCATTACTGCATGTTCAACACCGCCTATATACTGATCAACAGGCATCCAGTAATCTGCGGCATCCTTTGAAAACATTCCTTCATTATAATCAGGAGAGCAGTATCTTAAAAAATACCATGAAGATTCAACAAAAGTATCCATTGTATCTGTATCTCTTACGGCATCTTCTCCGCACTCAGGACACTTTACTTTGTAGAATGATTCAAGAACAGGAAGCGGCGAACTTCCGTTTTCTAAAATATTTACATCTTCCGGAAGAACAACAGGAAGATTATTTTCTTCAACAGGAACTATTCCGCATTTACTGCAGTGAATCATTGGAATTGGAGTTCCCCAGTATCTCTGCCTTGATATTCCCCAGTCTCTGAGTCTGTATGTTACAGCTTTTTCTGCAGCGTTATTTTGACCAAGCTTTTCTACTATAAGAGATTTTGCTTTATCATTTTCAATTCCGTCAAATCCAGGGGAATTCTTTAAAATACCAGGCTCTGAATAAGCCTTTTCAAGATCACCAGATTCAAGATCTTTGTCTTTTGGAGTTATAACAACCCTTACTGGAAGGTCATATTTTGAAGCAAACTCAAAATCTCTCTGGTCATGAGCAGGAACACACATAACTGCTCCTGTCCCATATTCCATAAGGGCAAAATTTGCAGCATAAACAGGAATCTTTTCCTGACTTGCAGGATTTATACAGTATGCCCCTGTAAAAACGCCTTCTTTTTCTGCAGTTTCAACAGCCTTTGCAGTTCTTTCCTGCTGATTTACCTTTTTTATAAATGCATCAATTTCAGCAGTTTTACCCGACTGCTGTGCAAACTCTTTAACCATTGGATGTTCCGGAGCAAGACACATAAAAGTACACCCGAACAATGTATCAGGTCTTGTGGTAAAAACTTTCAAAGGCTTGTCAAAACCTTTTATCTCAAAATCTATATAAGCGCCCTCACTTCTTCCTATCCAGTTTTTCTGCATAGTTGTTACTTTTTCAGGCCAACCGTCAAGTTTATCGCAGTAGTCAAGAAGATCCTGGGCATAATCTGTAATTTTAAAAAACCATTGATTTAAATTTTTTTGAGAAACCTCCAGACTGCATCTCCAGCAAAGGCCTTCTTCAACCTGTTCATTTGCAAGGACTGTCTGACAATTATCACACCAGTTTACACTCGCTTTTTTCCTGTAAACCATTCCTTTTTTGAACATCTGGATAAAAAGCCACTGCTCCCATTTATAATAATCAGGAGTACATGTAGCTATTTCCCTTGACCAGTCATAACTAAAACCTAAACGTTTGAGCTGGTTTCTCATGTTATCTATATTGGCATAGGTCCATGCTGCAGGATGAGTATTATTATCTTTTGCTGCATTTTCAGCAGGCATTCCGAATGCATCCCATCCCATGGGGTGGATTACATTAAAACCCTTCATTTTTTTATATCTTGCTACAAGATCACCTATTGTATAATTTCTTACATGCCCCATATGAAGCTTACCAGAAGGATAGGGAAACATTTCAAGAAGATAGAACTTCTCTTTATTCTTATCTTCGCTGACTTTGAAGCATTCATTTTCTTCCCAGTACTTCTGCCATTTTTCTTCTATAAATTCGGGTCTGTAATTTTCTTCCATATATTCTTTCCTCCGGAATTATTGACTTTAACAAATTTTATATTCATGCCACAACCTGTTCAAAATGGCAAGAATACAAAAAAGAATAGGTAAATCAGGATGACAAAAACCAGATAAAACCGCTAAACTTAAAAATCAAATTTTTGTTTAGTTCATCAAAATGAAATAATTAACTAGTATTTGGCCGAAAACTAGAATTTTTTGTTCATTTACGGCTTATGAAGAATTTAAACGCATGAATACTGGAATATTTTGAAAATTAAACATTGATTCTGACTCATAAATATTCAAAACAAAATGTTTTAATGAAGGGAAAAATTAAATTAAGATCAAACACACATTTTTAACACAAAATTATAAACAGCTGTAATATATTCATAAAAACAGGCTCTAAGTCTCATCTGACAACGCTGTAGAAAATACTTTGCTTGCAAATTTTTATATAAAAAGTTAAAAATTTAAAATTATTTTAAATTATAATTCAACTGAGTTTATAATTTATACTGATTTTTTAAAGTTGTATTCAGATCAGTCATTAATTCTCAGAATATAAATATAACTAATCCGGGATAAAAATACTACCCGGACTAAAAAGAATATTTTTAAATTTTTCTTGTTTATAAAAATTTATTCAGATTTTTTTCAAAACAAAATTAAATTACTACTGGGCGGTCATATGAAACATAAACAAAAATACCTTATTTTTTCAGCTGCAGTTTTTTGTATACTCATAATATTATCGGTTATATTTACCTACACATATTATCTGCAAAAAAACAAACCCTCTGCAACAAAGATTTCATCTTCTGAAAAAAACACTAAAAAAGATATTAAAATCAACAATAAAACAACAATCACTTTTGACAGCAAATCTGATAAAAAATTAATGAAAGACCGTAAAAAAGATTACGGTGTTGATAAAAGTATTGATATGGTAGTTAAGTCAGATGAAAAAGTAAAAATTAATAATAAAATAATAGATATAGAAGAGTTTGAAGAACAAAAAATGATCAGTGCAGGCGGGTTTGTATCTTCTGATCTTCGAAACAAAGCCCCGGGAGATATTAGAGATTACGGCCTTTATGTAGTTAAAAAAGGTGACAACCTGTGGGATATTCATTTCAGGCTTTTACGGGAATTATTTGGCAAAGAGGGAATCAGGCTTTCCCAAAAGGCTGATAAACCTCTTGACGGAGGATACAGCTCCGGAGTCGGTAAAATATTAAAATTTTCTGAAAAGATGGTAAGTATATACTCTCTGGAAACAGACAGGATTTCAAGTAATATTCATATGATTGAACCCCGGGGTAAAGTTGTTATTTATAAAATGAATGAAATAAAATCCCTGCTCAAGGATCTTGATGAACAAAATATAAATAATGTTACCTTTGACGGGGAAAACCTGTGGATTGAAAATTAGGATGCACAAGACAATTGACGATGATTGAATTTTAATTTATAGACAATGTATTTTGTATCTTTACTAAATTATAAAATAAGATCTGTCTGATATTACAATTTCGCAGTGATTTAGGCTGCGGATTAATTTTGGACAGAAATTAATATTTAAGATAAAGATAAAACTTAAAGCCTGAGCAGTATAATCTATCAGGTATTATTTTCACTTTAATTTCTTTTTACAAGGAGGTACGAATTGGTTTCTGAAGCATACGCAATGGGGCAGGGAGCAGGTGAAGCAGGCGCTCAGGGAGGTCTTGGAGCATTTATTCCCCTTATAATAATGTTTGTTATTTTTTATTTTCTTTTAATAAGACCTCAACAAAAAAAAGCTAAAGAACATAAAGAGATGATAAACAATCTTAAAAAAGGCGACAGAGTAATTACAAGCGGGGGAATTTACGGAACAATAACTTCACTGGACGAACTGAACGCAACTATAGAAGTTGCTGATCAGGTTAAAATCAAGGTAGTCAGAGGCAATATTGTTTCCCTTGCAAATTCAGAAAACTCCTAAAGCAAAAAGCAAAACTGAGAGGAAATTATTTTGAGACCCATTCCATGGAAAGCAATTATTGTTTTTTCTGCAGTTATTATTTCTGCTGTTCTTGTCATTCCGACTTTCAACAATGACATGTGGCCTTATAAACAGATAAATCTCGGCCTCGACCTTCAGGGCGGGATGCATCTTGTTATGGAGGTAGACACAGACAAGGCAGTTGAAAACAGAACCCAGAGACTTGTTACTGAACTCAGAGATGAGCTTAAAAGTGAAAGAATTAATTATCATTCTGTATCAAGAAAAAATAATTCAGAAATAGTTCTTTCTATTGCAGATAATGATAATTATCAAAAATTCAAAGACTTTAAAAAAGATCGGTTTAATGAGCTTGACCTGGCAAAGACTGATACAAAAGAAAATACAACACAAGTAATGCTGGAACTCAAAGAAGACGAAGTAAAAAACATAAAAAAACTTTCTGTTGCCCAGGCGCTTGAAACAATAAGGGGCAGGATTGATGAGTTCGGGGTCTCAGAACCGGACATCAGAAAAACAGGAGAAAACAGGATACTTATTCAGCTACCCGGAATTGATGATCCTGAAAGAGCTAAAAACCTTATAGGGAAAACAGCTCAGCTCGAGTTTAAGCTTGTGGATGAAGAAAACAGTGTAAGCAAAGCTGTTGAAGGCAGAGTCCCTATGGGAAGTGAACTAACATACGGTGTTAGTGAGACAGGAACGTCTAAAACTCCGTATCTTCTTAAAAAAAGAACACTTCTGACAGGAGAATACCTTACAAATGCAAGGGTGAATTTCGACTCCCAGTTCAATGATCCTTATGTATCAATCGAGTTCAATGCCAAAGGCGGAAGAATTTTTGAAAGAATAACAGGTGAAAACACCCAGAAAAGACTTGCTATCGTACTTGACAATAAAGTCTATTCAGCCCCTGTAATTCAGGATAAAATATCCGGAGGCAAAGCTCAGATCACAGGAAGCTTTAGTGTTGAAGAAGCAAGAGACCTTGCCATAGTTTTAAGAGCCGGTGCACTTCCTGCCCCGGTTAAAATTATTGAAGAAAGAACAGTAGGTCCCACACTTGGAGCCGATTCAATCAAACAGGGCTTGATCTCCATGGCTGTAGGCGGAATTATTGTTATACTGTTTATGGCTGTTTATTATTCTGCAGCAGGGATTATTGCAGACATAGCCCTTTTAATAAATATTCTTCTTATAGGAGCCGGACTTGCAGCATTTCAGGCAACGCTGACTCTTCCCGGTATTGCAGGTATTATTCTTACAATAGGTATGGCAGTTGATGCAAATGTACTTATATTTGAAAGGATAAGAGAAGAGCTGAGACTCGGAATGTCGCCTTTTATGGCAGTTTCCAACGGATTTGACCGTGCAGCGCTAACAATACTTGATGCCAACGTTACTACTTTAATAGCAGCAGTTGTGCTTTTTCAGTTCGGCACAGGTCCTGTAAAAGGCTTTGCAGTTACATTGACTCTTGGTATTTTATCCAGTCTTTTTACAGCGCTATTTGTTTCAAGGATGATATTTGAATACATCTACTCCGGTAAACGAATTAAAAAAATTCATATTTAAGAGGGAAATTTCTGTATGGAAGTCATAAAACCAGGGACTAATATAAATTTTACAGACAAGCACAGAATAGGTGCTGTTATCTCGCTTGTCCTTATCCTTGCAAGCATTATTTCATTAACTATTCATAAAGGCCCGAAATACGGAGTCGATTTTGCAGGCGGAACTCAGTTTATTATCGAATTCTCCGAAAGTATAAATACTGCTGAAGTAAGAGACAGAATGAAACAGACCGGAGTTGAGTCTCCCATGGTTCAAAAATTCGGTGATGAAGAAAAACATCAGTTTCAGATAAGACTTATGGAATCTGAAAAAACAGACAGCAGTTTTATAAAAGACCTTCCGGCTGTGCTTTCTGCTAATAATAATCAGGCAAAAATCATAAGTGTTGAAATGGTCGGTCCCCAGGTAAGCAAAGAACTAAAATCAAAAGCTTTGCTTGCAATATTTTACGCACTTTTATTTATTACAATATATATATCAGGCCGGTTTGAAATGAAGTGGGGAGAAAGCGCACTGATTTCCGGTTCCCTTATGGGAGGAGTATATCTGCTCTCACTTTTAAACATAAGTATACCGTATCTTATTTTGTGCGCCCTTGTAATAAGTCTTTGCATTTTCTGGTATAAAGACCTGAGATTTGCAATGGGGGCTATTTGTGCTCTAATTCACGATGTCCTTATTACTGTAGGTATTTTTTCCATTATGGGTATTGAGTTCAATCTTCCGATTATAGCAGCTATTCTTACAATAATAGGTTATTCACTGAATGACACAATAATTGTATTTGACAGAATAAGAGAGAATCTCAACCATAATAAAGACGGATTTACACTTGCCGAAATAATAAACAGAAGTATAAATGAAACACTAAGCAGAACAATTGTTACATCTTTAACAACTCTTGCTGTTGTTATTTCTCTTTTTATATTCGGCGGCGGAATAATTCATGATTTTTCCTTTGCAATGATTGTAGGTGTTATAATAGGTACTTACTCATCTGTTTTTGTAGCATGTCAACTTCTTCTTGCATGGAAGTAATTAATTATGGAATTTAGCTTCTTAAATTTAAAATTTAAAAATTGCACCTCCTGTATTTTCAAACTTACAGGAGGTGCATTTCTGTGTATCTTTTTTCTTTTGATTATATCCGGTTGCTCATCAAAACAGAAAAATTCTTCAAATGATGATGAGATCGAGATGAAACTGATTGAAAAAAGACTTTCAATTGTTGAAGATAAAATAGACAAAGTTTATAACAGGCTTTCGGTTATTCAGTTTATGGTAGACGACCATGAACAAAAGCTTAAAGTCTCCGGCAATTCAGATATATCTGATCAAACTGAAGAGATAAAAACTGAAAAAACTGAGGACCCGGCTGAAATAACCCCCAACAAACTATACTCAAAAGGGCTTAATCTTTTAAAAGAAAAAAAATATAAGTCTGCTTTAGATACTTTTGACAAATTTTTAGATAAATTTCCTGAAAACAGCCTTGCAGACAATGCTATATACTGGAAAGGCGAAACCTATTATACCCAAAAAGAGTACTCAAAAGCGGCTGAAACCTTTAAAATGGTGACTGAAAAATATCCTGACGGCTCAAAATGTCCTGATGCACTTTTAAAAGAAGGATATTCATATATAGAACTTGGTGAAACAAAAAAAGCTGAACAAACACTTCAGAAATTGATTAAACTCTACCCTTTTTCAAGCGCTGCGCCAAAAGCTGAAGTCAAACTCAAAGAAATTTTTTAATTTTTATGGATAATGATATTTCTCCCTGGCTTGTTCTTAAAAGTGTTAACGGGATTGGAAACATTTTATACAAAAGATTAATAAACAGATTTAATACCCCTTTGCAAATTTTTAATGCATCTGTTAAAGATTTAGCTCAAACTGAGGGTATGACTTTAAAAAAAGCTGAAAATATAAAAAGAGCAAAAGAAACAGATTTTGTAAAACAGGAAATCAAAACTGCACAATTCGAAAATATAAAAATAGTCCACCTAAATCACAAAGATTATCCACAGCTTTTAAAAGAGATTTCAGATCCTCCACCTGTGTTATATATAAAAGGTGAACATCCTTCTGATATAGTATCTATTGCAGTTGTAGGCTCAAGAAATGCGGGAAATGAAGGCAGAGCAAAAGCATCTGTTTTAAGCTCAGCTCTTTCTGAAAAAGGAATCAGAGTTACAAGCGGAATGGCTCTTGGCATAGACGGAGCTGCACACAGTGCTGCTTTAAAACAAACCGGGGGTACAACAGCAGTACTTGGAAGCGGGCTTTTAAATATTTACCCAAGAGAACACAGAACATTATTTAAAAAAATTACTGAAAACGGAGCTGCTGTATCTGAATTTGCTCTTCATTCCAAACCTGATGCACATAATTTTCCTGCAAGAAACAGAATTATTTCCGGTCTTTCAATCGGTGTTATTGTAATAGAAGCCGGAGAAAAAAGCGGCGCACTGATAACCGCAGAACTTGCAGCTGATCAGGGTAAAGATGTCTTTACTGCAGATTTAAAACAGACAAATTCACCTGGTACAATAAAATTAAATGAGCTTGGAGCAAAAAAAATTAATACCTGCCAAGATCTTTTAAATGAATATCCCTGGACCGGATTTAGCAACAATAAAGTTGACAATAATAAAAAAACACTTGATTTTAATGAGACACTTGTGGTTAAAGCACTAAAAAAATCTCAGACTCCGCTGCATATTGATGAATTGTGCCGGGATTGCGGTATAAATTATTCAAACTCTATGGGGGCTGTTATCCTCAACCTTGAACTTAAAGGTATTATAGAGCAGCTACCCGGTAAATTTTATTATTTAATAAAGGATGAAAATTGACTAAACCTCTGTTAATAGTCGAATCACCAACAAAAGTAAGAACTCTTAAAAAATATATTGGCAATGAATTTGATGTTGCGGCTACTGCAGGTCATATCAAAGACCTTCCACCGAAAAAAATCGGCATTGATATAGAAAATAATTTTACTCCTGAATATGAAGTTATAAGCGGCAAACAAAAAATTATTACTGCTTTAAAGCAGGCTGCAAAAGGTAAAACCGAAATCTATCTTGCTCCTGACCCTGACCGTGAAGGTGAAGCTATTGCCTTTCATACAGCTGAAGTTTTAAAGAAAAAAGACAGAACTTTTCACAGAGTACTTCTTAACGAGCTTACAAAAAATAAAATAATTGAAGCTTTAAAACAGCCCCAGGAACTTGACAAAGATAAATTCGACGCACAACAGACCAGAAGAATTCTTGACAGACTTGTAGGTTATGAAATCTCTCCCCTGCTCTGGAAAAAGATTCAAAGAGGTCTTTCTGCAGGACGAGTTCAGTCTGTGGCTGTGAGAATGATATGCGAGCGTGAAAAAGAGATTCAGGCCTTTGATCCTGAAGAATACTGGCACATTACAGCTTTGCTTTCCAAAAATGAAACAAAGGAAAAAATTGAAGCAAAGCTTGCAAAAAAAAATAACAAAAAAATTTCACTTACTGATCAGAGTTCAGCAGAAAAAGTTCTTAAAGATATTGAATCAAGTGAATTTATAGTTGATAAAATAAAGAAAAAGACTGTAAACAAGTCTCCTCAGCCTCCTTTTATAACTAGTAAAATGCAGCAGGATGCTATATCAAAACTGAGATTTTCAGCTCAGAAAACCATGACCATAGCCCAGCAGCTGTATGAAGGTATTGAACTTGGCAATGAAGGCCATGTCGGTCTTATTACATACATGAGAACAGATTCAACAAGAGTGTCCAATGATGCATCCAATGAAGCCTTATCCTGGGTCAGTGATAATCTTGGAAAAGAATACACACCAAAATCGATAAGAGTTTACAAAAGCAAAAACAAAGCTCAGGATGCACATGAGGCAATAAGACCTACATCTGTGTTTAACACCCCGGACAAAGTTAAAAACTATCTGAGTTCTGATCAGCTTGCTCTTTATGAACTAATATGGAAAAGATTTGTTGCATCCCAGATGAGTAATGCTGTTATAAATCAGGTCTCCTGTGAAATAAAAGCAGCAGATTATACTTTTAATGCTTCAGGTTCAACAACTGCTTTTCAGGGATATATGGCTGTTTACCAGGCAGAAAAAAGCAAAAACGAATCAAAGGAACTCCCTGCTCTTGAAGAAAATGAAAAACTTAAAAAAGAGAGCGTAACACCGTCACAACATTTTACACAGCCTCCTCCAAGATACTCGGAAGCTTCACTTGTTAAAGCACTTGAAGAAAACGGAATCGGAAGACCTTCTACATATGCAACTATTTTATCTACAATAAAAAATAAAGGTTATGTTGTTTTAGAAAGCCGTAAGTTTTATCCAAGCGAACTTGGGACTATTGTAACAGAATCTCTTGTAGAAAATTTCCCAGAAATCTTAAACATAGACTTTACTGCCAAATTTGAAGATGACCTTGATAAAATTGAAAATGCAGAGCTTGATATTTTAAAAGTTTTAAACGACTTTTATGAGCGTTTTAAAAAAAATATTGAAATTGCTGACGATAAAATGCTCAGCATTAAAGGTGTAGGTCTTGATACAGATTTAAAATGCCCTGAATGCAGCACAGGAAATTTAAAAATTAAAGTAGGTAAAAACGGGCCTTTTATTGCTTGTGACAAATATCCAGACTGCAGTTTTTCTTCAAATTATGAAAGAGATGAAAAAGGCAAAATCAAAATAGTTAAGCAGGAAATTCCAGAATCTGCTCTTCAGGCTGATAAAGACTGTCCGGAGTGTGGTAAAAAAATGGTTGTAAAAAACGGAAAGTTCGGTCCGTTTTTCGCCTGCTCAGGATACCCTGACTGCAAGCACACAGAATCCCTTCCCAATGCACATGAAAACTCAAAAACAGGGGTTAAATGTCCAGAAAAAAATTGTTCTGGTGAAATAGTTGAAAAACGATCTAGAAGGGGAAAAATCTTTTATGGCTGCAACAAATACCCTGATTGTAAATTTGCTCTATGGGACAAACCTGTGGACAAAACATGTCCTGTATGCAAAGCGCCTTTTTTGATTGAAAAAGAGACAAAAAAGGAAGGAAAAATTTACAAATGTGCAGATAAAGAATGCGGATACAAGGAGTCAGCAGAAACTGACAATGAAACAAATGAAGATTAAAAATCATTTAAAAACCATTTTTTTAACCCTAAAGTTTTATGAATACTTGCTAAAAGATTAAACCTTATTAAAACTTTCCTTGTTCCGGTATTAACTATAAGCGGTCAGGTTCATTTTAATACCCCAACCGCTGTTTCAAGTTATTTTTTTACCCTTTCAGAATACTGACCTGTTCTTGTATCTATCCAGATCATTTCATCCTGACCAATGAATGGAGGTACCTGTACTGTTTCTCCGGTTTCAAGCTTAGCAGGTTTTGTATCATTTGTAGCAGTATCACCTTTTGCCCACGGTTCTGTCTCAACAATTTTAAGGTCAATAAAGTTGGGCAGAGTAACGCCGATTGGAGTTGACTCAAAAAATAAAATCTTACAGACAATATTTTCCTTTAAAAAACCTGTATTTTCTTTACCGATTTGTTCCTCTGTGAGAAAAACCTGCTCATAAGTATTTGTGTTCATGAAACAATACTTATCCCCGTCATAGTAAAGATATTCCATATCAAGCTCTTCAAGATCGGCTTTTTCAATTTTTTCACCAGATCTGAATGTTTTTTCAAACTGAGATCCTGTAAGCATGTTCTTTAATCTGCACTTATACAGAGCCTGTCCTTTACCAGGCTTAACAAATTCAAACTGAGAAATAACATGGGGAGACCCCTCGTATATTATTTTTAAACCTTTTTTCAAATCACCACTTTCAAGCATACTATCTCCTTGACAAAATTAATTATTCAAATTTTCTAAATCTTTTTCAGCACGTTTGAGTTCTTTAATAAACTTTGCAACCTTATTTTTATCTTTTCTGAATCTTATATTTATTCCGTTTTCATCAACAGCATTTGTGTTTGTGCACGAATCAGCTCCATACGGTTTTAATGAAGTAACAGCATCATATACATTTTCAGGAGAAAGACCTCCTGCAAGAATAACAGGAATTTTTGATGATTGTATTAAAAGACCGGCAATATCACGATCGCATGTTTTGCCTGTAATTCCTATAAATCCGGGCACCGGCTGTTCATCTTTTTTTACAGAAAAAAATGTGTCTGTTAAAAAAAAGTCGCTTACTTCATAAAAGATATTATTTAGCAAAACCACTTTTTCCCTTGATATCTCTTTTTCCTTTTTTTCTGCCTGATCAGATATTACCGGGATTGAGCGCATAATTTTAAGACCTGAATTCCTTGTCTTTATTTTATGCTGAAGTTCATAAAAAAATTCCCATGCTTTTTTTTCTTTATATTCATCTTCAAAAACAAGAGACTCACAGAAATGAACAATATCAGGCTCAAGATAATCTGTAAGCTCCATTATTTTATCAAAATCAGAAAAAAGGGGGATAACAGAACTTGTTTTTTTATTTTTTTTAACTGTATCAACAGCAGCTTTGAGCTCTTTATCCTTTAAAAAGCTGTTTTCATCAGTAACCACACTTCCAATATTATCTACACCTGATTCAGCCATTAATAAAGCTTCTTCAGGAGTCTGAATTTCATAAATCTGGGATACAATTTTCATTTTACTGCCTTAGTCCTGTAAAATATCCGGATAATTTTTAATATCTCTTGAATAAGTAAGCAAATCATACTCAGAAATAAATTTTGAAATCAAATCTCCAACAATATCAGCAGGATCAACTTCATACATTTTTAAATTTTTTTTCTTTGCAATCTCTTTGCATCTTTTTTTTACATTTTCAAGAATTTCAGGTTCCAGATCTACCCTTGCATGTATTTTTATATTATCAGACATAAAACATCCTTTTTTACTTTTTTTATTAACTATACAGACATCTTTGATACTGCTGAATAATTGAAAATTTAAAAATCAGTCAGAAAGATACCAAAAGTAATTTAGGTATTAAGACAAATCAGCAAGTTTTTCAAGAGCTCTGTCATAATCTTTTATAATATTATCCCAGGAATATGTATTCATGGCTTCTGGAAGCTTTTTTATAAAAGTATCATTTTTTTGACCGGCACCTGAAAGCATAAAGGATAGTTTTCGGAACAAATCTCCGTAATCTTTGTAAAGTACCTGGTCGTGGAATTGGGCAGGTATTATTTCCGGATAAGACAATCTGTGGGGAAGGAGAGGAATGCACCCTGCTCTCACTGCTTCAACAACAGAGTAACCGAAATTTTCCTGTATTGATGCAGAAACTACAATATCTGATTTAACAAGGAGATTATAATAATCTTTTTTATCTTTTGCATATCCAAAATGGACTATTTCATTTTTAAATTTTATTTCTGCATCTGAAAATATTTTATTTTGTTTTGTATCTTTTTCACCAAGAATTATTAATTTAAAATCAAATCCGGCTTTTTTAATATCTGATAATACTTTAAAAAAAACTTCCGGCTTTTTATCATGTGCCCATCTGTGATTCCAGAGAATGTGCAAAATTTTATTATTTTTTTTTTTACTTTCTTCTATAAATTTAAAATCACAGCCAGGATACAAAACCTCTGCTTTGGAATTTATTTCATCAATAATAGATATATCACCGTCTTCCAGAGGCATTCCTTTTAAAACTGATTTTGCAGAATCTATGAAACTGTTTTTGTGGGTATAAGAATTAAAATACAAAAGATCAGCTGAAACTGCAGAACTTATATTTGAAAAAATCAGGTGATAATCTAATCTCTGGTTTGAAGCAAGTGGATAATCCAGCTGATTTTCATGGAAATAGAATAAAACAGGAGGGATGTTTTTTTTAAAAAAAGATTTAAAATCGGATAAATTAATCATATCAGTAATAATCAAACCATCATACTGATAAATGTCATTTATTAAGTTTCTGAAATAGTATGCAGAAGCTCTTATACGCCATTTAAATTTTTCAGCTTTAAGTGATACAAGATCTATTGTGTATTTTGAATTTTTTATCCAGCCGTCTGTAAATACCTTATGAGAACCTCCGTAAAAAGGCTCTATAAACAAAAAACGCATAAAGGATTATTCTCCGTATTTAAATATATTCCTGATGCATCCACGGGCAGGAGAATATCCTTTATAAAATGCTTGCGAAACATAGCTGAAATTTTTTGTTTTACCGGTCATATTTCTGCATTCAGGATCATGAAATCTAAATGAATTTTTATTTAAAATCACCATTTTTGATTTGCTTTCAATATATGACCATATACCTTTACTTTTATCCATTGCTCTTTGCTGAATATTTAAAAATCTTTTTTTAAAATTTTTATTATCTTTGTGGTAATAAAACCAACCCATACCTTTTTCAAGCATGAGTTCATTGATCATTTTACCATCGGGAAGATAAACATATCCAAGATATCTGCCGTATCTGTCCTTTTTATTTTCACCAAAAACAATCTTTAATCTTTTATTTTTAACCATCTTACGGTTAAACTCTTTTGCATTAAGAGCATAAAACTGGTGGTTATTATTTTTATGATCTGTCTCAGGTGTATCTATTCCTATATAGCGTAGAGATTTACCTGATTTAAGAATAACAGTATCTCCGTCAGGAACAAAATCGGCTTTACCGTATATAAACGTTTCTGCATAAACAGGTAAATATAAAAAAAGAACCAATAAAACCGAATAAAATACTTTTTTCATATATAAGCCATGTTTTCTGAAACAGTTATTTTTCTGTTTATATTCAACATATACAAAAGAAAATATCTTATCAGCTAAAAGCAAGATACTTCCCAAATTTATCATAATGTTCCTGACTAAGAAATTCGACACCGACTTCCCTGCCTTTAATGTTTTTGACAAGAACCTCCCTTGATACAAGATCACGCTGCCTGTTGTCGAGATTAAACTGAACCATAAGTTTTTCACCCGGATTAAAATCAGGTTTAACATTTAGAAACATTTTCAAACCTGTCTGAGACATGTCTACCACACTCATCAAACCTTTTTTAGCCTGATCAGGAGTAAGAAATTTTCCGCTTAGCTTTGTTTTTTTTCTTATATACTGCCTTCTTTCGATTTTTGCGGTATAAGTGTGACCACACTTGCACTGGCACTTAATTTTTAGAGGGCTGTCAATATTTAAAAATTTTTCCATATTACGTTTACTTGTTCTCCCGCAGGCAGAACAAACAAAAGAAGCCTCACCATTGTCTTTTAAAAAAATTTTTTGATGAGCCAACATAATACACCCCCTGAGTTATTAGTTAGTTGCTGAATGAAAACTCTCTTTTTTGCTTATTCTTAAAGTTAGAATAAAAATTTAATCCTTAGAATACTCGAATTTTTTTTGCAGTTAAAATTTTCATCTGTCTTAAAAAGAACAAAAAAGTACGAGTTTTCGGTCAATCTACTAGTTAACGCATACTCTGCGGATTTCTTCGGCATCGGTTATGCCCTGAAAAACCTTGTCAAGACCATCCTGAACAAGGGTTTTCATACCGTCTTCCGCAGCTGTATAAAAAAGCTTTTCTGTAGGAGCTTTTCTTTTTATGAGCCGCTTTATCTCCGGAGAACCGGCCATGAGTTCATGGATACCAAGTCTCCCTTTATATCCTTCAGAACACTGATCACATCCAACTGCCCTGTAAAGTGTCATACTTTTAAGGTCTTCTTCTGTATAGCCGGATATGTTTTCAAAAACTTCCCTGCCTCCGTACATGGCAATAATTTCATCAACTTTTTCCTGATCAGGAGTATATGCCTCTGTGCAATTTTTACAAAGTCTTCGAACAAGTCTTTGGGCAAGAACTCCGATAAAAGCATCAGAAAAGTTAAGCGGATTTAGCCCCATATCAAGAAGCCTTGTAACTGTTTCAGGGGCTGAGTTTGTATGAAGTGTTGAAAAAACCATATGTCCGGTAAGTGAAGCTTCAATACCAGTTGAAGCAGTCTCTTTGTCTCTCATTTCACCTATCATTATAACATCAGGATCAGCTCTTAGAAAAGATCTCATTACCCTTGCGAAATCAAGACCTATCTTTGGTTTACACTCAACCTGTCTTAACCCTTCCTGAGTTATTTCTACAGGATCTTCAGCTGTCCAAATCTTAATTCCGGGTCTGTTTATGTAAGCAAGTGAGGAATGCAGTGTAGTTGTTTTACCAGATCCTGTAGGTCCTACAACAAGAAAAAGTCCATATGGCTGAACTATAGAGCTTTTCAAAAGGGATAAATTTCTTTCACTCATACCCATATCATCTACATGCATTGCACCGGAATTTGCAAGAATTCTTAAAACTGCGTCTTCAAATCCTCCTGCAGTAGGAAGGGTTGCCATCCTGAGTTCAAACTCTTTTATCCCTTTTCTTTTAAACTTAATTTTACCATCCTGGGGAAGTCTTTTTTCAGCAATATCAAGTCCTGACATTACTTTAAGCCTTGATATAAGTCCTGCTGCAAAGGAATTTGGAACCTGGAGAACCTGTTGACATACGCCGTCTACCCTGTATCTGATTTTTGTTTTTTTCAAACCGGGTGAAGGTTCTATATGAATATCTGAAGCATTTTTCTTATAAGCTGAAAAAATAATCTGATCTACCATTTTTACAACTTCACTCTCGTTTCCTCCCAATACCTGAACATCATCGTCATCATCTTCTTCTTCAAGTTCAAAATTATCAGACACTGAAAAACTATCAAAATCTTCTATATCGCCTTCAGGTTTATCTGTTTGAGAAGGACTCTCATAAAAAAGTTTTATAAATGCTTTTATGTCTTCGGGTATGGCTGCGTAATAATTTATTTTCTTTGCTTCCAGAAGGTTTGCTATCTGGTCGGTCTTCATTAAATTCTGGGGATCATCTATAACAACATCAATACCTTTTTCAATATCCCAGTCAATAGGAACCCACATATTCTGAAGCAAAAAATTCATTTTAAGATTTTTTATAAGTCCCACTGGAGGATCTATGTCAGGTGAAAAAGATTTAAAAGGAACATTAAAAAACATGGAAAGAGATTTACCAAGCTCGTTTTTATCAATCTTCATCTTGGTTATCAGGATAAATTCAACACTTTTATTTTCCTGCTTTGCTATATCTCTGGCGTCTTTGAGCTGTGCTGAAGTTACAAGTTCTTTTTCTATCAGATAATCGTATTTGGAATTGTATTTATTTTTTTGTTTATGTTTGTAGAGCTTATCTTTAAGTCCTGGAAACGAAGGATCTACTCTTTTGATTTTTTCAAAATAATCAAGGGCAAGATCGTTATAATTTTTTTGTTCAAATTGTTCTGCAAAAAAGTATAAAACTTCTGTTATTCTTGTATTTGAAACCTTATAACTTTTGAAAAGACCGGAAATCTGTTCATAAATATTAGCAGGAGTATATCTTGCATATAAAAAATCGGAAAATTTTTTACTGAATTCATCGAAGCTGCAGTCAAAAGCAAGAAGTTTACCGTATTCTGACAAAGCTTCATCATGAAGGCCCAAATCTTCAAAAGCTTCTGCGCTGTCAAGAATTTCAGGGACTGTCCCTTTACCTTTCCATGTGTCTGCAAGCTGGCTTGCCTGCTGGTTGGAAAGGATCTGTTGATCAACCTTTTCAAGCTCTTCTATATCTTTTTGTATCTCTTTAATTCTTTCAACCAGAAATGCGGAGGTTTCACTATCTATATCATCTGATTCAAGAAGCCCTTCAAAAATAATTTTTGCTTCTTCAAAAAGCCCGTGTTTATAATAAGCTTCTGCTTCATTTATTTTGTGGGAAATGTCTCCGGAAAGAGTATCTGACATAATTACCTCTTAATAAAGTTAGGAACGGAATTTAAAAAAACGACCTATTTTTTTAGCTTTTTTTAATGAATCAAGATCAGGCATGAGAAGATCAATATTTAGTCTTACAACTTCTATAGGAGCCATTAATCCCATAAGAACAACAACAAAGCCGTTATCAGCCTTTCTCATATAGACCCTGTATTTTGAAAACAGGAGCTCTGTTTCATTAATATCACTAAATTTTTTACTGATTGCTTTCCAGTTAAGAGACGAGCTGAATTCTTCCACCATTTCACGTGTCAAATCAGAATAGTCCCCTGCTTCATACACAATGAGAGTGCCGTCATCTGCAAAAAAGAAAGAAGCTTTTACACTGTCTATTGTGTTAATTTCATTAAAAATCTCTTTCATATGATATACCCAATCAGTTTCTTAATCAATCCATAAGTATTCTGTAAATTTTTTCTCTGTCGCATTTTGTACTGACAGATAATACAGTGTTTTCTTTATCAGGGACTATAATAAGATTTTTTGAGTCCGATTTGCTTACATAACATGCTTTAAGATCCCCTGTTTCAAGAAAACGGCCAAGATTTGAAGCATTTTCTATAAAATCATTCCAGGAAGAATCCTCATAGATATCAATGATTCCGGTCACACTGCTGGAATTGTTGGCTATAAAATTTTTCAGATAATCAACAGATGAAAACTTTTCAGCAGTTGAATCTTCATTTTCAAAAGATTTGTTTTCATTCTCAGATAAGGCTGCTTCCTTTTCCTGTGTTTCTGAACTTTCATCTTTTAGTCTCATTGCTTCAAGCAAAACCGCCTGAAGATCTGAATTTATCTTTTTCTTTTTAAGCCTGCACTCATTTTCTATATAAAGTGTAACATTATGCCAGCTGAATATCCTGTAAGCAGCTTCAAGCCCTTTTATATCTCCTATTCTTGCATAATATATTTCACCTTCCCTGAAATAGAGAACACCGTTTTTGGGTTCATCCTCTTTTTGTACTCTTATTGTACAGGTTTTCTGCTCCATTTCCACAAGCTGAGTAAACATTTCAAGAGAAGCGCTTTTTAAAACACCTCCGTTGGAAACCTGATCCAGAAGCCTGTGAATTTCATTTAAAAGCTCATCCAGATCTACAGGTTTTTCAAAATATGATGAAGCACCTTTGTCTGTAAGGATTGCTTTCGATTTTGGCCTGCCAAAGGCTGTCATGATTATAACAGGTATATCAGGATAATTGCCGTTGATATATTCCAAAAGCCCGTACCCGTCCATTTTAGGCATCTGAAGATCTGAAACCACCAGATCAATTTCCTTGTTTTTTATCTGTGCGACAGCTGAAACTCCGTCTTTAACAAAAACCGGATTTAAATCAGATTCTGCAGCTTCAAATTTTTTTGCAATCATTTTTAAAAATGCAATATCGTCATCAACAATAAGAATATTTTTCATATCAAACCCCGGATTTTCAGTTACTTAACCGAATCAGTTTTATGTATATTCAATAATAAGATTCATATTTTTTATAAACTTTATCTTCGGTACTTTAAAATTTACAACCGATCTGTGCAAAAAATATGCTTCTTCGGTCAGTCACTATTAAAAAGGAAATACTATATTATACCTGTTTATAATATTATTATAATTTTGAAACCATTCTTCATAAAAAGGTTTAAGAGATTTTTGAAGATTAAGTTCATTTATAATTTCAGTAATACATCTGACAATACTTAAAACAAAACTTTCTTCATCAGTGCTGCCTCTGAAATCTATTTTTCCGTTGGAATATACAAATTCAGCTGCAAAAGGATCAAGAAAATCATATTCATCAATATGCTCCATAAATTTTCTTTTCAGAAGCGGCGGGAACTCATATTTAATCTTTTTGCTGTTTTGTATATACTTATCAAGAATAAGTATATACTCTGCCATAGCATTTATTGTTTCTTCAGAAGGTGAAACCGTAGCTTCAGAGTCTGCGTCAGAAGATTTGGTAAAATCATAGCTTTTTTCTCTGAAAACATCTGTTTTAGTTTCAGTTTTTTCCAAAAGTGAATCGATTTTTGTTAAATACTTTTCATAATTTTGTTTTTCTGCAGGGAGAGTACTTCCTTCAAGAAAATACCCGATAATCTTTCCGTAAGCAAAAAAGATCCCTGTTTTTTCGTTTTTGGAATGTGTAATAATATAACCGGTTTTTTTTTGACCAGAAAACCTTTCACGCATATCTTCAAGCTGTTTATAATTGAGTAAAACCTGTTTTTCATCAAGACCCGACTTTAAAACTTCAGACCATAGATATACTTCTTCAGGCTCCAGATAATAGATATAAATTTCATAGTTATTTTTACCGCAATTTTCTAAAATCAGCTCAAAAGCATCTTCACCTGAGATCATGTCACCGTTTTTTAAGAAAAATGATTCCATAAAATATTCGGATTCAAAAAAAACAGTACCCTGTGAAACAGGTCCTCTGAAGTAAATCACTCCAGTGCCTGTCTCTCCCCTGAAATGCTCTATAAGCTTTTCAATTCTTATATAATAACTGTTAAGACCCTGTAGTATAGGATTTAATCCCGGAAAATACATAAAACATTCCATTTTTAAATTATAAAACTAATGTTTTTTTCTAAGCCGTTCTATTGAAAGCCTCAAACTATCCTGCATCCTCGAAATAGCATCAGCAAGACTTCCAATTTCATCACCTGCTTTTACCTGAATTTTTACATCAAGATCTCCGACACTGATTCTGTCTGCTGTATCTGTCAGATATTTAATATTTCTTGTTATTGTATATCCGTAAATTAAAATTGCTATACTTATAATTACAAGAGTAGATATCAGGATTAGGATATTAATGTTTCTTGTCTGAACTGTCAGTTCAGCAGCTTCCTTTTCAAGATCTCGTATGGGCTGTGTAAATTCTTCTATAGGAGCTGTTGCTAATATAACATAATTTGTGTGCTTTACATGAACAGCAACAAGAAATTTCTCTTTGAGATTTCCGGAAGCATCTTTCCATTTATAATATCCTGAAACTTCTTCACCTCGAACAAGGGGCTTTAAAGTTTTAACAAGAACATCGAACTCATCACCCAGATTCTGTTCAAGCCTGTTAAACAAAGAAACACCTACAAGCGAAGGATTTGGATGCGCCCACACTCTGAATCTGTCCAGATCTTCTGTAGGACGAGATCTCTCTGCAAGAGCGGTATACCCTGTTTGACCAATTTTTTGTACAGCAATTTTTTTAAATTCATTTACATAATTAAAATCTGATTTACTTAATTCAGGATGGCTCTGGAGATAAATCTGACACTGAAGGGCAACGTCCCTTGCTTTTTCTGCAATTCTTCTCTCTGCAAATTCCTGAACAACAGCAGAACCTTTATCAGTAATATTTTCTGAAAGTCTTTTGAGCTGGTACTGTGAAAAAAGCCCTGATGCAGCCATAAGAAGAATCGGAATAATCAGGAAAAGAAGAAACATTTTTGTTCTCAGACCAAAACCTTTTCTCCTTGACTGACCTTGTTGCATTGACTGTCCTGAAGTCCTGGCATTTTTAGCCGGTTCATCTGATTTTTCTTTAGATTCTTTTTCAGAAGATGTGTATTCAAGATTCAAAGAATCTTTGCCTTCATCTGCTTGATCAGCAAAAAAGCCGTCATCTTCAAATGACTGGCTCTCCTGAACAAACTCATCTTCTTTTTCAAGTTCTTCTTTTGAAATCTGCATTATATGGCCGCATATACGACATTTTGTCCTGGCTGACTCGCCCTTTACCTGTTTTTTCAACTTTTCTTTATCAATATGATAAATTTTACCGCATTCTTCACATATAAGGGCCATAATCTAAGCTCCTGATTATTATTATTAATTACAAATTTAAAATATTTTATATTACACAGCAAAAAACAAAGCCGCAGCACATTTGTTTAATTCTAATCTGGTCACTAAATAAAAGAGCCGTTTTATTTAGTTTCTGAACAAAAATTTCTAGTTTTCGGGCAAATACTATTTAGTTATGTTTCAGATTTAAAGCTTAATCTTTAAGATATTTTAAAAATTAAATTTTACGCCTGAACTTGAAAAAAATTACCAACAATTAAATTATCAGAGATCTTTTAATTTGAGCATCATCGCTTTCTGAAATTCTTTTTTTTTATCTGCCCTGGGTATTTGAGAAGACAATAGATTTACAAGCTCTGCAAACCTTTCAGCCGGGAAATCTTTTCTGGTTTCTCCCATTTCAGTAATTTCATCTTCTGCAACAACTTCAGCAATCGGTCCTATTGCTTCAAAAAACTTTGAAACAAGAAAATCTATTGCTTCTTTTGTACGGTCATTATTTTGTTCTGTTAAATCAGGTGAAACAGTTTTCTCATCTAATTTTTCTGTTTTAAAAATTTCTGTATTCTCGATATCAAGAACACCATTTTCAAACAAACTAATCACAGCTGAGTTAAACTTATCTGCTCTAATATCAAGACTATTAAGTATAAATGATTTATTTTTACCGTCTTTAAGCATAAGAAGTATTTCAAGCTCTGTTTTGCTACACGCAAAGCTATCAATTTTATCAAAACTTAAAACTTTTATATCATTTGAATCTAATTCAATAAGATCTTCATTCATAAACAACAGCCTTTATTTTTTATTCTCAACAGATTCAAGAATCTCTTTTTTAACTTTTTCAAGCTCTTGTCTTACAACTTTTCTCAAAGATTCTGAGATTCTTGCAATAAATTCCTCTGCAAATTTTTCCGTTTCAACTGAAGAACTTTTTCCAGACTTTTTTCCTGCTTTTTTAAGACTTATCTTATGTTTGAATCTAATATATTTATTATATTCTTTATAAAAAATCTTTTTTTTCTTAAGCTCAGACATTTCCGAATCAAGAAAAATAGCCTCAAGACCACTGTGAATAGTCTGCATCATAGTAACAGACTCGGGATGAGCAGCTCCCAGATTTTTTTGTATATATCTGCCGAGATTCTCGAGAATTCTTAAAAAATAATCGCTGTATTTATCGTCAGAATATTTTGATTTAAGCTTTTCGATTTCTAAAATATAACCATTTATAAGTTCGTCAGTTATTTCCCAGTCAAGTGAAAGAAGAATGGCATTAAGATTATCAAGTGGAAACTCGGTCTTTTTTTCATCTTTTGCCTGATAAGGCTTTGGAGAAACGTCAGCTGAACCTTTATCGCTTTCGGACTCACTGCCCGGAGAAGTATTTTTTTCATTTTTTATATCAGCGAATTCAGGATTATTTTGCTCTCCTGAAAAATCATCGCTATTATCATTGTCAAGTGTATCTTCATCAAAGAGATCTTCAAGTTTTGAATCAAGCTCTTTGGTCAGATTGTCTTTTTCTGAACTCAATTTAAGCCTCCAGTTTTTTCTTTAAAGATGAAATTGTCTGGGAAATGATTTTCTTCATTGTAAGAGCGACATTATCTCCGGTTATTGCACTGGCACCAAAATAAGGGGCTTTTATGTACTTATTAAGATCATTGTTCATACTTTCCATACTCAGCAGCTCAATATCCTGATCACCAAGATCTCTCTTGTTATACTGCATTACAAGAGGAATTTTTCTTACATCCTTGTTAAACGATTTTAAATTTTCCTGAAGATTTTTTAATGACTTTATGTTCATCTCTCTTCTTAAAGCCATTGAGTCTGCGACAAATACAATCCCGTCGACTCCTCTGAGAACAAGTCTTCGTGTAGCGTTATACTTTACCTGCCCCGGTACTGTATAAAACTGAACTTTTATATTATGGCCTGCAATAGTACCTATATCAAGGGGCAGAAAATCAAAAAACAAAGTTCTGTCGCCGTAAGTTTTTATAGTAACCATTTCATTTTGAATTCTTTTACGAAATTTATTGTTTATATATTCAAGATTAGTTGTTTTTCCGCCTCTTCCTGGTCCGTAGTAAACAATCTTAACCTGAACTTCTTTTTTTTTCGGATTTATTAATGCCAATTGTGATCCTCCGGGAAATTATCTTATTGACCAAATTTAAAAAATTGCATCTATTTTTTTAACAGCTTCACTGACTTTAAGCCTTAAAAAACCCAGAGAAACAGATTTTCCAAATATAGTTAGCAAAAGCAGATCCTGAGTAACCTTGCTGAAATGAATACTTTCGGCTTCACCTTTATGAAAAAGCAAAGAAAACTCCTGTTCACCTATAAGATTGGCCATTGCGCTTACAGCCCCGAAGTTACCTGCTGCCAGAGCTGCCAGGGAATATACATCGTGTGTGGTCTCTCCGTTGTCGAGATTTACTATTACATTTCCTGCAAGATCCAGCAGAATCACATTTGCAACTCCGAGTTCTATCAATTCATCATTTAATATCTTTTCGATCTGCTCAATTTGATTTTTCCCGAGATCCAAAGTAAATTCCATAAAATTAATCCTTCAAAAATTATTATTTTTCATTACTTATAAGACTGAAAATATTTTTTTTTCAACAGTAAATTATCATGAAAGTTTTAAATTTATAGCTTATTTAAATCTAATATTCAAGATAATGCTTTTCATTACTTATGAAATCAAATAAAAAAACATCTTCCTAAACAATGTTTATACTTTTTTTTTCAAACAGTAAACCTTTAGGTTGACCAATTTTTAATATTTATTTATTAATAATATATATAAAAACAAATAAAAACCCAAAAAAGGGGAAAAAATGAATTTTCAGCTCCGGAATATAATTTTTGTTATTTTTCTTCTTGTTTCAGTAACAGAAACTGTTTATTGTGAATCTTTAAAAATCGGTCAATCCCTCCCCTTATCAGGTGAAAAAAGCAAAGCAGCTACTGCTTTTCTGAATGGAACTAAAGCATGGATAGAGCACATAAACAGCAGAGGCGGAATTAACGGCTCAGAGCTTGAGCTTATAACTCTTGATGATAAAGGGAATCCAAACACTGCAGCTGAAAACACTAAAAAGCTAATTGACAAAGATGTTTTTCTTTTATTTGGTTATATGGGATATGAATCTGCCAAGGAATCGGCAGATATTGCATCAGAAAACGCAATACCTTTTTTCGGTGCTGCAACCGGAGCAGGCGAGCTTCACAAATTTCCCGAAAAAAATATATTTACTGTAAGACCTTCATATTACAATGAAATAAATAATATCATAAAAAAACTTCTTGATAACGGAGATAATAAAATCTCTTTTTTCCATTCTCTTGAAGGCTGGGGTCTTAGTGCATTAAAATCTGCAGAATGGAGCTTTGATGACAATAACATTTCAATTTTCAGCAAAGCCGGAGTAAACACTAATGCCCCTGATGTTAACAAGGCTGTCTCCGTTGTTAACTCAGGTAATCCTGATGCTGTTATCCTGGCAGCTGACTATCAGTTATCTTCAAAATTCATTAAAACCATAAGAAACAAAAATCCTGATATAAAAATATTTGCTTTGTGCGATACTTTAGGTGATAAACTTTCACAGTCTCTTATGAATCAGGGCGTGGGTGTAGTTGTAAGCCAGGTTGTACCTTTTCCTTTTTATACAAAACTTCCGGTTTCTCAGCTGTTTAACAGACTATCAAGAAAATATTTTCCGGAACAAAGTATTTCTTTTTTCGGTTTTGAAGGGTTTATTACAGCCAGAGCTTTGACTACGATAATTTCAAACTGCCCTAAAAATCCGGAGAGAAATGATTTTATAAAAGCTGCTGAATCAACAGGATCTGTCAATCTCGGAGGTTATGTATTCAATTTTTCAGAATCGAAAAGAACTGGATCTGTTGAGACTTATCTGACTCAGATTGGTCCCGGAGGCTTCTTATCCCCAATAAGATCTCTGGAAGATATATATAAACATTCTCAGTTATAAAAATATTTAAAATGTCAAAATGAGTTCGGAAAGTTACATTTAAACGGATTAAAGAATTCAGACTATAGTTTATTCTTATTAACGACCAGGAGCATACATTCTCTCAATTACGTATCCCGGCATTCTTTTTTTAACTTTTGCCAGATAATTTCTTGTTTCCTTATACGGAAGATTTTCAATTAAAAAACCATAAACATCTTCTGATTTCATGCTGTTTATAATTTCAAAAGCTTTCAGTTTCCACTTTTGTCTTGTGCTGTATTTTTCTTTGGCATAGTTGCCTGCAAATGTTTTGAATATATTTCCTATACCTGTATTGTATGCTGCAATAACACACCATTTTCTTGATTCAAAATCTTCAACTTCATCAAGATACCGGTTAAAAAGTATATACAGATATGCTGAACCAAGCTCAATATTATTATCAGGAATGTATAAAAATTTATCCGTAGGGGCCATGTCTTTTTTGAAGACAAGACGATAAGAATCTCTTCCTGCAGTTGAGGGAACAAGCTGCATAAGACCGAATGCAGGTATCGGAGATCTTGCATATGGATTAAATGAGCTTTCTGTTTCAATAACAGCAAATATCAGCTTATGATCAATATTTCTGCTGCGTGACTGGATTAAAACCTGATCAAGATATTTTCTGGCTCTTTTTTCATTATGATCAGATGCAAGGGGAAATTCTACTGAAACAACCGTTTTTTGATTTTTTTCATCTTTAACTTTAACGCTTTTATATTTTTTACGCTTTAAAATATCTTCTGCAAATACCTCAGCATTTTTTTTTGCTTCTTCTTTTTTTAAACCTGCAACCTGCCCTTCAAGCAAAGGACTTTTTTTGGAAGAAAAATCAGCCTTTGGATCTTTTGCAATTTCAAGAACAGACCTTGTATCAGGAGGTTGAGTCAGTGTTTTATAAACAGCATTTTTTAAAAGATTTTTTGTTTCATTTTTATCTGTAATTACTTCTACAGTAACTTTACCTTTTTCATAATCGATTATACTTCTTTTATTCAGGTGATCAAAATATGCTACATATTTTTTTTTATCCGGAATGACAGTATTGTCTTTACCCCAGACTCTAGAAACTTTCCTTTTATATTCATTAAAAGATTCTTTAAGTTCTTTTTGGTAATTTTTAAAATCTTTTACTGCATCAGCCTGGTAAGTTTTAAATTCGGATATATGCTGTTTTTTAAATTCATCAAAATCAGCATAACCAAACTCACTTAAAAAAAAGATAATAACTATATTACAAAAAAGTATTTTTTTCATAAATAAGATCCTGTACAGGTAACTTAAATACAAACAATGTGAACCTGATACACAAACTTTTAATTAAATTAATATATCAGGGTTTAAGAACCAGCCTGAAACCTATATTGTTTTTGGCTGTATCAGGATCTTCGCTGAATCTGTTGCCTGATCTTAAGTTATTTATACCTGTATCCCAGCCGCCGCCTCTTATAACTTTACCGTCTTTGCCGGAATTGCTGTTTTCTTCTGCATCATAAGGCTTATACCAGTCTGAGCACCATTCAAAAACATTGCCGTGAGTATCATAAATTCCCCAGTTATTGGGTTCAAGACTTCCTGTTGCAGTTGTTTTTTCCCTGTATCTCCCTTCAGGACAATCCAGCCTTTTTGAGTTAGCAGCAAAATTTGCCTGGGTATCAAGAACACATTCTCCGTATGCAAAAGGAGTATCAGTTCCTGCTCTGCAGCTGTATTCCCATTGTACTTCTGAAGGAAGGGCATAATTAAGACCTTCTTTATTTGAAAGCCATTTTACAAATTCTAAAGCATCATTATAAGTTATGCAGGTTACAGGGTGATCTTCTGTCTGGTCAAATCCTGGTGATTCCCAGGAATATTTCCAGCTTTTATCCCATTTATATCCTATCCATGCATATGCACCGCCGTCGGAAACAGACTCTGGCTTATAACCAGAAGCCTCAATAAACTCTTTCCACTGGGCAACGCTTACCTCTTTTGTCATAATATAAAAATCTTTTTTAATTTCTTCTTTATGAAGTATTTCATCTTCGCCCCGTCTTAGTTCATCACCGGGTGTGCCCATCATGAACTCTCCTTTTGAAATTCTTTTAAATTCCTGGGAAAGACTGTTTTTGTAAGACATAAGAGGTTTAAGATTTTCTTTTAAATCTGTTTTACGGCCTTCTTTAATCTCAGCTCTAACTGTTTTTGTGTGATAAAAAGGCTTTTTTATCTCAAGTTCATAAACACCCGGATCAAGCTTTATATTATCACTGTATTTTCCATTAAAATTTTTAAATTCAATATCTGCATTTTCAGGTTTTATATTCACTACAAGACTTCCTTTTTCAGGGGGAAGCTTTTCAAGTGCAATATCAATGTCTCTTGTTTCTTTATCTTTTATATCTATATTTATGCTTTTACTTTTAAACCCTTCTTTTTCAGCTTTAAGAGTATATTTGCCAGGCTTAAGTTTAATATTTTCAAGGGGTGAAGTCCCCTTTAATTCATTATTAATTAAAATTTTAGAATTATCAGGGTCTGATTTGACTGAAATAAATGCTTCTTTTACCTGTTCAGCCTTTTTTTTCTCTTCATTATTTTCTGCCTGCACCTGTTTTTCTTCGGTTTCTAATCTCTTATTAACCAGAAGTATGTCTCCGTTTTTAATTTTAGAGAATCCGGGAATTTTAAAAACAGATCCGACTCCATTTTTATTACATATTTCAACTGCTTCAGATGCTGCAGAATATAAAGAGACCTCTTTTTTATCTGATTTTTTTAGTGCACTTATAAGAGCAAACCCTAAAACACTGTACTTAGAATCTTCGCTGTATTTAACAGGTTCACCTTTTTTTGTATGAAGCAAAAGCTTTGCTCCATTTTTTGGAGCCGGAGAATTTGATAAATCAGCATCAGATGAGTCGTATCCCGGAGGAAGCGATGAGTTTGTTGCAACAAACATGCTCGCCTTAATATCTTTTGCAGTTTCTGATATATTTACATAATCTATGTAAGAAATGGTATCTCCGTAAAAAGCATCATAAGGAAGCCACCATCCGTATCCGTAAAGAGATTCTACCTCGCTTGTGCCGCTGAAATAAACAAACAAAATGTCCTCAGGAGAAAGTTTTTCTCTGTAAGATTTTATTTGATCCAGAACTGCTTTTTTTGTTGCTTTGCTGTCTGTCAGAACAACGGTATTAAAACCGAATTTATTGCTTAGAATTTCAGCAAGTCCTTCTGAATCTGCAGAAGCAGTTGTATTTCCCTGAATCTGGGAATCCTGATAATTATCAATCCCTATTAAAAGGGCATGAAAGCTCCCTTTTGTTTCAGCAGCTGAAACAGAAAATAAGATTATCAGATAAAAACAAAGAAAAATCAGAACTTTTAAACTTTTCATAAACTTCCTCCTGCCAAACACGGAGCTATTGATTAAAATGAGGGTTCTCATTAACTACATTTCTGTTTTTACCGCCGGCTATAATTGAAAAATCACCTTTGGCATTGTTATTCTCACCGCCTGCAACAGTTGAAAAATCACCTGATGCTTTGTTATTTTTTCCACCAAGTGATGCACCGAAACTTTTTGTAACACTGTTTCCGGTTCCACCAAGGGCAGCACCAAAACTTCCTGAAACTGAATTATTTTTTCCTGTAATAATATTTCCGTTTCCTGAAGAGCTGTTTTTTGAGCCTACTATTATACTATGGGAACCTTCTGCTTTACCGTTTTCATTGTAGCCTACTATTAAATTGCCTGTGGAATTGCCTGATTGTGTACTGCCTGTACCGTTTACAACATGAAGATTTACATCCTTAAAATAAATATTTTTATTGGTTCTTGCAACTCCAGTTAAAAGATTTTCTAATTTTGCAAGCCTGTTTTCTAATTCATCAATTTTTGATTCAAGCTTTGCAACCTTATCTGAATCTGCTTTTTCAGTTTCAGTCTTCTTTTTTTGCTCGGTGTTAAGAACCATTGAAATATCTGCTTTTTTTGAAAGAGCCTCTTTTAGTTCAGAATCTCTTGTTATAGACTGATCAATAAATTGTTCAGATACAACACCTCCGGTAATATCAGAACCTGAATGCTCATGTTTTTTACCTGCCTTGGAATCTATCTTTTCCCTTAATCTCATCTGGGAATATATTGGGTATACATCTTTTATTCCCATTTCCCTGAAGTATCTTGATACAACATCTTCAGTTATGGAATTAAATGATTTAATATCAGTCTCTCCCCTCCAGATCAGATAAGGAACAGAAGAAGGGATTTCGATTGTATTGTTATTTTTGATTACAAGAAAACCTACTACAGCCTTCTCCCCTGAATCAAACTGAGAAGAATATGCAACCACACTGTATTTATCACTCAGATCAATAAATTTATGCGGATTTTTAAAAGTGATATCTCTTTTCTTTTTTTTTTCATTTTCTTTAGCAACCTGCTTGGCATAATCAAGTTGCTCTAATATATCAGACAGCTGTGACTGATCTGTAGAAAAAGCTTCTTTGAGATCCGAATCTGAATCAAGGGTCATGGAAAAACTTGTTGAAAACAGAAAAAAAACAAAAAACAAACTGCCAAATATACA
>JBNJDM010000009.1:0-39620 GCA_051744925.1 Thermodesulfobacteriota bacterium | reverse complement strand
CCAAAAAAAGCTTGAGCAGGAAGTGATGAAACAAGGATTAAAGCCAGTGCAATAATAAGGTTTTTTTTCATTTTCAGCAATTTTTCCTCCGTAAAATTTAATTAAAATTTAAAACTTTGTTATTTTTATATCTCCACCAGTAAAGGTAGGTGATAATTCCAAGAAATATAAAATCTTTGATTAAAGCTGCTTTTAAACCTGAAAAGGCTTTACCTTCCGGGTCATCAGCACCAAAACATCCGCAGTCGGCATTGAGACCGAGATGAATTCCGTATATAAGAACAAATATAAAAATTATGAGCATAACAGTTATTCCCGAAAGTCCGCCTTTGATATCGAATATAAGGAGAATGCCTGCAAAGACTTCTGCAGCTGACAAAAAAAATGCAGCCGCATAATTTAATGATTCAGGAATCAGTCCGTATGCACTTATAATAACTGCAAAATCATTGAGACCAAAAAGTTTGGTTATTCCTGAATAAATAAATACAGCAGATATAAAATATTTGAAAATTTTGTAAGTCAGGGCAGATTTAAGTATTTTCATTTTTCTTTTTCATTAATTATACAGTTTTGGTATCTGAAACCTTTATAATCAGTTGCGTTTGACTTTTTAAGCAGCTTTTTTTTAAGTAGATATCTTTTTAAATAAGTAATTGGAGATTTTGAATTTTTTATATCTTTTTTATTATTAAACAAAAGATCAAGTATATGAAAAGAACGGCTTCCTAGGCTTTGCTGGCATCCGGCACAATATGTGATTATTTTGTGTTTTGGAAAATTATCTAATATTTTATTTTTCCATTTTTTAGCCTCTTTAGGTGCAAAACAGCTAACTCCGCCGCCTCCGCCGCAGCATAAAGCCAATCTTTTGGAGTTTTCAGTTTCTTTAATTTCAATTCCTGAACAGCTTATAAGTTCTCTTACTTCCCGGTGAACTTTATTTTTATCTCTTAAAACGCATGGGTCATGTATTGTAATTTTTTCGCCTGAAAAGTTTTCCTTTAAACTGTATCCTTTTTCTTTGAAAAAGCTTGTAATCATAACCGGATTAAGCTCTGGAGCAAATTTTTTAAATATTGAAAAACAGTTTGGACAAGCAAGATATACTTTATTTATTTTTTTTGATCTGAGCAGGTCAGCAGTAGCTGCAAACTTTTTCTTATGTTCGTCAATTATTCCAAGACTGTATGATGGTGTGCCGCAGCAGTCGAGAATGATGCCTGTTGATTTTTCATTTTTTTTAAGTTCTTTGTATATATTTAAAACTGTTTTTGAGTTTGCTCCTGATATATTGCACCCCGGGAAAAAAACTGTTCTGCAGCCATGAGGCAGATTATAAAAAGTAAGTAAGCCTGAATATCCGAATTTTTCAAAATTTAAAAATTTTTTATGAGTTTTGTACAGATTATGACCTTTGTTGTAATTTGTTTGTCTCAATGAATGAAATAAATTGCCGGGATTAAGGCCCAAGGGACAAACTTTGGAACAAAGACCGCATAAAGTGCATAAATAAGCCTTTTCCTGATAATCCCCGGAAGATAAGATCTGCAGAGGAGAACCATGATTTTCAAGAAAAATGCAATATTGTTCACATTTTCCGCAGTTATTGCATTTTTGAGTGAACTCATCAGTTAAACTTTTTTTCAACATAGCTCCATTCGCTTTTTTCCAGAGAAAAATAATCTCTTTTCAGGTTTTTCAGATCATATTATGCCTACATAATCGCCTTAACTATAAACTGAAATAGTTTAAGGTTTAAATCTGAAATTTATTAAAATCAAATTGAAAGATTTAATGATTATTTCGATTAAGATTGGAAATATCTATAAGGTATAACATTATCAGAAATAAATAAGAGGAGATTATTGTTTTTTATTTGTAAAGCTGCGAAGGGCTTTTCTTGATTCTTTATCTACAATACTGAAAATTTTATCAATATAATTTTTTTCTTTGGTTTTTTTATGGCCGGTTAATTTTACTATTTCTATAGTGCTTTCATCACAGAATTTATAAAATTTTTTATAAAGATCATGATTTTTTAAAACTTTATTTTTTCCGGAAATGAAGTTCGATTTTTCAAGGCGTTCTCTTCTTGCAGCAAGCTCTTTTATTGTTTGTGAATCTGTATATATGGTTATTTTATCATATGCATATTTGCTATTATTTAATGCGTGTAGCAGGGTCTGGAGTTCAAGCCTTGAGGAAGAAGTATTTTCAAATTTAATTGTTGTTATATATTTTTTTAAAAAATCAGGGCTTAGGGTCAAATCAGTAAGTTTAAGATAAGCTCCAAATCCTGTTTTTGATTTTGTATTTACACTTGCATCAGTAAAAATATTTAATTCATTCATAAATTTAATATCTTAATTTTATCTGAATTTTTTTTATATAAAAGATTGACAGTTTTATGATAACGGAAGGGATATAGAAAAAATTGTCCCTTCATTTTGATAAGACCTGAAGTCGACTCTTCCTTTAAGCATTTTTTCACCGAAAAATTTCATTGAATATGTTCCAAGACCTCTTCCCCAGCCTTTTTTAGTACTGAAGTTTCTTTGAAAAATCCGTTTGCTTATTTTTTCCGGAATTACTTCACTGTTCCATGTACAAAACGAAATTGTATTATTTTTTAATTCAGCCCAGATTTTTACTTCGTTTTCATAATCAGTAGCCTCAAGAGCATTGACAACCATATTGCCGAGTACGCGAAGAAGGAGGTGAAGGTCTGAGCTGAAATATGTACCCGGAGGATTATTATAAAACCTGATTGTTTTATCTTTTGATTCCGGGTGATTTAAAAACATCATTTTAAGATCTTCAATAACCTCTTCTGAATTAACTTTGTCATGGGAAGGGGAGTAAAAATTGAAACTGTCTGATAAAAGACTTTTGTGCATTTCAATTTCTTTTTTAAGCTTAAGTGAAGAATTATAAAGGTTATTAATAATTTTTGAATCACTGTTTTGCATAAGAAGGAGCTCACTTGTACCGAGAAGGGCAGAAAGAGTATTATTGAGATCGTGATAAAAAACTTTTTCAAGCGCAGCTTTTTCCTGCTCAGCAGAAACATCCTGTAAAAACAAAAGAATAAAAAGATTATCAGATATATTAATGGTTCTTGCTTTTACACTTAAAATAAAATTAACAGGTTTTCCGTTTTGATCTGCAGTTAAGGCGCAGTATTTTTCAGCAGTCAAATTGTTACTGCTCAGGACGGAAGAAATTGCAGCAGCGGCTCCGCATGTAGAACAGTACTCAGAAGTTCCGCATCCCTGATACCCTTTTTCTGAATATATACATTTAAGAGCTTCACCCGGACGAAGGCCGATTGCTTCATTGATGTCTGTTATACCTGCTATTTTAAAGAAATTATTATTAACAGTTAAAATATGCCAGTTTTTATCCAGAACCGCTATCATTCCGTTTAGAGAAAAAAGAAGACCTTTAATAATCTCGCTTTCTTCAATAAGATTGATTTCAGATTCAAGTTGGTTACCCGGGGTTCTTTCCGGAGGTGGAAAATAATTGCTCATTCTTTAAGCTCCTGCATTTCAACTGTTTACACTTTATTTATTTCAAAAAACAGATATTACATAAAACCGAGTCTTGTCAGCTCCTGAATTACAATCTGTGCGCATTCCTCAGGAGTATTTACAGTTGTATCTATTACAACTTCGGGGTTTTCAGGTATTTCATAAGGGTCATCCACTCCTGTAAAATCCTTGATTAATCCTTTTTTTGCCTTTTCATACATACCTTTTCTGTCTCTTTTTTCACATACAGAAACAGGGGTTGATACAAAAACTTCAATAAAACCGCCGTTTGGCTCAATAATCTCTCTTATTTTACTTCTTGTCTGGCTGTATGGTGCAATTGGTGCACAAATTGCTATCCCGCGGTTTTTTGTTATTTCATTTGCAACAAAACCGATTCTTTCAACATTTATATTTCTGTGTTCTTTTGAAAAATTTAGCTCTTTTGAAAGATTTCTTCTTACTATATCGCCGTCAAGAAGTGTTACAGGCCTTTTGCCGATTTCAAGAAACTTTGAATACAATACCTTTGCTATAGTAGATTTTCCTGCACTGGGAAGTCCTGTAAAAAAAACAGTAAAACCCTGCTTTGAAGGAGGCGGATAATTTTTTTCTATCTCTTCAAGAACTTCATCAAAGCTTGCCCAGGAAGGTATTTTTTTACCCTGCTTAATTCTTGTTCTTATATCTTCACCTGAAATTGAAAGAGATTGTGTACCTTCAGGAATTTCATTTTCAAATCTGTATTCTTCTTCAAAATAGAGATATTTCATCTGCGAGACAGGAATAATATTGATTCCGATTTCTTTTGCCAGTTCAGATGTTTTATTTTTAATTACATCATTTTTGTAACAAAAGTCCTTTTTGTTGAACACAGGATTGGAATGACCGTGTCCTACAATAAAATCTGAGCATCCATAATTTTTTGAAATTATTGAATGTAACAGGGCATCTTTATAACCTGCAAATCTTAGGTATAAAGGTAAAATGTTCAGACATGCACTGTTTGGAGGGAATAAATCGATTATTTTTTCAGTTGCCCTTACTCTTGTGAATCTGTCAAAATCACCTGGAATAGTCTGTTCAGCAACCTGATTTATGAGAAGTTTTCTTTTCATATCCTTGATAATATTTAAACAAAGCTCATACTGAAGCCTGTGTATGGGGTGTCTTGTCTGAAAAGCTGCTGCATTTTGCCAGCCTGTTCTTAAAAAATGACTGCGTAATTCTTCGGGTGTATATCTGTACTGTTTAAAATCATAATTTACAGGATATTCAATAACTGTAACTTTACCACCGGCATAATATTCTCCAACTGCATTGAGAAGGTATTTAATCCCAGGATGTGAGTACTCACTGGAATTGTATAAAAGATCTGCTTCCTTTTTTTTGTCAGGAGTCCATATATCTTCTACATCCATAATTCCAAGCTGGAAACCTTCAGGATCTGTTAAAGCAATCTGATTTTCATTTTTGATTTTTTCATATGTGGCCAGATCTATGTCAAGACAGATCGGAAGAGGCCAGAAAGTATTGTCAGAAAGCTCCATTTTTTCCAGAACACTTATGTAATCCTTTTTTGTCATAAATCCCTGAAGAGGTGAATAAGCACCGTTTGCAAGAAGTTCAAAATCAAGAATAGTTCGTAAGTTAAGAGCTACCTGTACAAGTTCATTTGCTTTGTTTTTAAAATCAGCAGCTTTGTTCTGATCTACTGAAAGATTTACAAGCTGTCCTTTATAAGGTGGATTAAGATGGCTTTTCATTTATAAATCCTGTTTTATTCTACTATAAAGTAAGGGTTTTTTAAGTTTTCTTTGTTGTATTTAAGTTCTTCTCCGGTATCAAAATCTGTTACTTTTAAGCCGGCACCTGTACAAACAGCATGGCCTGCTGCAGTATCCCATTCCATTGTATATCCGGTTCTGGGGTAAATATGCGCTGCTCCTTCTGCAATTTTACAGAATTTGAGTGAACTTCCTGCAGAAATAATTTCAAGATCCTTATAAATCTTTTTTTTATCTTCAATAAATTTTTTCAACTCATCGTTCTGGTGGGATCTTGTAGCAATAATTGTGTATTTTTCAGGTTTTGAGTCAGAAGATATTTTTTCTGCCATGGATAAAATTTCTTTTATATTATTAAAATCTTTAAGTTTTTTGTTTTTAATTTTATAAGACTGGTTCTCAAATGCAAAATACAAAAGATTTAATACAGGCAGATAAACAACCCCAGATATTGGTCTGTTTTTATGAATTAGAGCTATGTTTACAGTAAATTCACCGTTTTTTTTTATAAACTCCTTGGTCCCGTCAAGGGGGTCAACAAGAAAAAAATATTCCCAGTTTTGTCTTTTTTTATAATCACTGTGGATACCTTCTTCACTCAGGATCGGGAGACCGCAGTTTTCCAGATTCTTAAGTATTGTGTGATGTGCTTTTTTATCTGCAATTGTTACAGGAGAATTATCTTCCTTTTTTTCCACAGAAAAGTCAGAATCAGGATCATTATATATATCTAATATTTCATTGCCGGCTTCCACGGAAGCGTTTACAGCTGAAACAAGATAGTCTTCAAAATTCAAATCAGCTCCTTAATATTTCTTTTGTTTAAAAGGATAGTTTGTTAATTTGATACAAACGATTTAAGTCTTTTATCTTTAATCAGAGGAAAAAAACTCAAAATTTATGTTATAGTTTAACTTTTATGTATAAATTATATTTTTTAGTCTTTCATGTAAACCTAAATTGAGCAATTTTCAAGTTTTGGGCTTATTTGGATTAAGTATGAAGCGCTTTGATCTGGCGGTTTTTAGTCTGTATATTAAGCAAAAGCTTATTAAAATCATACAAAAGATTGTATAGTAACCGGCCGGAAACCAGAATTTTATTCAGTTACGACTGATAAAAAATTTAATTGTATGAATACCTGAGTATTTTGAGTATTAAATTTTGAAACTTTCTGGTTTAAGGTTAATCAGGGCTTGAAAAAATATTAATTCTAAGGAAATAAGATGCCTAAAATTATATCTGCAGGCGGTGGAAAAGGCGGTATTGGGAAATCCTTTTTTTCTGCCAATATAGGCGGACTGCTTTCAATGATTGGGAAAAAAACCCTTGTTATAGATCTTGATACAGGAGGTCCCAATCTCCATACTTTTATGGGAGTTTCCAACCCCTCAAAAGGGCTGTGGAACTATTTCAATCAGGAAATGAGTCTGGAAGATTGCATAATCGATACAGAGTACAAGAGGTTGCATCTTCTTAACTCTAAAAATTGTTCCAGCGATATAGGAAATCAGCCTTATTCATTAAGAAATATCTTATATAAAGATATAAAAAGACTTAAATATGATTATATAATAATTGATCTTGGTGCAGGTATAAATAAAGCTTCCATAGATTTTTTTCTTCTTGCAGACCTTCCCTTTGCCCTTTTCACATCTGATCCTTTGTCTCTTGAAAATTCATTCAAGTTTGTTCACAAGGTTTTTCTTCAGAAAATATCAGGGATTGTACCTCCGAAAAAATTAAATTCTCAATGCAGCTCTATTTTAAAGTCGAATTCAACTATACGTCCTGATGATATTTTAAAAAGACTTGAAGAATTAAACAGCCCGTATTATCCGGAGCTAAAAAAAACTATGGAAAATTTTAAGCTTTATCTTACTGCATGCAAAGTCGATAACAGTGATACTGCAAAAAATATTGAAAATTTTTACAAAAAGTTTTTTGGTGACAACATATCTCTTGCCGGAACTATTCCTTATAGTTCAAATATTGAAAAGTCAGTGTATAAACGAAAACTTTATGTTGCAGAATATAAAAAAGATAAAGCTTTAAAAAATTTAATGAATATTGTTAAAAAAGTTATTTTGTAGTTGCAGTGCAATAAAAATTTGTAATCTTACCTTATATGTTTTATTGTTTAATAATAATTATTAGTGAATAATACTTTATGTTTTTCAGCTTTTAAAAAAAGTGATTTTTTTTAATTTTTTATAATAAAGTGTGCTGATTAAAGCCATGGTATTGTAAAAAATAAAAAAAAAGATTTAATAACTGTTTATTTGAAAAATGAATTGAACAGATAAAAGGAGTTAAAATGTTTGATCAAATGATCCGTAATTTTGCACAATTATCTGATTTTCATGAATATATTGCTGATTCTTTACAAAGATCTGTTATTTATTCTGATATTATCAGAAAAAGAGGTAATATCTATCTTGAACACCTTGAAATGGGGCAGCCCCCTGTGCTTGTTTTTGATTATACAACTGTTATGGATGGAAGAGATCTTCCAAATCCTGTGAATTACTGCCTGGTTGAAATAGCAGAAAAAGATGATACTTATCATGAAAAAACCGGTACAAAAAAAAATGATAAACCAAAAGACAGATTTCCTAAAAGACCTATAATAATAATAGATCCCAGAGCAGGTCACGGACCGGGGATAGGCGGTTCAAAACAGGATTCTGAAATAGGTCTTGCTCTGGAAAACGGCCATCCTGTTTATTTTATAATATTTTTTACAAAACCTGAGCCCGGACAGACAATTGCAGATGTACAAAAAGCAGAAACAGCTTTTGTGGAACAGGTCAGAAAAAGACACTCGGATGCTGATAAGCCTGCAATCATAGGAAACTGTCAGGCAGGATGGGCAGCTGCTCTGGTTGCTGCTGACAGACCTGAAATTTGCGGGCCGATTGTGCTAAACGGTGCTCCTCTTTCATACTGGGGCGGTGTAGAAGGTTCAAACCCAATGAGATATAAAGGCGGTCTTCTCGGCGGTGTATGGATCAACTCTCTTTTAAGTGATTTGGGCAATGGTATTTTTGACGGTGCTAATCTTGTTATGAATATGGAAAATCTTAACCCGGCAAATACATTCTGGGATAAGTATTACAATGTATATGATAAGGTAGACACTGAAGAAGATCGCTTCCTCAATTTTGAAAAATGGTGGGGCGGTTTTTTTATGATGACCAAGGAAGAGATTCATTTTATTGTTGATAGTCTTTTTGTTGGAAACCGTCTTGAAAGAGGACAACTTAGCCTTGATGAAGACGGTGCCAATGTAAATATAAAAAATATCACAGATCCTATAATTGTTTTTGCTTCAGGAGGTGACAATATAACTCCTCCACAGCAGGCATTAAACTGGATAGTTAAAGTATATAAGAGTGCAGATGAAATAAAGAAAAATAATCAGGTTATTATTTATCTTGTTCATGAAGATATTGGTCATCTTGGTATATTTGTATCTACAAAAGTTGCAAATAAGGAGCACAAAGAAATATTTGGAACCGTAGATATGATCTCTTATCTATCTCCCGGACTTTATGAAATGGTTATTGAAGAAGATAATGAAGATTCTGAAGAATGGGAAGGTAAGTTTAAGGTCGGGTTCAGAGAAAGGCAGATTGAAGATATATTAGAACTTGATGACGGATTTGAAGATGAAGCAAGTTTTCTTCCTGTAGCTACAGTATCAACTACACTTGATAAGTATTACAATGCATTTGTAAGCCCTGTTGTATCAAAACTTGTAAACGATTATTCTGCAGAATTTATGAAACAGCTTCATCCTCTAAGAACCCAGAGGTATCTGTTTTCAGATCTTAATCCTTTTTTAATACCTGTAAAAACAATGTCTAAGTATGTAAAAAAACACAGGGTTAAAATTTCGGATGATAATTTTTACAGACAAATGGAACGTGACTTTTCTGATATGATAAGCCATGGATTCGATGTATACAGAGACATGAGAGATCTGGCTCAGGAAAGATTTTTTAACAAAATGTATAGTAATCCTGCAATTCAGTTTTTTTATAAGGATGCATTT
Organism: Thermodesulfobacteriota bacterium; assembly: GCA_051744925.1. GTDB lineage: Bacteria > Desulfobacterota > Desulfobacteria > Desulfobacterales > JACKCP01 > JACKCP01. The sequence continues at coordinate 30,240 of JBNJDM010000009.1, read as the reverse complement.
CAGGAGTATTTAGGAAATGAATCAGGAGAAGATGAAGAAAAGAAACCTGATATTTCGGATTCAAGGCTCAGGGTTAAAATGGATAAAGGCGGTTTCAAAGAAGGTATGATCAGAATAATGATTGCAATTGCAAGTGCTGATGAAGTTCTTGATAAAGCCGAATTTATGAGTGTTCAGAATATTGTAAGAAATCATCCCAAACTAAGTAAGCTCAAGCCTGATGAGCTAAGAAAAATAGCTCTTGAACAATCAAGGCTTCTGCATCTTGATAAGGAAAAGGCTCTTAAAACACTGCCAAAGCTTATACATTATAAAAAAGACAGGAAGCAGGCTCTTGAAATAGCTGAAGAGGTAGCTCTTTCTGACTCAGTTATCGATGAGAAAGAAAAAGAAATTATAAAAAGGATTGAAAGTATAATGAAAATTTAATTTGTACTAAAACCTTTTGATTTTATTTTTACAGCCTGCATTATTAAAATTAATGCAGGCTGTATTTTTTTAAAAACCTTTTTTCCGGTTTAAAAAAGGTTTTTTTTAATTACTGTTTATTAAAAAGAATCTGAATGATAATATAATGTTGTATTTGCAGAATTTTGCATAAAAGGATAGAAAATATTTAAAAGCATTAATCTCTTTTTATATATATTCAGCTGATGGAAAATCAGGATTTAATAATGATAAACAGGTTTTTTTATACATTAAGGTCAAAATTAATCATATTTACGCTTTTAATAGTAAGCGTACCTGTATTTCTTGCAGCTTATTCATCTGTTACTATATTCAAAACCCATATAAAAAAACTTATTACAAGTGAGCTGGATTCAGATATTGAAAATACTGAACTTATATTGAAAAACTGGAAAAATTCACTTCAGTACCATTTAAAATCTGTTGCTTCTCACAATACCAGCAAGATAAATCTTAAGCTTGGAATAGAACATAAGCTTGAAGAATTTCTTGAATCAGCTCTTGATCAATACAAACTTAACTATATTATTATATTTGATGAAAACGGTAAAATTCTAAGCCACTTCGGTTTTAAAAAAAACAATAATAATAGTTTCAATATTAATAATCTGAAAACCGGAGTTTATACAACTGACAGCCCATTATTTTATAATTTACAAAAAAACACTCATTCTGAAGTTTTCCCCCTGTTTTTAGAATCGGTTGTTCCTGTGTATTACAGAGATGAAAAAGTAGGTTATGCTGCAGGAGGTTATAATATATTTTCCAATGAAAAGTTTTTATCCGATATTTCGGGGAGTTTAGATCAGAACTTTTGTATTATCACAGCTGATGACGAAGTTATTAAAGTTATAGCAGGTAAAGATAAATCTGATTATATTTCTGAACATGATTTTATACCATCAGAAAAAAACGAATCAGCAACACGTTTTATAAAAAATAAAAACAAAGAATTTATAATTTCATCAAAAAATATCGTAAACAAAGGTTCCGAAAAGTTATATAACCTGGTTATGGCTTCCGATCTTGAAAGAATGTATAAAATGATGGCTTCAACCAGAAACCTCATAATTATGATTTCAAGTATAGGAATTTTTCTAGCTATACTTATTACACTCAGAATTTCCAGAAAAATTTCAAGGCCGGTGCGAAACGTTGTAAAAGGTATGACTTTTGCTTCCCGGGGTAATTTTGAATTCAGGCTTGAGCCTTCAAAAAACAATGATGAACTCGGAAAGCTTGTTTCAGGATTTAATACTATGTCAGAAACTCTTTTCAGGCGTGAAAAAGAGATACAGATTGAAAAAGAAAAGGCTCTTCAGTCCAGCAGGCTTAAAACAGAGTTCCTTGCAAATATGAGTCATGAAATAAGAACTCCCATGAACGGCATAATTGGTATGACAAGTCTCATGCTTGATACTGAGCTTAACCAGGAGCAAAAGGAATATGCAGATACTATAAAAAACAGTGCAGACTCGCTTCTTGCTATAATAAACGATGTTCTTGATTTTTCTAAAATCGAGGCTGAAAAACTTGATCTTGAAATTATAGACTTTAATCTGCGCACTCTGCTTGAAGAGGTAAGCGATCTTTTATCTTTTAAAGCTGAAGAAAAAGGTATTGAATTTGTATGTATGTGCGAATCTGATGTAGATGTGCAGCTTCAGGGTGATCCGGGCAGATTAAGACAGGTTCTTTTAAATCTTGCAGCAAATGCTGTAAAATTTACAGATATAGGTGAAGTGACTGTAAGGGTTTATAAAGTTGCAGAAGATGATGAAACATCAACTTTAAAATTTTTAATCGATGATACAGGCAGCGGAATACCTGAAGATAGACAAGAAGAGCTGTTTAACCCCTTTGTTCAGGGAGACGGTTCTACTACAAGAAAATACGGAGGTACAGGTCTCGGGCTTGCTATTTCAAGACAGCTTGTGGAAATGATGGGTGGAGAAATAGGTTTTTCCAGTACAGAGGGTGAAGGTACAAGCTTCTGGTTTACTTCTGTATTCGGAGTAAGGCATTTATTCCAGCATGTCCAAACTCCAGGTGCGGTAACTCCTGAGCAGCCTGATCTGAAAATTCTTATTGTTGATGATCATGATATCAGCAGAAGACATATAGAAATCCTTCTGGAAAGCTGGGGTTTTGAATATGGATCTGCTGAAAATGTAAATACAGCTGTACGAAAACTACTTGATGCATATAAGGCAGATAATCCTTTTAATATAGGTATTATAGATTACAGAATGCCTGGTATAAGCGGTGACAGGCTTGCATCTGTTTTAAGCGAGGATGAAAGATTTTCAGACTTAAGATTTGTTTTTATGTCATTTATGAAAGACAGAAAACATTTTTTTGAAACAGATCAAAGATTTGATTCCTTCCTTCCAAAACCTGTGAAACAGTCACAGCTCTATAATGTAATTGTAAATTTATCTGAAGATAAATCTTTTGATGGCTATGATAGTAAAACTGCTTCAGGTACAGATGATTTTTTTCTTAATAAAGGAAGAAATATCAAGATTCTTGTAGTTGAAGATAATATAACAAATCAGAAAGTCGCTTTAAGAATACTTGAAAAAATAGGGCTTAAAGCAGAAGCTGTTGCAAACGGTAAAGAAGCTGTTAAGGCATATGATAATATACCTTTTGATCTTATTCTTATGGATGTGCAGATGCCTGAAATGGATGGTCTTGAAGCTGCACGACTTATCCGTGGTAAAGAAGCAGGAGGTTTTTACAGAGATCGTGCAGGAAAGGTTCCTATAATCGCAATGACAGCTGATGCTCTTAAAGGCGATAACGAAAAATGTTTTGCATCCGGAATGGATGATTATCTTCCAAAGCCTGTTCAGCCAAGGGAGCTTGCTGAAAAAATAAAAAAATGGGTCGATCTTGATTCTGATTTTATTCAGTGCAGTTGTAAAACAGTTGAAAACACTCAGGTTCTTTTCGATTATGATGGTCTTCTTCATCGTGTAATGCAGGACAAAAATGATGCAGCAGAACTTATAACTATTTTTATAGATAATATGAAAAATCTTGTGCAGGGTCTTGATAAAGGGGTTAAAGATTCTGATTTTTCAGAAATAAATAATTATGCTCATTCAATTAAAGGGGCGTGTGCTAATATGTGTGCCTGTCCAATGATGGAAAAAGCCTCAGAAATCCAGGATTTTTCACAAAAAATAGATATAGACTCAATTCACAAATCTTATGAAGAATTTAAGCAAATCTACATAAAAACAAAAGAAAAAATGATGAGCTATATTTAATTTAAAACCTAAATTAAAAGTTTGATATTACAAAATTTAAAATTATTGATCAGGCCAGAAATTTTTCTTTTCCCTTCTTATTTTTTTCTTATTTTTTTTCCATGATTTTTCTGTTTTTGTTTCAGGAAATAAATCTTTTGTATTTGGAGAAAAGGTTCCCGGAGTAGACTTCTTTTGTACATTCTTTGTTTTAATTTCTTCTTCTGCTTTTTCAACTGAAGGTCCGTTAAGTAATTCAGGTTTTAAAAAATCGACAGTATAAAGACCTTGTCCGCAGCTGATAAATTTAATATTTTCTTTTAAAGCATTTTTAGTTGAAACAGACAATACAACAGGATCATTATCCTTTCTTTTGCCGAGAATTAAAGCATCATCATATTTATCTGTTAACATAATGGTTTGGTTGTCTTTTGGGTAAATACCTTTTTCAGATATATGAGGCCAGGCTTTTTTTCTGATTGCAGTAAACAGCTGACCCGGAAGATTATCAGCTGTTTCATGTTTGATAGTATTGGCTCTTTTGGCTGCCCTTATAAAATTACCGTTAATTTCAACAAGGGGGTCGGGCGATATATTAGTGTATGCCGATATTTCAGCTTTGCTGATCCATCTGAGTTCCTTTTTTTCATGGACAGCTTTAAGCAGTTCTTTTATTTTAACGTAACCGTCACTGTCCGGGATTAAAAAAAACTCATCAGGACTTATGCTGAGAACGTATTCTAAAATTTTACCTATTTTATCTGTATTATTTTTTGACATATGATCTGTTTTGATACAAAATTACAAACTTATTTTAATGGTGAAATAAGATACTATCGTAAAATTTAATCTGGGTACAGAATAAAATAAAGGAAAGGTGGTTAAATGACAGCTACAAATTCATCAATACTTTTTGAAAAAGCAAAGAAACTGATCCCCGGCGGTGTTAACAGCCCTGTAAGAGCCTGCACATCAGTAAACAGAGATCCGCTGTTTATAAAAAGAGGTTCAGGACCAAGGATTTTTGATGAAGACGGAAACGCATACATTGATTTTGTAGGTTCATGGGGCCCCCTTATTCTCGGACACGGAGACTCTGCTGTAGTAAACGACATAATCGATGTTCTTCGCAGAGGTACAAGCTTTGGAGCTCCGGTAGATCTTGAAATAGATCTCGCTGAACTTATTATTGAGGCAGTTCCCAGTGTTGAAATGTTAAGAATGGTTAACTCAGGAACTGAAGCGGCAATGAGTGCAGTAAGACTTGCAAGGGGTTATACAAAACGTGATCTTGTGATTAAATTCGACGGGTGTTACCACGGCCATGCAGATACTCTTCTTGTAGGAGCCGGATCAGGTGTTGCCACGCTTAATATACCCGGAAGCCCGGGTGTTCCTGATGATGTAACTAAAAATACTTTGTCACTGCCTTATAATGACATACAGCAGTTCAACGAAGTAATGGATAAGTATAAAGATAAAATAGCATGTGTAATTGTTGAACCTGTAGCTGGTAATATAGGCTGTATACTCCCAAAGCCTGGTTTTCTTGAAGCTTTAAGAAAAAAGACAGAAGAATACGGTTCAGTTCTTATTTTTGATGAAGTAATGACAGGATTCAGAGTTCATAAAAACTCTGCACAGGGATATTTCAATGTTATTCCCGACCTTACATGTCTTGGAAAGATAATAGGAGGCGGAATGCCTGTTGGCGCATTCGGCGGGAAAAAAGAGATTATGGAATGTCTTGCTCCTGTGGGAGATGTTTATCAGGCAGGAACACTTTCAGGAAATCCCGTTGCTATGGCAGCAGGTATAGCAACTTTAAAGCAGCTTAAATCAGACAGCTTTTATGAATCTTTGTCTGCAAAAACAAAAAATCTCACAAACGGAATAAAAACAGCTGCATTAGAATCAGGAATAAGAGTTTGTGCCAATCATATAGGCGGAATGTTTGGAATATATTTTACTGATATAAATGTTTACAATTTTGAAGATGCCAAAACTTCAGATACTGAGTTTTTTGCAAAGTATTACAAAAAGATGCTTTCACATGGAATATATCTTGCTCCTTCACAGTTTGAGGCAGGTTTTGTTTCATCAGCACATACAGATGCAGATATTCAGGCCGCTATAAATGCAGCTGATGCTTCTTTTAAAGTTTTAAAAAAGTAATATATTATTAACCTGTTCATGAACTTAATATTGGCTGAAAACCGTAATTTTTTGTAAATTTAACTTGATAAGGAAATCTTGTTTTTGCTTGATCCTGAACTAAATAATCTGCCTGAAAATGTAAAAAATATCCATCTGATTTCAGCCTGCGGAAGTGCAATGGGAGCTCTCAGCGTAATGCTTAAAAATGAGGGCTTCTGTGTCACAGGTTCTGACAGCGGTATATATCCGCCTATGAGTACTTTTCTTGAAAACAGAGATATTAAGCTTAAAGAGTTTAATCCTGAAAATATAAATAAAGATATAGATCTGGTTGTAATAGGTAATGCTGTAACAAAGGACAACCCTGAAGTTTTGGAAGTATTGCAAAAAAAGGTACATTATTTATCAATGCCCCAGGCAATAAACCTTTTTTTTGCTGAAAACAAAAAAGTAATAATGGTTACAGGTACACACGGAAAGACAACAACCACAGGTCTTATATCCTGGATACTTGAAAGTGCAGGACTTGATCCTTCGTTTTTTATAGGCGGTATACATAAAAATTTCGATTCAGGATTCAAAAAAGGAAGCAAAGAATATTTTGTTATAGAAGGTGATGAATACGATACTGCTTTTTTTGATAAAGAATCAAAATTCCATCATTTTAATCCGTACAGACTGGTCGTAACAGGTATAGAATTTGATCATGCAGATATTTTTGAAAGTATAAACCAGATACAGGATTCATTTTCAAAGCTTTTAAAAAATACAGATAGTAATTCTCATATATTTGCATTTGATTCATCTTTTTATCTTGATGAAGTTTTATCAGTTGTTAATAGAAAAAATCTTTTTTACTACGGCAAATGCTCCGGAAGCAGTTTCAGATATACTGATTATAACTCAGATCTAAACGGAATCAGTTTTAAATTAAAAACCCCTGATTTTGAAAAAGATGTTTATATTCCCATGTCTGGTGAACATAATATTTATAATGCAATTGCTGCATTTGCAGTATGCAGGAGTATAGGTATAGAATCTGAAAAGATTTTAACAGCCTTGTTTTCTTATAAGGGGATGAAAAGAAGGCAGGAGCTTAGTGGTGAAGTCTCCGGAGTAAAAGTTATAGACGATTTTGCTCATCATCCTACAGAGGTTAAATTAACTGTAGAGGGTATAAAAAAAAGATATCAGCCAAAAAGACTTATTGCTGTTTTTGAACCCGGGACAAATACAAGTATGAGAAATGTTTTTCAAAAAGATTATGAAGATTCTTTTTATTATGCTGATACAGTCTGTATTAAAAAACCTGAAAAAATAGTTAAAGTAAATGAGTCTGAAAGATTTTCCCATGAAAAATTAAAAGAGAGTCTTAATAATAAAGGAATCAATGCTTTTTTATTTAATACAACTGATGAAATTACAGATTTTATAAAAAATACAGCCAAAAAAGAAGATTTGGTACTTGTCATGTCTAATAAAGGCTTTGACAATATACATGAAAAAATACTTGAAATTTTAAGCAGCAGATAAAAGATATTTTATAATATTCAGGCTTTTTTAGTTCTCAAAGCAATAATTCCTGCGCAGATTATTATAATACCTCCTGCTGCTGTAAACACATCAAATTTTTCATTTAAAAACACTACCCCTATAATTGCTGCAAAAAATATTGTTGTATAAGTAAAAGGCCCTACCTGTGCAGAAGGTGCCATTGAATATCCTGCTGTAACAAAAAACTGACCTGCAAAACCTGCAAATCCCATAAGAATTATAAGTAAAAGATCTTCAGCCCCAGGGGTCTGCCATGAAAAAACAGCCGGAAAAAAAGAGATAAAAGTTGCAATAAGTGTATAGTAAAAAACTATTCTTAAAGGAGGTTCATTATCAGACATTCTTCTTATGCTGACCATTGCTATGGAAGCAGAAACAGCAGCCATTATTCCGTATATACCAGCCGGATTAAATACCTGAGTTCCGGGTTTGAGTATAAGTAAAATGCCTGTAAATCCGGCAAAGGAAGCTATTACAAACTTTTTGTAAACAGGTTCTTTAAGCCATATAAAAGCAGCAAAAGGAATAAAAAAAGGGCTTGTATAAGAAAGCATAACAGCTTCAGCCAGATGCATCTGAGATAAAGTGTAAAAGTATAAATACATTGCAGTAAGTCCGGAAATGCTTCTTATAAAATGAAGATGAAGAAAATCTGTTTTAAGGTTTATTCTGTTTTTTCTTTTTATAAACCACAAGCTGAAAACTGTAAGAACACATAGGTTTCTGGCAAATACAATCATCTGGTTATCAAGATTTACTGAAAGTTTTTTTATAAAAGTCCCCATAACAGCAAACATAAGTCCGGCCATGGTTATAAATAAAGCTCCTTTAACAGGTCTGTTCTGCATAAATCCCTCTTAAAATATATGGTCTGATTAGAGATTTCATATTGTTAAGATTAATTTGATTTGTTTGTATATAAAATTAATCTTAAAATTCTAAAAACTCATAATTCAGGTTGATTTAAAGCTATAACAATATAAAAAGTGCTTCTCTCAGGGCAATACATTGCATTATGGTTTTATTAAGTAAAGAATTTAATTTACCCTTAATATTTACTTTACATCCTTTAGTTGCGCTTAATTTAATGTTATATTAAATGTTTAAAAAAAATTAATTTTTAGGATTTTCATTTAAGTGAATCTTATTAAACTTTTATTGTAGCAGATTTAATTATCTGCCAGGCTTTTAATCTGATTGCTTCAGTTTAATCGAAAAAGTCCCGGAAATCTCATTTAATCAATATTTGTACGATTCAGATAAAAAATATATTGACAAAGATTTCAATATAGCTTAAAAATGGCGTGCTTTTGATGAGCGGGAATAACTCAGAGGTAGAGTGCAACCTTGCCAAGGTTGAAGTCGCGAGTTCGAATCTCGTTTCCCGCTCCACGGCGGCATAGCCAAGTGGTAAGGCAGAGGCCTGCAAAGCCTTTATTCCTCAGTTCGAATCTGAGTGCCGCCTCCAAAAAAGTTTTCACAAGGACAGTTTACTGTCCTTTTTTTATTGGGCCGTCTGTATAAAATATAAATTCTAGCCTGAAATTTCCCTCCGGATTATCTTATCAAGAATATTTTAACTTTTTAAAACTACAAGGACGGCCAATAAAATTATATTCAATCTTAGTTTTAACTGAGTTGATTGTTTTTCAATTTTGATTTTTGTATTTCATTGATTTGACAAAGTGTTATAAGTGTGTTTTTAGTTTTTGATGCGTTTCAATAGTGTTTTTTAAAGAAAAAAGGATATATCAAGCTGATGGCGGGTACTGTAGAATCTTCTTCAAAAGCCAGAATTCTGGTTATAATATTTTTGTCATTTTTTCTTTTTTTATCCTACGCTTTTGTTGTGTTTCTTAATTCCAAAGGGTTTGATAATACAATCGAGAATTTAAAGTTTAAGGATAATACTAATTATTTTTTTAATATAAGTTTTATTACTCATCTTTATGTCGGTTTTAGTATTATTTGTTTTCTTTTGATTACCTGGTTTTTCTACAGGCAATACATAAAACTTCAGAATATGATAAAAAGCGGTAAGGAAACTGAAAAAATACTTGCAAGAAAATCGGGTAATGATGAGATAATTACAAGATTTGCTAGATCTGTATTATTATCAGGTTCCATGGATGAAGCTGCTCTATATGCAAAGGAAGCAGTAGAACAGATAACAGGTGGAGAATACTTTTTAGCAGGCTTTATAGATAAAAATGATGGTTCTTTAAATCTTTATTCCGGCAGTATAAAAAGTGAAAAAATACTTGGTGAAACTGCTGTAAAAAAGAAGATTTTTGATTCTTACGGAATCTGGGGTAAAGCTTTAAAAACAAGAAGAAGTCTTTATCTTAATACTGCTCAGGGAGAAAATTCCTTTATTCCCGGTAGAAACGGAGATTATACAGCTTCAGCTATTATAGCAGTACCTGCAGTTGTTAAAGACGAAACAGTAGGGCTTATAGCCGCAGCAGGTAACGATATAAGTTTTACACAGTCTGATCAGAAAGATCTTGAAAGAATTGCTGGTCTTTATGCTGTTTCTATTCAGAAAGATCATGCTTTTTTGAAGGTTATGGAAAGAGAAAACCAGTTCAGGGTAGCTTTTAAGACAAATCCTGATGCTGTTTTAATAACCGGTTTTCCGGATGGCACAATAGTTGATGTAAATGACGGTTTTTTAAATATTACTGGTTATTCATATTCTGAAGTTATTGACAATAGTACTTTCGATCTTTGTCTATGGGCTGATTTGGCGAACAGGGATGAATTAATTGCAGCAATTAATGAACGAGATAAGATTGTAAACTATGAAATGCAGTTCAGGCTTAAGTCAGGTGAACTTTTAACAGGTCTTATTTCTGCCTCTAAAATTTATCTTAACGGCAAACCTCATATGCTCTCAATTGTAAGAGAGATTGAAAAATTAAAGCAGACTGAAAATGAGTTAAGGAAAGAAAGGGCATTTTTGTCTAAAGTTGTAGAAACCAGTCCTGCAGGAATAATTGCTGTAGAAGGAAGTTCAGGCAGAATACTTTATGCAAATCAGCGTACCTCAGATATACTCGGTCTTGATATTAATGAAATAAAAAATAGATCTTTTTATGATCCAAAATGGGCAATCAGAGATTTTAATTTTAATGAGCTAGATCCTTCTGAATATATTTTTAATCTTGTTAGAAGTGAAAAACGTATACTAACAGATATTAGACATACCCTTATTGACGGCAACGGTAAAAGGATCTATCTTTCTTTTAATGCAGCTCCTGTTCTTGGTGATGACGGTGAAGTTGAAATGTTTGTGACCTCCCTTGAAGATGTATCTCAGGAAGTAAAGACCAGGGAATCTCTTAAGGAAGCTGAAGAAAGACTTAATTCTGTTATAGGAAGCCTTCCGGTTGTTTTATGGTCTGTTAATAAAAAAGGAATAATAACTCTTTGCCGGGGAATGGGATTAAAGCCACTTGGGGTTGCTCCTGACGCCCTGGTAGGTCAGTCTGTTTTTCAAACCTTTGAAAAAGAACCGCAGTTTGCAGAAATTATTGAAGATGGACTAAAGTTCAGGCCTTTTACAAAAATTATTAAATTCAGAAAAAGATATTACGAAGTTACAGTATCTCCTCTGCATGACAGTCTGGGGAATCCGTCCGGAGTAAGTGGTGTTGCGACTGATATTTCAAGAAGAGTAAAAATGGAGGAAGAGCAGGCAATACTTTCATCGGCAATTGAGCAGGCTGCTGAAAGTATTGTGATAACAGACAATGAAGGTCATATTATTTATGTAAACCCTGCTTTTGAAAATATATCAGGCTACACAAAAGAAGAAGTTCTTGGAAAAAATCCTAATATTTTAAAAAGTGGATTTCAGGGCAAATATTTTTACAAAGATATGTGGAAATATCTTTTAAACGGTAAAACATGGGATGGATATTTAAAAAATAAAGCAAAAGACGGATCATATTTTGAAGAAGAGGCTTCTATATCCCCTGTTTTTGACAGAACAGGCACTATCCAGAATTTTGTTGCAGTTAAGCGTGATGTAACCCAGGAAAAAATAATGGAGAACCAACTTAGAAAAGCCCAGAAGCTCGAAGCTATTGGTACTCTTGCCGGGGGAATAGCCCATGATTTTAACAATATTTTATTTCCTATAATAGGATTTACAGAACTTCTATCAAATAAAAAGACCGATAATATTTCCGAAGACTCAAGATATCTTGAAAACATACTTTCTGCTGCATACAGAGCAAAGGAGCTTGTTCATCAGATTCTTACCTTTAGCAGGCAGAACGAAGAGGAAAAGCGACCTGTCAAAATACATGTTATTGTAAAAGAGGCTTTAAAGCTTTTAAGAGCTTCAATACCTTCCATAATTGAAATAAATCCTGAGCTTGAACAATCTGACCATGCTGTTATAGCTGATCCTACAAAAATACATCAGCTTGTTATGAATCTTGGCACAAATGCTTATCAGGCTATGGAACCTAAAGGAGGGATCCTTGGAATCACTCTAAAAGTAGTTGAAATAGATAAAGATGAGAAATGCATGGGTATTTCGGAAAATATTATACCAGGTAAATATATTAAATTTACAGTAAGTGATACAGGTTCAGGCATTCCTGATCATATACTGGAAAGAATTTTTGATCCTTATTTTACAACAAAGCCGCAGGGTAAAGGTACAGGACTTGGTCTTGCAACTGTTCACGGAATCGTTCAGTCAAGCGGCGGATATATAAAAGTATACAGTGAAGAGAATGTAGGGTCTTCATTTAACGTATTTTTCCCGGTTGCTGCAGACACAGATTATTTCAGCAAACATCAGGTATCCACAGAGATTGTCGGCGGAAATGAACATATTCTTGTGGTGGATGATGAAGAGCTTATTGTTGAAGTAATAAGTGATATGCTTAAAGATCTCGGTTACAAAACCACTGTGCGGACAAGCAGTGTTGAAGCTCTTGAAGTGTTCAGGGCAAAACCTGATTTGTTTGATCTTATTGTAACTGATCATACAATGCCGAATATGACAGGTGTAGCACTTGCCAGGGAAGTTCATTGTATAAAACCTGATATGCCTGTGGTTATATGTTCGGGATTTAGCGAAATAGCTGCAGGAGGCAAAAGCAGGATAAGCGGTATATCAGATTTTATTATGAAACCTGTTTTAAAGACAGATCTTGCCTTTTCTGTGCGTGATGCTCTTGATAAAAAAGATGAACACGCTTAGTTTTTTTATCAATCGATTATAGATTTTAATTTATCAATAAAATTTTTGTTATTTTCATCCTTTTTAAATCTTTGTGTTACTTTTTTAAGCTCCTCAAGTATTTTTTCGGTTTTTGTCAAAAGCTCCTCTGTATTCTTATTTATCAGCTCATCTTTATTTTCAGAGTTTAGCTGATAATGTATATAAACTGTATTAAGCCTGTTTATGACTTCATTAATTTTTTCTGTTGAATTATTTTTAGTTTCTTCAAGTTTTGATACTGCATCTTCTGTTATATCATTTTGCTCAGGGTATTTTTTTTCAAGTTGTTTAATTCTTTCAATTTCATTATCTATAATCATAAGTTCTTTATTAACATCTCTTATCAGGCTGTATAAGTTTTTATGATTATAATGAAGATATCTTTCGGTTTGTTCAGGTATTTTAAAAAAGCTGTTATCTATTGGAATGAATCTGTGCTTGTAAACAAAATTATAATAGAGTAATCCGCAGCTTGCTATAATTAATATAATTATAATTAATGATGCTAAAATAAGTATTTTACTTTTTTTTTTAGGTTTATCTGTTTTTTTGTCTTTTGTTTTTTTTGCCATGTTGGTATCTGATTTCTGTTTTGTTATATGTTATACAACTTTTTATAAAATTTTCTTTTTTTAACTAAATATAAAGCTGTGTTGGTTAAGCATTTTTTGCTAAAATTGTATGCTTAGTAATTGTATGAAAATAAAAATTTTAGTTCAGCAACTACTTAATATAATCTTATTCAGACTTAATTGTAAATAAATGAGTATTTATGAAATTATCAGTAAATGAAATTTTTTACTCAATTCAGGGTGAAGGACTTGATTCAGGAAGGCTTTGTGCCATGATAAGACTTTCAGGTTGTAATCTGAGATGCAGGCATTGTGATACTCAATATGCATTTTATGAAGGTTCAGATCTTGAAATAGATGAAATAACTGAACAGATAAAAGGTTACAATACTGATCTGGCTGAAGTTACAGGCGGTGAACCTCTGATACAGAAAAATACTTTATTTCTTGTAAAAAAACTTCTTGATCTTGGTTACAAAACCCTGATTGAAACAAACGGATCTTGTGATATAGGTTTTTTAGATGAGAGATGTATAAAAATTATGGATATTAAAACACCTTCAAGCGGTATGGAAAAATTTAATCTATACTCAAATCTATCAAAGCTTAAAAATGAAGATCAGGTTAAATTTGTTATAAAAAACAGGGATGATTTTGATTTTGCAACAAATCTGCTCAAAAATTACAGTTTAAATATTAAAAGCGGAAATATTCTTTTTTCACCAGCTGCTGATGAACTTGAGTTTGAAAAACTTGCAGACTGGATTATTAAAACCAATACTCATGTAAGAATGCAGGTCCAGCTTCACAAAATAATCTGGCCTGATAACAAAAGAGGTGTATAAAATGGAAATGAAAAAAGCTGTTGTTTTGCTAAGCGGAGGGATAGATTCTGCAACATGTGCTGCTATTGCTTCAGATATGGGATTTGATGTTTATGCCGTTTCTTTTGATTATGGACAGAGGCATTTGTGTGAACTTGAATGTGCTGACAAGACTGCAAGATACATAGGAGTTAAGGATCATAAATTTGTAAAGATAGATCTTGCTTCAATTGGCGGATCAGCATTAACTGATAATATAAAAGTTCCTGATTTTAAATCTAAATCAAGTCATATCCCTGTAACATATGTACCTTCACGTAATATAATTTTTCTTTCTATTGCTGTTTCTTATGCTGAAGTAATTGATGCTGATGATATTTTTATTGGTGTGACTGCGGTAGATTACAGCGGTTATCCAGACTGCAGACCAGATTTTATAGCTTCTTTTAACGAAGCTGTGAACAAGGGCACCAAAAAAGGGGTAAACGGAGCAGGTTTTAAAATACATACACCTCTTATTGATCTGTCAAAGGCTGAAATAATTAAAACAGGCACAGGTCTGGGATTTGATTACAGCCTTACTTCAAGCTGTTACAATCCGGATGTAAAAGGCCGTGCATGCGGAAAATGCGACAGTTGTCATCACAGAAAAAAAGGTTTTGAACAGGCTGGTGTAAAAGATCCAACTATATATGTTCCATAGATAAAGCTGGTTTATGATTTGGCCGATATTATGAGAACTATTCAATTTGATCACGATTAATCAGGAATTTAATACGGAGGCTGGTTTTGAACGAATTTATTCCCGGAGAAAATCCGGATTTTGATGCTTTTTATGCAATTTTTTTCATAGAAAATCACCTTGATCATTCTATATATCCTGATCAGGTTGCTTCTCCTGAACAAATCGGTTTTATGGTTTATATGAAGCATGAAAAAACCCATTATTATCCGTGCACTGACCGGATGTTTAATACAATTATTTCAAGAGGTGAAAATCCTGAACTTGAAGCAATATATGCCAAAGTCAGGCAAAGAATTTTAAAACTTGTTGATGATTTTGTTGATGATGACGAAAAAAAAGATTTTTTAAGATCTCTTCTGGAAATTAAATTTATTCATGAAACAAGGGATCTTATGATGATTCCTTCAAGACTTGAAAAAAGACTTTTTAAAATTTTTATCAACCAGTCGGGCATAAGCGATCCTTATATGTCGATTAAAATGAAAAAAAATAAAAAAGTTAAGGATTTATTAGATTCAGATGTTTTTAAAAAAGCTATAGATCTGGTTAACATAAATAAGGACACAGGTGTTCCTGATTCTCTTGCTGAAATACGGAAAAAACTTGAATATATTGAACTTAGACGTTTTATTTCTTTGATCGGATCAGCAGATTTTTTTGAAAATATGGATCTGGCTGATATTAATGAATCACAGCTTTCAGGATGTTTTGATAAAAAATTTACAGGAAACGGAACACAGGAGTTTTTTTCATTTCTTGGGATTGCAGGCGGCGGTTCTGTAATTGAAAAAAGATTAAAGAAAAAGATTATGTGGCTGGCTGACGAAGCAGGTGAAGTTATAGTAGATATAAGAATTGTTAATTATCTTGCTTCTCTGGGGCATAAAATTTTTCTGGTATTCAAGGATGCTCCAGTATATTCAAAGGTTGATATAACAGATGCTGAAGAAGATGTAACTCTTTACGAAGAGCTTAGTCACGCAGAATTCATATACAATAAAGATTTTTCAAAAAATCAGATCATATCCTATCTGCAAAAAGAAAAAAACGTCCTTGTTCTTTCCGACGGGACTCAGGAAAACTTAAATCTTTTGCTTGCCTCAACAACTTTTGCAAGGGCTTTTAAAGAATCTGATGCTGTAATTTCAAGGGGAAAAGAGCAGAAACGACGTTTTTTTGATACTCATTTTACTTTTACAAGGCCGGTTTTTAACATATCCCATGACGAAGAAGGATATGTGGTTATTGATTATAAAAAGCCACATCCGGAAGTAATACGTTTTACAAGGGAAGATCTTGAAAGAAAGGCTTATTCAATTATTGAAACCATGAAAGAGAAAAAGGACTCCGGCTCTGCAGTTATGTTTTACAGCGGAATTATAGGTTCAATTCCAGGCAAGATTGATGAAGCAACAAAAATAATGACTACTTTTGTAAGTTATCTTGAAGACAGTTTTGAAAACACATTTATTATAAATCCTTCAGATTATTATGAGCCCGGAATGGATGCAGATGATCTTATGTATATGTGGGAGATTGTTCAGCGCAGCGGATATATAGATATCTGGAGATTTCAGACATACGACGATATTGCTCAGTCTTTTAAGCTTTTAAATCAGAAAGTACCTCCTGAATGGGTGGGAAAAGACGCTACTTTCAGCACAGGATGCACAAAAGAAATGAATATAGCTTTAAGTGTTCTTAAGCAAAATCCTGAAATGCAGCTTATAGGACCTTCTCCGGAAAAATTTCAGAGAAGAAGAGATTACGGAATCGGAAAAATGTATGACAAGATTTTGTCAGAATAATATATAAAACAGTAAGACGGAATTTGGTTTTCTGCACCTCTACGCCATAGTAAGATATAATCATAAAAAAATATATCTTTACTTGAATAATCAAATTGTATAATTAAAATAAAGGTATAAATATTATACTAAATTTGGAGATTTATGGAATTCGAGTATAATTCAGACAAAAGTGAATCAAACAAGCAGAAACATGGAATTGATTTTGAGGAGGCCGAGGCTTTGTGGCTTGACCTCTATAGACTCGAAATCGAGGCAAAAAGCGACGATGAGCCAAGATTTGCTTTGATAGCAAAATTATACAAGAAACTGTGGACCGCATTTTACACCATAAGAGAAAATCGAGTCAGGAAAATTTCTGTGCGTCGATCAAGAAAAGGTGAAAAGGAGCTTTATTATGAAAGCTAAAGAACTGGATAAAATCTTTGACAGTGGAGAAGATATTACACCTCATTTGGATCTTTCCACCAAAAAAAGACCTGGATTAAACCAAAGACGGGTTAATGTTGATTTCCCTGACTGGATAGTTGAATCACTTGATCGTGAGGCAAGCCGGATTGGAGTGACAAGACAATCAATCATCAAAGTTTGGATCGCTGAAAGAATCAAAGAAGAATCAGGCGGTGGCAGTTAACAGAAATCCGGGGTCAGGTATTTACCGTCTAGTTAGTATCTGGCCGAAAACTAGAATTTTTTGTTCAGTTCAAGGCAGATGAAAAATTTAACCGCAGCAATATTGGAGTCTTTTGAGGATTAAATTTTGATTCTAATGCAGAAATGAGCAAAAAAGACAGTTTTCGTTCAGCAATTATTTACTTTTTCAATTCAAATCTGGTTTAAAGCCTGTCAATGCTGGTTTGAAAAATAAAAAGATAGCTTTTGACCCTTTGTTTCCCGGGAAAATATATGGTTTTCTGAACCTCTGCACCTATTTGGAAGATAATACAAAAAAATTAAATTTATTATAAATTATCTTCCGTAAATATCATCAAATCTTACAATATCATCTTCTCCAAGATAACTTCCCGACTGAACCTCAACAATCTCAAGCGGTATTTTACCGGGATTGTAAAGTCTGTGCAGAGTGCCAAGAGGAATATAAACAGATTCATCCTCTTTAACAAGAATCTCTTCTTCCCCTCTGGTTACAACAGCTGTTCCCCTTACTATTACCCAGTGTTCAGCTCTGTGGTGATGTTTCTGAGCTGAAAGTTTTTCTCCGGGTTTTACAGTAAGACGCTTAACCTGAAATCTTTCAGAAATGTCGATTGTTTCATAATTACCCCAGGGTCTGTATACTTTCTTATGAATATCAGGTTCGTTTCTTTTATCTTTTTTCAGTTTTTCAACAATCTTTTTTACATCCTGAACTTTATTTCTCGGAGCTACTAAAACAGCATCTGAAGTTTCAATTACAACGTAATTTTCGACTCCCACAGCTGCAACAATTCTTGAAGATGAATGAAGGTATGAATTTTTTACATCCGAAATATAAATATCTCCTGAAATTACATTGTTGTTTTTATCTTTTTTTCTGGTCTGCCATAAAGCTTCAAAAGAACCAAGATCATTCCAAAGGCATGAAATCGGTATAACAGCGCTTTTGTCAGTTTTTTCCATTATAGCGTAATCAATGGAATCTTCAGGAGAAAGTTCAAAACTTTGTTTTTCAAGCCTTATAAAATCAAGGTCTCTGCCTGAGTTTTCAAGAGCTTTTCCTGTATGTTTTAAAATTTCGGGAGAATGATTTTTAAATTCATTTAAAATAGTTTCAGTTCTGAAAAGAAACATACCGCTGTTCCAAAGATACTCACCTGAATCAAGGTATTTTTTAGCAGTTTTTTCATCAGGTTTTTCAACAAATTTTTCTGTGGAATAAATACTTTCGTCAATTTTCTTACCTTTTTTAATATAACCGTATCCTGTTTCAGGAGAGTTTGGTATAATTCCAAAAGTCATAATAAGATTTTTATCTGAAGCTTTGTAAGCTGTTTCCACACTTTTTGTAAAATTTTTCATGTCGCCGATGTAGTGATCAGCAGGAAGTACAAGAAGACATGGGTTTTCGTATATTTCACCTGCTTTAAGTGCTGCTGTGGCAACAGCAGGGGCTGTGTTTTTACCAACAGGTTCAAGAATTATTGTAGCATCTTCAATTCCGATTGCTCTTAACTGTTCTGCAACCATGAATCTGTGTTCTTCGTTGCAGATTATAATCGGACTTTTAACCTGGGGTATATTTTCAAGCCTTAAAATAGTTTCCTGGAGCATTGTTTTGTCTGAGGTCAGTTCAATAAGCTGTTTTGGGTATAATCTTCTTGAAAGAGGCCAGAGTCTTGTTCCTGAACCTCCTGCCAGAATAACAGGTATAAGCATATTTACTCCGTGGGAAATGGGGTTGTTAAAGTTTGATTTTTTAAAATAAATTATAAAGAAAATATTAAAACCGAAATTTTAAAATTCCGGAAATTTATTGAAACTTAAATTTACAGGTAAATTAATAATCTATTTATTAACTATTTCTTTTAAATTCAGTCAATATTAAATTTATTTATTTAATTGACAAGTAAAGTATATACTAATAATTTCTTTTTATTTTAAGCTGTTTATACAGTAGTATTTAGCCGGAAATATTAAAATTTGTTCAGATTAGAAATCAGGTAAAAATTTAAGGATAAAGCTTTGAACTTAAAAATAGATTTAAATGAAATAGCCTTTGATTTTGATGGTGTTGTTGCAGATACAATGGGCCTTTTTGTTGAGATGGTAAAAAGTGATTATGGAAGAAAAGATATAAAATTAGAAGATATAACAGATTATGATCTGACAAAATGTCTTGATATTTCTGAAAATATTCTAATAGAGATAGGCACAAAAATTATGAGTGAAAATTGTGCTGATTATCTTAAGCCTATACCAGGTTCTGTAGATGTTCTTAACAGGTATCTCGATAATGCGGGAAAGCTTTTGATTGTTACTGCAAGGCCTGAAAAAAAACCGGTTGAACTCTGGGTAAAAAAATATCTTAATGCAGATGATTCAAAGTTTGAGGTAGTTGCAACAGGAGATTATAATTCCAAGGCTGAAGTCCTTCTTGCCTCCGGGAAAAAATATTTTATTGAAGACAGAATCGAAACCTGTTTTTATTTAAAAAACAAAGGTCTCGAACCTGTAGTCTTTGTACAACCCTGGAACAGAAAACCTAACAATTTCCTGGAAGTAAGTTCATGGTTTGAAATATCTGAAATCTTTTGCAGCTGAAAATGGAAGAAAATGATTTTATAAAATATATGGAAAAATTTTTATCAGCATTAAAAACTGAGAAAAATTACAGCATTCACACATTAAATAATTATGAAGCTGATCTTAAAATGTTTCATGATTTTCTTAATAAAAATTTCAGCGGTATAAAAACTAAAAATATTAAAAAAGCTCATATAAGAAATTATATGGCTTTTTTATACAGAAAAAAATATGCAGGATCGACTGTTCAGAGAAAAACAGCATCTTTGAGATCTTTTTTTAATTATCTTTTTAAAAATAACATAATAGATAAACACCCCGGAACTGAAATATCCGCACCAGGAAAACAAAAAAATATTGTCTCATGGATAGGTATAGATGACATGTTTTTTTTTCTTGATTCCATTTCCTGTGATACATGGCTTAATGCAAGAAACAGAGCAGTTTTTGAACTTATGTATTCAACAGGTGTAAGGGTTTCTGAGCTTGTGGGGCTTAATATTGATGATGTAGATTTTAAAGGTTTTATAAAAGTCAGAGGAAAAGGTAGAAAGGAAAGAATTCTTCCTGTTGGTCAAAGTGCTATGAAATATTTAAATATTTACCTTGAATTTTTGGAAAATGACTTAACTTTAATAAGCAGAGATTATCCCCTTTTTCTGAACAGATTTAAAAAAAGGATTTCTGACAGATCAATCAGGAGGATTCTGGATAATCTGATACAAAAAGCAGGGCTTCATTTTAAGACTTCTCCGCACAAGATCAGGCACAGTTTTGCAACTCATATGCTTGATAACGGAGCAGACTTAAGATTTGTCCAGGAATTTTTAAATCATAAAAGTCTTTCAACCACTCAGAAATATACCCATGTTACAATGGACAGGCTGATGGAGATTTATGACAATTCACATCCAAGGAACTAGGAGTTTTTTATATGGATAATTTTAAAGGTACAACAATTCTTGCTGTTAGAAAAAACGGCAAAGCCGTTGTTGCAGGAGACGGGCAGGTAACTCTTGGCAACAATGCCATAAAACATAATGCAAGAAAGGTCAGAAGAATTTATCATGATCGTATAATCATCGGCTTTGCAGGAGCTACTGCAGATGCATTTACCCTTTCTGAAAAACTTGAAGAAAAGCTTGAAGAATACAGCGGAAACCTTACAAGAGCCTCAGTTGAACTTGCAAGAGAGTGGAGAACTGATAAATATTTAAGAAGACTTGAAGCAATGATGATTGCAGCAGATGAAAAATCTACATATTTAATTTCAGGGACAGGTGATGTTATTGAACCTGACGAAGGAGTTATTTCCATAGGATCTGGAAGCGTATCTGCCCAGTCTGCTGCGCTTTCTTTGTACAGAAATACTGAGATGGAAATTTCTGAGATAGCAAAGCAGGCAATGAAAATAGCATCAGAAACATGTATTTATACAAACTCAAATTTTATAATAGAAACAATCTAGTTGTTGAACGAAAACTGCCTTTTTTGCCCAGTTCTTAAGTTAGAATCAAAATTTAATCCTCAAAATACTTTAGTATTCCTGCGGTTAAATTTTTCATCTGCCTTGAACTGAACAAAAAATTCTAGTTTTCGGCCAAATATAATACAATAATTTATAAGGGATTTTTAATATGATTAACCTTACACCGGCACAAATTGAAAAAGAGCTTGATAAGTATATAGTCGGACAGAAGAATGCAAAAAAATCTGTTGCAATTGCTCTTAGAAACCGCTGGAGAAGAAGACAGATTGATAAAGATATACAGGAAGAAATATCTCCTAAAAATATAATTTTAATTGGTTCAACAGGAGTTGGAAAAACTGAAATAGCAAGAAGGCTTGCAAAACTCACAGGGTCTCCTTTTATAAAAGTTGAAGCTTCAAAATTTACAGAAGTAGGTTATGTAGGACGCGATGTTGAATCTATGATCCGTGATCTTTTAAATATTTCCATAGGTCTTGTAAAAGAGGAAGAAGAAAAACGTGTAAGAGGGAAAGCAGCAGAGATTGCAAAGGACAAAGTTCTTGATCTTCTTTTACCAGGGACAGGCCAGTCTGAAACCGAAAATTCAATGGATGTAGTTGAAAGCACTGAAAATAAGGAAAAAACCAGGGAAAAATTAAGATCCATGCTTGAAAAAGGAAAGCTTGATTCAAGGGAAGTTGAAGTTGAAGTAAGTGAAAAATCTACCCCTATGGTTGACGTTTTCTCAAATATGGGCATGGAAGAACTCGGTTTTAATTTCAGAGACATGATGGGAAACATGTTTCCTAAAAATTCCAAAAAAAGAAAAATGAAGGTAAAAGAGGCTCTCCAGGTTATAGAAGAGGAAGAGGCTCAGTCTCTTATAGATATGGATTCTGTATCTAAAAAAGCAATCGAGCTGACAGAACAATCAGGTATTATATTTCTTGATGAAATAGATAAAGTTGCAGCAAAATCAGGTGCATCAGGAGCTGATATTTCAAGAGAAGGTGTTCAAAGAGATCTTCTTCCCATTGTAGAAGGAAGCTCAGTTGTAACAAAATACGGAACTGTTAAAACCGATCATATATTATTTATTGCTGCAGGAGCTTTTCATAAAGCTAAACCTTCGGATCTTATACCTGAACTTCAGGGAAGATTTCCCATAAGAGTTGAGCTTGATTCACTCGGTGCAGACGATTTCTACAGAATTCTTACAGAACCTAAAAATGCTCTTACACTTCAGTATATTGCTCTTTTAAGAACAGAAGATGTAACTGTCTCTTTTACAGATGATGCAATAAAAGAACTTGCAAAAATTGCAGAAGAAGTAAATTCCAAAACTGAAAATATCGGAGCAAGAAGACTTCATACTGTTATGGAAAGACTTCTTGAAGAGATATTGTATCAGGCTCCTGATATTGAAGAAAAAAATATTGAAATAAACGAGACCTTTGTTAAAGATAAGCTTGCAGGTATTAAGGATAATGAAGATCTGAGCAGATATATTCTTTGATTTGTTTCTGGTCTTTTTAAAATAAATATCTGTTAAAGTTAATTTTTTTAAATATAAATCTATTAAGTTATATGCTTTAAATTCTCTTAAGGTTTTACCTTAAGGGAATTTTTATGTATATTTGCATTTGTTTTTTACCTGAATTAGTCTTTTATATTCTTAAGTTTAATTTTTTACTATAAGCTAAGATAGTTATGCTTAAAAATATAAAAAATACCGGTTTTTAAATTCAGGTTTTTTGTTTAAAGCTCATAAAATTAATATGAAAAGAGATGAAATGACAGAAAATAATGTTAAACACAGCTATTCCGGCAGAGTAGCTGATATATTAATAGAAGCTCTTCCTTACATAAGAAAATTTGCCGGCATGACAATTGTAATAAAATACGGCGGTCATGCTATGGTAGATGAGAAATTAAAACACGATTTTGCAAAAGATATTACACTTCTTAAATTCATCGGAATAAATCCTGTTGTAGTACATGGCGGCGGCCCTCAGATTAATACTGTACTTGATAAAATGGGCATCAAATCAAAGTTTGTGAACGGGATGAGATTTACAGATGAAGAGACCATGGATGTGGTTGAAATGGTTCTCGGCGGTAAGGTAAATAAATCTATAGTTGCTTTGATTTCCGGTGAAGGCGGTAAATGTGTTGGCCTTACAGGTAAGGACGGAGGACTGATTTTAGCAGATAAAATGCAGATATATTCTAATTCTGAAAAGGATAATTCACCCGAAATTATAGATCCGGGAATGGTCGGAAGGGTTGTTGAGATAAGACCTGAGATTATAACCACCTTGTCTGAAAAAGGATTTATCCCTGTTATAGCACCTGTTGGAGTTGGTCTTAACGGCGAAACATACAATATAAATGCAGATATTGTTGCATCAGAAATTGCTTCATCAATCGGAGCAGGAAGACTTGTTCTTATGACTGATGTTGATGGTATTTTAGACAAGGAAAAAAAGCTTGTATCATCTATTAATTCTGATAAAGCAAAAAAGATGATAGATGAAGGAGAAATCAGGGGAGGGATGATACCAAAAATAGAATGCGCTTTAAAAGCTGTTGATTCAGGTGTCGGCAAAACCCAGATAATAAACGGTGCAAGAAGTCATGCAATTTTACTTGAGCTTTTTACAAATGAAGGTATAGGCACAGAGGTATTCTCATGTCAGAAATAATGGAAGTTTCCAATCTTAATATTGCAAATACATACGCAAGATACCCTTTTGCCATAGATTATGGAAAAGGGATTGAGCTTTATGATGATCAGGGCAATTTATACTATGATTTCTTCTCAGGAATTTCAGTATGCAATCTTGGTCATTGTCATCCTGAAGTTGTTCAGGCTGTAAAAGATCAGGCTGAAAAACTAATTCATGTTTCCAATTTCTACTATACAAAACCTCAGGCTGATCTTGCTTCAAAACTTACATACTTAAGTTTTGCAGATAAAGTTTTTTTTGCAAATTCAGGTGCAGAAGCAAATGAAGCCGCAATTAAACTTGCAAGAAAATACGGTGCAGATAATTACGGAATTCATAAAAACAGAATAATTACTTTTTTAAATTCTTTCCACGGAAGAACTCTTGCAACAATAGCAGCTACTGGTCAGGATAAAATTAAAAAAGGTTTTGAACCTATTCCAGAAGGTTTTGATTATGCAGTTTTTAATGATATTGAATCTGTTGAAAAAATTATATCCAGTTCAACATGCGCAGTTATGATTGAACCTGTACAGGGTGAGGGCGGTATAAAACCTGCTGATCCTGAATTTTTAAAAAAATTAAGAAAAGTATGCGATGATAATAACGCCCTTTTAATTTTTGATGAAATCCAGACAGGCATGGGCCGCACAGGTAAAATGTTTTGCTATGAGAACTACAATGTTGAGCCTGACATAATGACCCTTGCAAAGGGACTTGGAAATGGAATGCCCATAGGATGCATGCTTGCTTCAAACTATGTTATGGAATCTTTTGGTCCCGGATCACACGGTTCTACATTCGGAGGCAACCCTGTTTCATGTGCGGCAGCAGATAAAGTTGTTGAGATTATTCAAAGAGATAATCTTGCTGATAAAGCATTTGAATCCGGGAGTTATTTTACCCAGATGCTTTATCAGCTTAAGGATAAACATAATATTATTAAAGAGATAAGAGGTATAGGGCTGCTCATCGGAGTTGAACTTAATGAGCTTGCTGATCATACAGCTCTGGTCAGAAAATTTTATGAAAAGGGTTATCTGGTAAATATTATTCAGGGAAATATTATAAGACTTTCACCTCCCCTTAATATTGAATATGAAATGCTGGATAAATTTATAGAAACTGCAGATAATGTTTTAAAAGATTTTTAAAAATAGAGGTTAAATTGAAAAAAGATCTGATTCATTTAGGAGAGTTAAGCAAAGAAGAACTTAACTATTTCATAGAAAATGCTATAGAAATAAAAAAGAACTTCAAAAACGGCAATGGTGCAAGGCCTTTTATATCAAAAACCATGGCTTTGATTTTTGACAAAGCATCAACAAGAACAAGGGTCTCTTTTGAAGTTGCATTTGCTCAACTGGGCGGACATCCAATGTTTTTAAGTTCCGGTGCAACTCAAATGAGCAGAAGTGAACCTGTTAAAGATACTGCAAGAGTTCTTGAAAGATATGTTGATATACTTGTCATAAGAACCTATGCCCAGGATCTTGTTGAAGAATTTGCCAGCTGGAGTTCAATTCCTGTTGTTAATGCTCTTACAGATTTATATCACCCCTGCCAGATATTAAGCGATCTTATGACAGCTGCTGAATATAAAGGCGGAGTTGATAACCTTAAAAATCTTAAATTTGCATGGGTAGGAGACGGCAACAATGTAGCAAATTCATGGATAAATGCTGCAAAGGTTCTTGGTTTTCCACTTTCTCTTGCAGTTCCTGAAGGTTATGATCCTGATGAAAAAGTATTAAAAGCTGGAAAAGAAAAAAACAATGAGATTAAAATTGTAAGAGATCCCAAAGAAGCAGTAAAAAATGCTGATATTGTATATACTGATGTATGGGCAAGCATGGGACAGGAAGAAGAGCAAAAAGAAAGAGAAAAGGTTTTTAAAAACTTTATTGTAGATGAAGATCTTCTTGGTTTAGCTGCTGATGACTGTTGTGTTATGCACTGTCTTCCTGCTCACAGAGGTGAGGAGATAACTGACAAAGTTATGGAAGGTAAAAATTCTGTAATCTGGGATGAAGCTGAAAATAAACTTCATATGCATAAATCGATACTTGATATTCTTATATCGAATAATCTTAAATACTAATTGGCAGAAAACTAGAATTTTTCGTTCATTAATAAAATAAAATGGTGATATTATGTCTGATGTAAATAAAGTTGTCCTGGCCTATTCCGGCGGACTTGATACTTCTGTTATTCTGAAATGGCTCATTGAAACATATGACTGTGAAGTAATTGCTTATACTGCTGATCTTGGTCAGGAAGAAGAGCTTGATTCAGTAGAACCCAAAGCTTTGAAAACAGGAGCTTCAAAAGTCTATATTGAAGATCTCAGGGAAGAATATGTAAAGGATTATATTTTTCCTGCTTTCAGAGCAAATGCGATTTATGAGGGTACATATCTTCTTGGAACTTCACTTGCAAGACCTCTTATTTCCAAAAGACAGGTTGAAATAGCTCAGGCTGAAGGTGCTGATGCAGTTAGTCACGGAGCCACAGGAAAAGGTAATGATCAGGTAAGATTTGAGCTTTCATACCTTGCTTTATCGCCTAATATTAAATGTATTGCTCCGTGGAGAGACTGGGATTTAAATTCAAGAACTGCTCTTATGGATTTTGCAAGAAAACACGGTATAGACGTTCCGACAACCCAGGCAAAACCTTATTCAACTGACAGAAATATTTTACATATCAGTTATGAAGGCGGTGTTCTTGAAGATCCCTGGGAACCTGCAACTGAAGATATGTATGTAATGAGTGTTTCCCCTGAAAAAGCTCCTGATAAACCAGAAATAATTGAAATAGAATTTGAAAACGGAGATCCTGTAGCAATAAACGGAAATTATTTATCTCCTGCTGTTTTATTTGCAGAACTTAACAGACTTGCAGGCAGAAACGGAATCGGAAGAATTGATATTGTTGAAAACAGGTTTGTCGGCATGAAATCAAGGGGAGTTTACGAGACACCCGGAGGAACTGTTTTAAGAGAAGCTCATATGGCTATGGAGTCGATTACACTTGACCGCGAAGTAGCCCATATAAGAGACGGTCTTATTCCAAAATATGCAGAGCTTGTATACAACGGATTCTGGTTTTCTCCTGAAATGAAAATGCTTCAGACAATGATAGATCATACCCAGCAGGTTGTCTCAGGTACAGTAAAAATGAAGCTTTATAAAGGTAATTGTTATGTGCTTGGAAGAAAATCTGTAAACTCGATTTACAATCCTGATATTGCAACTTTTGAAGATGATGATGACGCTTATAATCAAAAAGATGCTGAAGGATTTATCCGTCTGAATGCATTAAGGCTGAGAATTCAGGAAATGATGCGGAGGAATTCATGAGTTCAAAGCTCTGGGGAGGAAGATTTTCTGAAAAAACAGATAAGGCTGTAGAAAAATTTTCATCATCTATAGAAACAGATTCAAAGCTTTACAAAGAAGATATTACAGGCAGTATTGCCCATTCTCAGATGCTTGCTGACTGCAAAATTATTTCTCAGAAAGAAGCTGATGATATAAAAAACGGTCTTTTAAAGATTGAAAAAAAAATAGATGAAGGCGATTTTGTACATGATGATTCTTTAGAAGATATTCACATGCATATTGAATCATATCTTACTGAAGCGATTGGAGATACAGGCAAAAAGCTTCATACAGCAAGAAGCAGAAATGATCAGATTGCCCTTGATAACAGGCTTTATCTTAAAAATGTTGTAAATACTGTTCTTAAAGGTCTTTATTATTTAAGAAAAGGCTTTGCAGAGCTTGCTGAAAAAAACATAGACGCAATTTTACCCGGATATACACATATGCAAAGGGCTCAGCCTGTTTCCTTTGCTCATCATATGCTTGCATATTATGAAATGTTTACAAGGGATGCACAAAGATTTGAAGATTCATTAAAAAGAATAGATGTAAATCCGCTTGGATGTGCAGCTCTTGCAGGCACTCCCCATAATATAGACAGAGAAAAAACAACATCTGCTCTTGGTTTTTCTGATTACTCAAAAAACAGTATGGACGCAGTTTCAGACAGGGATTATATAATCGAGTTTTTATCATCTGCTTCAATAACAATGATGCATTTAAGCAGAATATCAGAAGAACTTATTTTATGGTCAACATCAGAATTTTCTTTTGTAACTTTATCAGATGCTTTTACAACAGGCAGCTCAATAATGCCCCAGAAGAAAAATCCTGATA
Source organism: Thermodesulfobacteriota bacterium (assembly GCA_051744925.1). Taxonomy (GTDB): domain Bacteria; phylum Desulfobacterota; class Desulfobacteria; order Desulfobacterales; family JACKCP01; genus JACKCP01. The sequence continues at coordinate 1,944 of JBNJDM010000009.1, read as the reverse complement.
TACCTGAACTTGTAAGAGGTAAAACCGGAAGAGTGTACGGTAACCTTGTTTCAGTACTTACTTTAATGAAATCACTTCCCATGGCTTACAACAGAGATATGCAGGAAGATAAACCTCCGCTTATCGACGGAGCTGAAACTTTAATATCATGCATAGATATATACAAAAGAATGCTTCCCGGAATAAAGGTAAACAGAAAAAGAATGCTTGAAGCAACTAAAACCGGATTTTTAAACGCCACAGATATGGCTGATTATCTTGTTGAAAAAAATATTGCATTCAGACAAGCACATGAAATTACCGGAAAAGCAGTTGCTTTAGCCCTTGATAAAGGTTGTGAGCTTGAAAATTTGAGTCTTTCTGATCTTCAGGGAATATCTGAAATTTTTGATAAAGATATATATAATTTCCTTGATATTGAATCTGTTGTCGATAGAAGGGTCTCTGCCGGAGGTACATCAAGGCAAAATATTAGAAAAGAACTAAAAGAGGTAATGAAAAAACTTGAGCTTGAAAAAGATAATTATAATTAATCTGTGTTTTGCATTCATTGTTTTTACAGGTTGCGGAAGAAAGGCTATGCCTTTTGTTCCCGATGAGGTAAAAGTTTTAAAACCACAAAATGTTCGTGTGGAACAACTTGATGACAAAATAAGATTATTCTGGGATTACAGTGGTGATTCCGATTACTTTGAAATCGATATTGCAGATATTGAATGCGCTTCATGTCCTGCAAATTATAAAAATATTGCACAGGTAGAAGGTGATAAAAATTATTTTGTTTTTTCCGGTTACACAGACGGAAATTACAGGATAAAAATAACAGCAGTAAGAAATAAAACCGAAAGTAAGCCGGTTGAAAAAGATTTTGAAATAAAAAATGAAAAATGATGTGTATTTAAGTCTTGGTTCAAATATCAAGGACAGATTTGAAAATATTAATCAGGCTTTATTTTTTCTGGAAAAAAAATTCGGCAGGTTAAAAGTATCCGGTTTTTATAATACAGCTCCAACAGATTATAAAGATCAGGATTTTTTTATTAACTGCTGTGTTTTTTTTAAAACTGAATATGATCCTTTTGAAGTATTTAAGATAATAAAAGAAACAGAACATGTTATGGGTCAGTTTAAAAAAGAAATAAGATTCGGACCAAGAATAATCGATATTGATCTTATTTTTTTTTCTGATCTGGTTATTGAGACAGATGAACTTACAATCCCCCATAAAAGACTTCACAAAAGGGGTTTTGTTCTTTATCCGTTAATGGATATAAACAAAGAACTTGTTCATCCTGTATTAAAAAAAAGCATAAAAGAACTGGCTTTGGATAAAAATATTGTAAATCAGCTGGTACAAAAAACAGAGGATAAGAAACAAAATGAAATTTAAAATTGATGAAGATCTCAAAAAGAAACTTATTCACCCCAATGCATTGACTTTATACAGAATAGCAGCAGTACCCCTGCTTATCCTTGTTATGCTTGATACAAATTTTTTAAACTGTATTGCCGCAGTTGTTATTTTTTCACTTGCAGCTATTACAGATTATTATGACGGACTTCTTGCAAGAAAAATGGGTCTTGTTTCAAATTTTGGCAAAATAATGGATCCTCTTGCAGATAAAATATTAATAAGTTCAGCTTTTATTATGCTTGTCTCACACGGGTGGGCTCCTGCATGGATGGTTTGTGTAATAATAGGAAGAGAACTTGCTGTAACAGGTTTAAGAAGTATCATGGCAGAAAACAGTATTGATGTATCTGCATCTTTTATTGCAAAGTGGAAAACAGGTTTTCAGATTGCAGCACTTATACCTCTCATATATCATTACAATTTTATAGGTATAAACATGGCGTATTTAGGCAGTATTCTTTTATGGATTGCACTTGTTTTAACTATTGTCTCAGGATTTGATTATTTTTATAAAGCAAAAAAGCTTTTTA
>JBNJDM010000008.1:0-39978 GCA_051744925.1 Thermodesulfobacteriota bacterium | reverse complement strand
TAAACATGGCGTATTTAGGCAGTATTCTTTTATGGATTGCACTTGTTTTAACTATTGTCTCAGGATTTGATTATTTTTATAAAGCAAAAAAGCTTTTTATCTCATAAAACCGCCTGAAAAATAATGCTCCAAAGCAGCAGCTTTGGAGCATGAAGAAAAGTTTGTTTTTTATAAAAAATTAGCCTTAAAATATGAAAAAATCATTTTAGTAGGGTAAGAAAAGATCAGTTATCTTTTTTATCATTATCTCTGGAAGCAGATCTCCACTCCTTTGAAAGTATAAGTCTTGCCCCTTTTTTAAAGGAGAGATAAGACCATGTCCAGTTGAGAAAAACAAAGAATTTATTTTTAAATCCAGATAAATAATAAATATGAATTACAAGCCATATCAGCCAGGCAAAAAAACCTGACATCTTCATTCTTCCCAGATCAATAATCGCTTTGCTTCTTCCGATAGTTGCCATTTTACCTTTGTCAGTATAATGAAAATCTTTTCTTTGTTCTCCTTTAACATCTCTTAGTATATTTGCTGCGGCAAATCTTCCCTGCTGCATTGCAACCGGAGCAAGTGGAGGAAGAGTTCCAATACCTTCCTGGTAAAAACTTGCAAGATCACCCAGAACAAAAATATTGTCAAAATCTTTTATACTTAAGTCTTTTTCAACTTTTATCCTTCCTATTTCGTCTGTTTCTGCTCCGATTTTAGAGCCGATATCAAAAGCTTTAATTCCTGCAGCCCATAAAACATTGGATGTTTCAATTTTTTCTTCTCCTATCATTACATGGTTTTCGCCGACATCTGTGACACGGCTGGATGTCCAGACCTGTACCCCGAGTTTTTCAAGATCTCTTGTTGCTTTGGCACGAAGTTTTGGTGAAAAATCATGTAATATATGAGAAGATGCTTCAACTAAAATTATTCTTGTAAGCTTCGGGTTAGTATTTTTAAAATCTTTTGCAAGAGTAAATCTGCTCATTTCACCAATGGCCCCTGCAAGCTCGACTCCGGTTGGTCCGCCCCCGACAATTACAAATGTGAGGTGTTTTTTCTGTTTTTCTGGTTCATTAAGTCTTTCAGCAGTTTCAAATGCAGTAAGAACCCTTCTTCTTATCTCTGTTGCCTGTTCTATTGTTTTTAAACCCGGGGCATATTCTTCCCAATGGCTGTTACCAAAATAAGAGTGGGTTGCTCCGCAGGCCAGTATAAGATAGTCGTAGCTTAGATTACAGAAATCGGTTTCAATGATTTTTTCATGATGATTAATGTTTTTAAGTTCAGCCTGCAAAACATTTATATTGTTATATTTTGATAAAAAACTGCGAATTGGTGCAGCTATTTCAGCCGGACTTAAACCTGCCATAGCCACCTGATATAAAAGAGGCTGGAAAAGATGATGGTTTTTTTTGTCTATGACAGTTACCCTTACATCTTTTTTATTACCAAAAGATTTTGCAGCGTTCATTCCGGCAAAACCGCCGCCTGCAATCACAACATGTTTCATACAGCTCCTGTTTATTAATATTTAAACCTGGTTAGTTATTAATGCTTTGTATTGATTTATAATCTGAAATCGATTCATACAAAATGTATCGATTTTAAAAATTATTACTGAATTATTATTCAGAGTTATATCAACTTATCCCGAAGTAAATAAACTAATGTAATAAAAATTAAGGACTAAATTAAAAAAACGTTTTTATTGATCTTTTCATTTTGAAATTCCTTGTTATAATAAACCTAAATTGAGAAAAATAAAAATTTTTTTTATAAAAAGGTGATACAGATGAAAGAAATAAACTGGCAGAATGAATACAGCGTTTTATTAAAAGATATAGATGAACCAAGACGTTTTCTTGCCGAAAAATTAAGCAGTTTTTTAACAAGGATTTCCCAAAATCCTTCAGCTGAACACATAGAAGAACTTAATGCTATAATCGACGGGTTCAGAATCCATTTTGCCAAAGAGGAAAAAATACTCTCCAAATACAAATATCCGGAAGTCGATATTCACAGAAAAGAGCATAAAAGCTATTTAAGATCTCTTATCCGCCTGAGAAGAAAAATCTCTGAAGATCCAGCTGATGCTGATGAAGAAACACTTAATTATCTTGGAGATTTTTTTGCGGATCATATGTCTTTCAATGATCAGCATTATGCGCCTTTTATAAGACTTAAGAAAAAGATTGAAACACACAGTCTCAGAAAATAGAGATTATCAAAGAGCGTTTTAATTTTATTTAGTTGCTGAACAAAAATTCTAGTTTTCGGCCAATCACTATTTAATCATCCCTAAACAAAAAAGTTTATTTATTTAAAGCAGATAAATAAACTTTTTTGTTTTTAACATCCTAAACTTTATTATTTATTTTACTGATCAGCAGTTTTTTCATGAAGATATCTGCTTATTTCAGGATTGTTAACCTCTATTTCAGTAATAAAATCTTTTTCAAGAATATTGTCTTCATCAATATTAGGGATGTCAGCAATATTTTCACGGCTGGCTCCTTCAATAAGAACTGCAATGCAGTAACATGAAATAAGATCAGACAAAACATCCTTTGGTAAAGATGCTATATGAAAATTTGCAGGATAATCGTATCTGTACTGAATAAGTTCAGCAGCTGCTGCTAGAAGAATCATCCCTTTTTCGTGATTTAAAAAGGTTTCAGGATCGGTCTCTTCATTATTAACTATTGTTTTTAAAAACTCTGCTGCTGACTCAAAAACAGGGGTAAACCATTGTTTTTCCAGGTTTTTGGGTAGAACCGAGCCTACCCCTGAATTAGCTACTTCATCTATGAATTTGTTTATCAAAATTATCTCCTTTAAAATGAAAGCAAAAATCAGGCCTAATGTATCAAATAAATTGACAACTTTTTTGATGTGCTTATCTTCAAATTAAAGAATGTTTGGAATATGTCAAGAAAGACATTGATTTAAAAATTTCAGAAAATGAAAGGTATATAATATGAGATTTGATAAATTTACAATTAAAGCACAGGAAATTATAGAAAATTCACAAAGCCTTGCACTTAGAAAAGGGCATCAGAGTATAGAAAATATTCACATTCTTTATTCCATGCTTGAAGATAAGCAGGGTGTAGCCGGGGTAATACTTGATAAAATTGGTGTTTCAAGAGAAAATTTTAAATCGGATGCAGAAAAAATTTTGGATGAGATCCCTTCTGTATCAGGAAGTGGCGCAGCTCAGATTTATATTTCTTCGGGCCTTCACAAGGTTCTTGATTCTTCCTTTTCCATAGCAGAAAACATGAAAGATCATTATGTAAGTGTTGAACATATACTTTTATCAATGATTGATAACGGAGAAGACAGGTTAAAAAAGCTTTTTAAGTCAAATAATCTGACAAAGGATAATCTTTTAAAAGTTTTAATGGATATAAGAGGTAATGACGTGATTACAGATCAAAACCCTGAGGATAAGTACCAGGCTCTTGAAAAGTACAGTAAGGATTTAACAGACCTTGCAAGAAAAGGGAAACTTGATCCTGTTATAGGAAGGGATGAAGAAATAAGGCGTGTTGTTCAGATTCTTTCAAGACGAACAAAAAACAACCCTGTTCTTATAGGTGAGCCCGGAGTTGGTAAAACCGCAATTGCAGAAGGTCTTGCAAGAAGAATAATTGAAGGGGATGTTGCAGAAACATTAAAAGATAAAAGAATTATAGCTCTTGATCTCGGGGCACTTGTAGCAGGAGCAAAATACAGGGGTGAATTTGAAGACAGGCTTAAAGCTGTTTTAAAAGAGATAGAAAAAGCAGCCGGTGAAATAATTTTGTTCATAGATGAGCTTCATACACTTGTTGGTGCTGGTTCTGCTGAGGGTTCAATGGATGCTTCAAACATGCTTAAGCCTGCGCTTGCAAGGGGTGATCTCAGGTGTATAGGAGCAACAACTTTAAATGAATATAAAAAATATATTGAAAAAGATACAGCTCTTGAAAGAAGATTTCAGCCTCTGATCATAAAAGAGCCTGCAGTAGAAGATACAATTTCGATTCTTCGCGGTCTTAAAGAAAAATATGAAGTTCACCACGGTGTAAGAATAAAGGACTCGGCAATTGTTTCAGCTGCAGTTCTTTCTGACAGATATATTACTGACAGATTTCTTCCTGATAAAGCAATAGACCTTATAGATGAGTCTGCTTCAAAAATAAGAATAGAAATAGATTCAATGCCTGCTGTAATAGATGAAATTCAGCGCAAAGCAACTCAGCTTGAGATTGAAAAAGAGGCGTTAAAAAAAGAAAAAGATGAAGCTTCTGCAAAAAGACTTGAGAAAATAGAATCCGAACTTGCTGAATTAAAAGATGACCTTAATGAAAAAAAAGGCAAGTGGCAAAATGAAAAAGACAAGATTAAGAAAGTAAGAAATATAAGAGAAGAACTTGAAAGACTTGGCATTGAAGCTCAGAAGCAGGAAAGAGCAGGAAATTATGAAAAGGTAGCTGAAATACGCTACGGAAAAATGAATGAGCTTAACAAAGAACTTGAAAAAGCTGTACAGGAGTCAAATGCTGCTGAAGATTCAATGATAAGAGAAGAAGTTGATACAGAAGACATTGCAGGTGTTGTTTCAAGATGGACAGGTATTCCTGTAAGCAAAATGCTTGAAAGCGAAAAAGAAAAGCTTGTTCACATGGAAGAGCGGATAACTAAAAGGGTGATTGGCCAGGATGAGGCTGTAAGAGCAGTATCTGATGCTGTAAGAAGATCAAGATCCGGAATTCAGGATCCTGATAAACCGATTGGTTCATTTATATTTCTTGGTCCTACAGGTGTTGGTAAAACTGAGCTTTCAAAAGCTCTTGCAGAATTTTTATTTGATACAGAAAATTCAGTAATACGAATAGATATGTCTGAATATATGGAAAAACATGCTGTTTCAAGACTTATAGGTGCCCCTCCGGGATATGTTGGTTATGAAGAAGGAGGTTATCTTACAGAGTCAGTAAGAAGAAAACCGTATTCTGTTATCCTTTTTGATGAGATTGAAAAAGCTCACCCCGATGTTTTTAATATTTTGCTTCAGATTCTTGATGACGGCAGACTTACAGACGGACACGGTAAAACAGTAGATTTTAAAAATACTTTAATAATTATGACTTCTAATATAGGAAGCCATGTTGTTATGGAGTATGCAAATAAAGATTTTAATGAAATGACTGAAAAAATCGGTGAGCTTTTAAGAGGTTCGTTCAAGCCTGAATTTTTAAACAGAATTGATGAAACAATTGTATTTCATAATCTTGATAAAGAGCAGACAAGACAAATTGTCAGTATTCAGCTTAAGTATCTTAAAAAACGTCTTGAAACAAAGGGTATAAATCTTGAGTTAAGTGATGATGCACTCGATTTTATCTCTGAAAAAGGTTATTCACGCGATTTCGGTGCAAGACCTCTGAAAAGGGCTATACAGAAGTATATAGAAAATCCGCTTTCACTTGAAATTTTAAAAGGAGATATTCCCGACGGATCAGATGTTAAAGCAACACTTGAAAACGGTGAAATAGTCTTTAAATTATAACTGTAACTTTATTTTATATCTATTCTCTTTTATAATAAATAATTGAATCTTAATAGATATAATCTATTGAGTTGTATAATTGAATGTGTTAAAAAAGCACAAAATTTTTTATGGAGGATATGTGATGATAGAAGTGACACAAACTGCAATTCAGGAAATAAAAAATTTCTTTGCAGACAAAGATGTAATGCCTATAAGGGTATTTGTAGCAACTGGCGGCTGAGCAGGCCCATCTGTAGCACTTGCTCTGGATGAGCAAAAAGATACTGATGATGTATTTGAAGTAGACGGTTTTAAATTTATAGCAGAAAAAGAATTTTTAAAACAGGCTGCACCGGTTAAAATTGATTTTGTATCAACCGGTTTTAAAGTCGATTCAAATGTTGATCTTGGTCCGTCAGGCTGCAGCAGCTGCGGAACAGGTGGAGGCTGTGCAGTTTAATTAAACTTAACAGCTAAAAATTTAAAAAGCGGCTTTTAAAAGCCGCTTTTTTTGTTTCTGAAAAAAAGATTTAACCGATTTATATCCTGAAAAACTCAATTTTTCTAAATAATATCAGAAAATAAAAAGTAATAATTAAACATTTTTTCTTGACCTTACGGTAAAAAATAAATAATATTTTAATATCGTTGTTAATAAACGGTGCGGTTTCATTATTACTGACTATTTTTTTTAGGATAAGTCTTTAATAAAGAAACTTTTACAAATTAAATTTAAGAAAGGGTTAGTTTAGATGGCAAATGGAGTAGTTAAATGGTTCAGTGACAAAAAAGGTTTTGGTTTTATCGAGCAGGAAAATGGTTCAGATATTTTTGTTCACTTTTCAGCAATTGATGAAGATGGTTTTAAATCACTGAACGAAGGCGACAAGGTTACTTTTGAAATTAAAGAAGGACCAAAAGGACCTGCAGCCGACAATGTAAGAAAAGCATAATTTTTTTTAAATTCGATTTTTAAAGCATCTTCATTTTTTTTAAAATGAAGATGCTTTTTTTTTGTTCATACATCAGGCAGAAAATAATGAGTGATAAATTTTATGAATCAGTAAGCATGGAAAAAATGTCTCCTGATCAATGGGAGATTATATGCAGCGGCTGCTCATGGTGCTGTATGGAGAAATTAATTGACGAAGATACAGGCATACTCTATTTTACCAGAGCTGCATGCAAATATCTTGATCTGAGTACAGGAAAATGCAGTGTATACAGTAATAGATTTGAATTTAAACATGACTGTATAAAAATTACACCTGAACTGCTCAGTGGAAAACCCCATTTTTTGCCTTCAACCTGTGCATATAAACAGCTTTATTATAAAAAAATACTCCCGGAGTGGCACTATCTTTTATCCGGAGACAAGCAGCTTTTGCATAAAAACAATATTTCAGCTGTAAACAATGCTGTTTCAGGAGAAAATATTCATCCGGATGATCTTCAGGATTATATTTGCTGAAAATTTATAGTATTTAATAAAAAAATAGAAAAAATTTATTTAATTATATATATAGTATTTGGTCGAAAATTAGAATTTTTTGTTCAGTTACGGCAGATGAAAAATTTAACCGCAGGAATACAGAGGTATTTTGAGGATTAAATTTTGATTTTAACTTAAGAACCGGGCAAAAAAGGCATTTTTCGTTCAGCAACTATAATGTTATTTATCGAAAACTTGTAAATTTATCCAGGAGTTTTAAAAAATGAATCAGGTATTATCCCTTTCAGTTCTTGACGGCAGATATAAAAAATACACAACACAATTATCAGAAATATTTTCAGAATACGGTTTAATAAAGCACAGAATAGAAGTTGAGATTAAATGGTTTATTTTTTTGATGGATGAACTTAATTTCGGAAATATTGATGAAAATGATAAAAAGTATTTATACGCTATTATAGAAAATTTTTCATCTGAAGATGCAGATAAAGTCAAGTATGTTGAAAAAATTACAAATCACGATGTAAAAGCTGTTGAATACTTTTTAAAGGAGAAAATGGCCTCAGGAGGCAAAAACCTTGCTGAGCTTAAGGAGTGGGTTCATTTTGCATGTACATCAGAAGATATAAACAATACCTCCTATTGTCTTATGATAAAAAGGGGAAAGACTAAATCAGCAGAGCTTATCTCAGAAATACTTGAACAAATCGAAACTCTTGGTTTTAAATTTAAAGGTGATGCAATGATGTCGAGAACACACGGGCAACCTGCAACACCTACAACTATGGGTAAAGAGCTTATAAATTTTGCCTGGAGAATAAGAGATGAGCTTGAAACCCTTAAAGCTGTACCTGTACAGGCAAAAATGAACGGTGCAACAGGCAATTTTAATGCACATATTTCAGCTTATCCTGATATTGACTGGATTGAAGCAAGTGAAAAATTTCTAAAAAAATATCTTGATGCCCAGCCGCTTTATTTTACAACACAAATTAATCCGTATTCATATATAGCAAAAAATCTTCACTCCATAGTAAGACTTTGTAATATTATGACAGATCTTGCCAGGGATATGTGGGGATATATTTCCATAGGATATTTTAAGCAGAAAATAAAAGATGGTGAAGTAGGTTCTTCAACAATGCCCCATAAAGTCAATCCCATAGACTTTGAAAATGCTGAGGGAAATCTGGGGTTAAGTGCTGCTCTTGCAGAGCATATTGCTTCAAAACTTCTTATATCAAGATTTCAAAGAGATCTTTCTGATTCTACAGTACTAAGAAATATTGGAACTGTTTTCGGATATTTGTTTATAGCAGGAAATTCTGTATTAAAAGGGCTTTCAAAAATAGAGCTTGAAAAAGCTATGCTTGAAAAAGATCTTGAAGAAAATATTGAACTCCTTGCTGAACCTGTTCAGACTGTTATGAGAGCTTTTGGCGAATCCGACCCTTATGAAAAAATGAAAAAACTTACAAGGGGCCACAGAATTACAAAAAAAGAACTTGAAGATTTTGTTGAGGAGTTGAAAATTCTTCCTGAAAAGGAAAAAGAAAGACTTAAAAGCTTAAATGTAAAAGATTATACAGGTGCTGCAGAAAAACTTGTGGATAAGTACAAAGATCTTTATCTGGAAAAATAAATCTGTTTAAGGCTGAATGCAGCTTTTTTTACTTAATATTTTGCTGAGTATACCGATTTATAAATTGTACCCAGATCAAAAAGTTACTTTTATTTTTTAGTTGTAACATCAGTCAAATATTATCTAGATTTTTTATACAGTTGTATTTTAGCTTATTTGAAAATATCCGGAGGAATAATGAAAAGTTTTTTATATCTGTTTTTTTTTATAATTTTTTTCTGCCCGAACATTTCTGTGGCAAAAAACTTTATAGTCCACCTGGATGATAACTCAAAAATAATTTCAAATGAATTTAACTACAGTCTGCTTGATAAAGAAAAAGATAATTATAATCCTTATGTAAGAGTAAGTGATTTAAATATTTCTGTTATTAAATTTACTTCTGAAAAGGATAATGAAGTTTATCATATATCTGAAAATGAAATGAGCACAAAGCTTGATGAAATTGTTTTTTATGAAGAAATTAAAGGAAATAAAAACAGCTACAATCTTAACCTTAAATATTCTGAGGGAGAAAGTGTCCAGACAACAGATGCCGGACTTTTCAGATACATTGGAAATAAAACCCCATCCAAAAAAATATCTGTATTAAGATATGATGAATACAATGACACCTGGATACCTGAATATATTGATATATCTAAGATAGAAAAAATAGTTTTTAAACACAGAAAAAAACCAGAATCTGATGATAAAGATACAGAGGAAGATGATCAGGAAAAAGAAGATGAAAAATCGGGATATAAGAAAAAAGTATTATTCAGTTCTGATAATTTTACAAATGACAGTTTTGCAAAAAATTTAAAAAGCTCACTTCTTAATTTAAAAAAGGGCAGTGATGATTTTAGTTCTACAATAGTTTTAAGAGTTCATTTCGATTTTGATTCATCCAAATTAAATTCAAAAGCAACCCAGTTTTTAAATATTATCGGCGATGTAATCAGTTCACCGGAGCTTTACGGTATTCAGTTTAATTTAAGAGGTTTTACAGACAGTACAGGTGAAGATGATTATAATATGAGGCTTAGTAAAAAAAGAGCAGAATCTGTTAAAAACTATCTTCAAAATAATAAAAATATTTCTTCTCAAAGACTTAAAACTTCGGGCTACGGCGAACAAATGCCGGTTCTTCCCAATACAAGCGATTACTACAAAAGCCTGAACAGAAGAGTTGAGATTTATCCTGTTTATTATATGAATTAAAGTTTTAATTTTTTTAATGCATAAAGAAAAATTAGTAGAGATAAAAAATATAACAATTAAATTATCAGATACTTTTTTGCTACCTGGCACTTCATTTTCTGTTCACAAAGGTGATAATTTTGTTGTAACCGGTGAAAACGGAAGCGGTAAAACTTCACTTATGAAGGTATTTACTGCTGAAATTCCTGTGTGCAGAGGATCTGTAATAAGAAACCACAAACTCCCTTTAAGCAAAAACATAGCTTACCTTTCATTTGAAAATTTAAAAAAAATTTTAAAAAAAGAGGCTTCTACAGAAGAGGCAGAATACTATAGCGGAAGACTTATAAAAAAAGATGCTTTAGAACATCTTATAAGTAATGATACTCCTGTTTTTAAAAAAACTAACTTAAACTCAAAAAAAATTACCGATCTTTCAAGCGGAGAACTGAGAAAGTTTCAGATAATAAAAGCACTGGAAAATAAACCTGAAATCTTAATTCTTGATGAACCTTTTGAAGGGCTTGATTTAAGTTCTGAAAAAGAATTAAAATTTTTTATATCATCTGTATCATCTTCAGATACAGTCTTATTTCTTGTTACTCATAAGCCTGATGATACAGATCTTGAAAAATTTAAGCATCTTCATGTTTCAAACAACAAAGTAGAGTTTTATGAAAAATATCAATCAGGTTTAAATTTTAAAAAGCAACATCCTGATCTTGGAAAATTTGTGTATCAAAAAAAAGAATTTAAGCCTGAGATTATAGCAGATATTAAAAGTGCTGATGTTTTTTATGATAACAGGATAATACTGAAAAATCTTGATTTCAAGATATCTTCCGGAGAAAAATGGGTTATTAAAGGTGAAAACGGTTGCGGTAAATCAACACTTCTATCTTTGATAACTGGAGATCATCTCCAGTCTTACTCAAATAAAATTGAAATTTTCGGGAAAAAAACGGGGAACTGGTGAATCCCTCTGGGAAATAAAAGAAAAAATCGGTTTTGTTTCTCCTGATTTTCATCTGAAATACAATAAAGATATTGAAACCTATAAAGTTTTGCTATCTGGATATTTTGATTCTGTGGGACTTTATCAGAATCCGGATGAAAAACAGTTAAAAACTGTAAGTTTTATTTTAAACGAGTTCGGCTTGTCTGATTTATATTCAAGAAATTTTAACAAGTTATCTTACGGTCAACAAAGACTCATACTTATTTTAAGAGCTTTAATAAAAAATCCTGAACTTATTATCATGGATGAACCGTGTCACGGACTTGATAGTCATCACAGAGAACTTGTTCTTAAAATAGTAAGCACAATTTGCCTTATGAAACATAAAACCCTTATTTATGTAACACATTGTGATGATGAACTCGATTTTGATTATGATTATAGATTTGAATTTTATAATGAAAAAAATAACTCAAATTATAAAACACGGATAAAAGTTTAAATTCAGTTATATAATTATGGTACCCCTGGAATTATATTTTCATTTAAAGTCTGGTTTTATTTTAAAAAAACTTTTACTTTCCAGGGTTATACCTTATCAGCCCTTCCTGAACAGTTGAAGCTACCAAAACACCGTCTCTTGTAAAAATCTGACCTCTGTTTAACCCTCGGGATGAACTGGCACTAGGACTTTCCATGGCATAAAGAAGCCAGTCGTCCATTCTGAAATCCCTGTGAAACCAGATGGAATGGTCAAGACTTGCTGCAGTCATTTCACGCTGCCAGAATGTATGTCCGTGGGGATAGAGTGATGTTGCCAGAAGTCCGAAATCAGAAGCATATGCAAGCATACATTTATGAATTAAAGGATCGTCAGGTAGCTTTCCGGAAGCTTTGAACCAGGAATATTTAAAAGGTTCTTTTTTTTCAGGTTTAAATGGATTTACAGGACTTACCTGTCTTATTTCAACAGGCTTATCCCTTAAAAGCTGTTCCCGTATCGATTCAGGTATTTTATCTTTTACTTTTCTTACATATTCTAGATCTGACATTAGTTTCTCAGGTCCTTGCACATCAGGCATCATAGACTGATGTTCAAATCCATTTTCATTCACATGAAAAGAGGCAGACATGCAAAAAATTATTCCCCCCTTCTGGGTTGCAGATACCTGTCTTACACTGAAACTGCGCCCGTCTCTAATATTTTCAACTTTGTAATCAACAGGAAATTCAGGATCTCCGGCTAGGAGAAAATATGCGTGCATGCTGTTAACTGACCTGTCTTTATCAACAGTCTGGATTGCAGCAGATAAAGACTGACCAAGGACTTGTCCACCGAAAATACTTCCAAACCCTAAATCCTGACTTTTGCCCCGGAAAATATTTTCTTCCTTTTTTTCAAGTTTTAAAAGGGATAAAAGTTCTGTTAAAACATTTTTTTGATTTGAATCTGTACTCATTGGTTTTCTCTGATTTTTTTTTGATTAAAATTTAAAAATTATTATAAAAAAAGACATATCCTTTAATTTAAAAATTATTTTTTTCTGTCTGAATAAATACCGAAATCCTTAAATTCTTCTGCAAGAGATATAAGGTTTCCTTTGCCCTTGTAAAGATTATTTACTGATTTTTCATATGTTTCATTTAATTTTGTTATCTGTTTTCCAATATCATCAATGTAGTTCACAAATACACTTAGTTTGTCATAGACTTTTTTTGCATGTTCAGACAACTGCTTTGCACTGTTGTTTTGAATCTCAAGTTTCCACAGACCTGAAACAACTTTAAGAACTCCAAGAAGAGTTGACGGAGTTGCAACTGAAATTTTTCTGTCAAAAGCATATTCTAAAATATCAGAATTATTTTTAAAAGCCTCAAAATAGGCGTGTTCAACAGGAACAAACATTATCACCATATCTGGTGAATTAAGATTTGATATATCCTGATAATTTTTTTCTGAAAGAGATTCAATATGTTTTTTCAATGCAATTATATGGTTTTTTAAATGAATTTTTCTGTTGTTTTCATTTTCTGCTTCAGTATATTTTATATATGAATTCAAAGATACTTTTGAATCTATTATAAGATGCCTGTTGTCAGGAAGGTACAATATGACATCAGGTCGTTTTCTTTTATTTTCTTCATTAAAAGATTCTTCTCTTGTATATTCTCTTCCCTTTGTAAGACCTGATTTTTCAAGCACAGATTCAAGAAGCATTTCACCCCAGGATCCCTGAGTTTTATAACTTCCTTTCAGGGCAGATGTCAGATTTTCAGCTTCCTTTGAAATTTTAAAATTTTGTTCTTTTAAAAACTGAAGCTGTTCTTTAAGTGAAACATTATCCTTTGTCTGGTTTATATAGTTTTCCTCGATTTTTTTTTCAAAATTTTTAACCTGTTCCCTGAAAGGTTCAAGAAGTGATTTTAAATCTCTGGAGCTCTGATAAGTAAGATTTTTTTGTTTTGCATCTAAAATTTCTGATGCAAGAATCTGAAACTCGTTTTTTAAAGTCTTTCTGTTCTGGTTTAACAGCTCCTGTTTTTCTTCTTCTGATTTTTTAAGGTAATTTAGTTCTGATTCAAGAATTTTAATTTCACTGTTTTTTTCATTTTTTATTTTATTTTTTTTTATAATAAGAAAAATAATTATTACTGTCTGTATAAGAATTACTGATACTGCTGAAACAGCAATAATCAAATATGTGTTAATCATAAATAAACCTTTAAAAAATTAATAATTAAGGTATGAATTTAACTTTTTTAAAGATATAAAAAAACAGATTTTTTAAGTATTACTAAAATAATTTGGAGTTTTTTTATGGCACTTACCGGAACTGCACTGTTTCTGATATTCATTTTTATCGTTATTTCTATTAATTACGGTTTATTATTTAAAATTGAGATTAAAGAGATAAATCATGACAGTTTTTTCCTTGTTTATAAAAAGTACAAAGGAAATTATAAAAATATAAAAAAAATTATAAATTCAGTTTACTATGAACTTCTTAATGAAAAAAATGTCAGGGCTGTTAACGGATTTGCTTTGTATATAGACAATCCCCTTCACATAGAACAAAACAGCTTACGTAGTCTTGGCGGGTGTATACTGAAATCAGCCGATGAAAAACTTAAAAATGAACTATATAAGTCAGGTTTTGAAATTATGGAGATTAAAAAAGGAAAAGCTCTTTACACAAGGTTTCCTTTTAAAGGCGATTTTTCATCAACCCTTGCTTTATACAAAGTTTATCCTAAGTTTTTAAAAAAAGTTGAAAGAAACAGTTTTAAACCTGATATAATTATGGAAGTTTTTAATATTTCCATGGGATATATTGAATATTATGCTTTTTACAACACTAAAAAAAGAGAAATTGTCCCGGTTTATGAAAGTACTAATGAAAATTTAAGCTTATAAAATAAGGCAAAAAAATATGGATAACAATTTAAGAAAATTTGAAATTGATCAGGAACCTCTTGAACTTTATAAAATACTCAAACTCGATAACCAGGTTCAAAGCGGCGGAGAAGCCAAATTTGTAATATCCGAAGGTCTTGTAAAGGTAAACAATGAAGTTGAAACAAGAAAAGCAAAAAAAATCTATAATAATGACATTATAGATTTTGAAGGTGAAAAAATTCTTATTAAACTGAAAAGCTGAAAACATGAAAAAAAAATATATTATTATAATTATTGTTTTAATAGTTTTTAATTTTGTTTCATTTTACAGCGGATATTTTTTCTGTCTGCTCGGAAACAGTTCTTCTTCAGAAAATAAAACAAAAGATTACCAGGCCCTTGTTAAATATAGCGAATCTTTTACACCTGAGTGTGATGATCTGAAAACTGAAGGCTTAAGAATTGCTGAAAACAATTCAGGTTCTTATCTTCTTACAAAAACAATGGATAATTATTTTTACGTTATCGGTCTTAAGTTTGATGAAAAAAAACAGCCTCTTTTTTATTACTGGGGCGGTGATAAAGAATTTGAGATAAAAGAAAGATGCAAAGATAATAATTAGCGTTTGTCCGAAAAATAATAATTTTTGTCAAACTATTGTTATTTCATAAAATTTATGTTCAGAATTATAAATATGTAAATTTACAAATAGTAAAATTTCAATTTATATATAAGCAAAAAATGGAGAAATAATGACTGAGCATATTCTCAATGAAATAAATTCGTGTATTGAATGCGGATTATGCAATGATGTTTGTCCTACATTTGAAGTAACAGGAAAAGAGATTTTCTCTCCCATGGAGAGGCTAAATACTGCGACATCAGTTTTTCAGCAAGAAGAAATTACAGATGAACAGATAGAAAGTATTTATAATTGTCCAAAATGTATGTTGTGTGAACAGGTATGCCCTGAAAATATTAGTATAGTCGAAATAATTCATAAAACCAGGGAAGAGCTTGTAAATCAGGAAAAAGGCCCGCTTGAACAGCATCTTAAAGTGATAAGCGGAATTTTTAAGAACGGAAATTCAGTCAGCGGCGATCCTCTTGCAAGAATGGACTGGCTGGACGATAAGGATTTGAAGCAGAAATATCTTGATTCAGATTCTGATACTTTATTGTATATGGGATGTATTCCTTCCTATCTTGTAAAAGACAGCGCTTATTCCACAATTCAGGTTCTTGATAAATTAGGCTGTGATTTCAGAATTATTGAAGATGAAGGTTGCTGCGGTACTTATCTGTATGAGTGCGGCAAAACAAATACTGCAAAAGACTATTTTGAAAAAAACCTGGAAAAATTTAAGGCCTTGGGAATAAAAAAACTTATTGTTCCCTGCAACGGATGTCTTAAATGTTTTAAATATTTTTATCCTGCTTTGCTTGGTAAAACCGGAATTGAAGTAGAGCATGCAGTTGAGACAGTTTTTAATCTTTTAGAGCATCAGCAGGATCTTCTTAAAAAAGTAAATCAGAATATTACTTTCCAGGATCCATGCAGACTGGCAAGAACAGAAAATAAAATAAAAGAACCCAGAAAAATTCTTGAATACTGCGGTGCTTCAGTATCAGAAATGGAAAAGTACGGAAAAGAATCAACTTGCTGTGGTGCAGGAGCAGGAATCAGATCTGTTTATCCAGAGCTTTCTCTTAAACTTGCTGAAAAACTTCTTACAAGTTCTGGTACTGAAGATATTGCAACAGCTTGTCCTTTTTGTACTTTCAATCTTTCATATGCATCCAAAAAGAAGCAGCTTGACAAAAACCTTATTTATTTTGCCCGAATTGTCTTAAACTCACTGGAAGAGAGCCATGGATGACGAAATAAACAGAATCAAGGCTGTAGACAGCATAAGTCATGCTTCTTTTGATAAAAAGTATGACCGACAAACCAAAGAAAAAGATTATTCACGCGATTTTTATGATGATTTGTCTGAATTTAGTTCAGAAGCAGGTAAAAAAGCTTTTGATGATTTTAATAAACAGGCTGCTTTGTTTTATTTTAATTCTCTTGAAAAAGACGAATTATCACGTATTAAACATGATAATGTTCCCTTAAGTGATTTTAGTCTGGAACAGGCTGTTGATCTTCTTCATGATGATTCATATTTTGGAGTTGATCAGACTTCATTAAGGATAAGCAGGTTTGTTTTAGAAAACTCAGGCAATAATAAAAATATGATAATTACAGGCAAAAAGGGAATTACCCAGGGATTCAGAGAAGCAGAAAAAATATGGGGAGGAAGCCTTCCAGAAATATGTTATGAAACATATGATACAGCAATGAATAAGATAGAAAATAAATAATTTAATATGAGCTTTATACAAGATAACAGGCTTTTGTTTGAAAATTCGAGTGATTCAATAATAGTTCTTCAGGACGGGCTTTTAAAATACATCAATTCAAACGGCTATAAAATAATAGGGTATAAACCTGAAGAAATAATCGATCATCATTTTCAGGACTTTGTTTACAAACAAGATCTGCCGCTGGTTCTGAGCAGATATCAAAAGCGTTTAAACAACGAACCTATTCCCGAAGTTTATCCTTTCAGACTTGTTACAAGAAACAATGAAAAAGTATGGTTTGAAATCCATTCCATAGAAATACTATGGGAAAACAGACCTGCACACCTAACTTTTTTCAATAATATAAATAAAAGAAAACTTGCGGAAGAAGCACTTGCAAAACGTGAGTCTCAGATAAGAGCGGTTCTTGATGCTGTTCCTGATATGCTTTTTCTTCTCAAAAGAAACGGAACAATTTCAGAATACAGATCTGCGAAACCTGATCACTTAAAAAACGATTTCACAGGAAAGAATTTAAGTGAAATTGTAATGCCAGGCATTTATGAAAAATGTTTAGAAAAAATTGAAAAAGCTTTTAATTCAGATGAAGTTGTTGTTTTTGATTTTCCTGCAGATAATAATGGAGAAACACTTTATTTTGAAGCAAGAATTGCAGCTTTTTCAGAAGAAGATGTACTTGCTGTATTAAGAGATATAACAAAAAGAAAATTAAAAGAGGATAATTTAAAAAAAGAGGTTTTAAGGCTTAAATCTAAGATAAAAGGCCACAATCCCCTTGAAAATATTGTTGGCAAAAGTTCATCAATGATAAAAGTCTTTGATGATATTTTAAAGGCTTCAGCAGGCTCAGCCCATGTTATTATTTACGGAGAATCGGGAACAGGAAAAGAACTTGCAGCAAGAGCTGTTCATGATTTAAGTGAAAGATCCTCAAAAAGTTTTGTGCCTGTAAACTGCAGCGCTGTTCCTGAAAATCTCCTTGAAAGTGAATTTTTCGGATACCAGAAAGGAGCATTTACCGGAGCTTCATCAGACAAACCAGGTCTTCTTGAACTTGCAGATTCAGGTACGCTTTTCATGGATGAAATAGGTGAAATCGGACTTAATCTTCAGGTTAAACTTTTAAGGGCAATCGAGGGCGGAGGTTTTAACCGTGTGGGCGGAGATAAACTTATAAAACCTGATGTAAGAATTATAGGTGCTGCAAATAAAAATCCGTCTGAACTGGTTGAAAAAAATTTTTTAAGGGAAGATTTTTTTTACAGAATAAATATAATTCAGATTAATCTGCCTCCATTGAGAAACAGAAAAGAAGATATTCCTCTTCTTGTTTACCACTTTATGAATAAATACAGTAAAAAAAACAGTTCTGTGGATATTTCATCAAAGGATATGAACAGACTTCTGAATTATCACTGGCCAGGTAATATAAGAGAACTTGAAAATGTAATATTAAGATATATTACAATGGGAAAAATTGAAATTTCAGGAATAAACAAAGAACAAAAAGAATATACTATCAAAGAGAACGTAGATGAAAGTACAGATCTTAAAACTGTAATGAAAAATTTTGAAAAAGATTATATTACAAATATTCTTGAAAAACACAGGTGGAAAAAAGGTGCTGTTTCAAAGCATCTTGGAATACACAGAAAAACTTTATTCAGAAAGTTAAAAGAACACGGCATAGAATAACTCTAAGCAATTTATACAAAATTTTTAAATCATTCAAAAATATCTTTATAGCTTGTATATACTGACGCAGCTGCTACCGGCACAAAGACAAATAATATAACCAGAATAAATAAAAGTGGCACTAAAAAAGCTGAAAAAATACTGCTGTTGAAAAAAACGGTTATCAGACCGGCTGCAGCAGTTATACAGATTATTCCAGCAATACCGATCCCGGCAATAATAAGACTGTAAATTAAAAACGGAGCTATGTTTTTAAGACACCCCTGAAAACTTAGCTTTAAAGCTTGTCCTGCTGATATATTGTTAATTGAAACAAGAGCAGGTGCAAACCAGTAAAGCATTGTCATAGGTATTATTAAAGCAGTTATTAAAAGCGGGAATAAAATGAAAACAAATGGCGGTATTGCGGAAAAATTAGGATTAAAAGCAGATAAAGCCGCAGTTCCAAAAAAAGAGAAAATAATTGTAAACACTGCTCCTGCAATCAAAATAAAACATCCAACAAGAAAAAGTCCCAAAAGCACAAGCTGCCCCATATTTTCACGGAATCCGTAAAAAATACTTCCCGGCCTGAGTTCTCCGTATTCGTCAAGCTCATTAATTCCCATTAAAAGACCTCCGTAAAATACAGGCCCCAGAATTGTCATTACAATACCTCCGAGTATCGGAACAAGCTGTCCACCTATTGAAATCAGAAAGTATAAAAGCATTGTAAGTACCCACATTAAAGGATCTTTAAGATAGAGATAAAAAGCATCGGTCAGCCATGCTATTCCGTTAGATCCGGGTCTTTTTTCAGGGAAAACATCATTTTTATCATATGAATATTGTGTTTTTTTTTCATCTTCATAAACTGAATCAGAACTATTATAATCAGAACTGCTTTTGTTCTGATCATAAGATTCTTCCTGATAATAAGCTTCAAGAACAGGGTGGTTTTCAGATTTTTGTATTTCACAGCATGCTCCTGCTGATAATACTTTATCCTTTAATTTTATGCATGTTTCTTTGCCTGCATTTTTTTTAATTATTTTTCTTTTGGAATTAAACAGCTTTCTTATTTTATCAGGATCAGTTTTAAATTCTTTACTAAGATTTATATAAACATCTTCAGGATTTTTATCTTTAGCAAACTCGCCTGTGTAAATAAGATTGTATACGTTTTCACTCATTAAGTTTCTCCGTAAAATATATGTAGTATATTGAAAGAATTGTTTTTTTTAAAATTATAAAAAATAATAAACTTATATATTTTTAATAAATTCCAAAACAGCTTTACCTGAGTTAGCAAAAGATAAATTAAAATCCCATTTTTTTTTATCCCTTGTTCCTGCCTGATTGCTTGCTGAGCGTATCTCTATGAAAGGAATATCATACAAAAAGGAGACATATGCGCTTCCTGCGCCTTCCATATTTTCCATACCTGGATTATAACCAAAAAATAAATTGTCAGCCTTTTCTTTGGTAGATGTTATTTCAGATACTGTGATAAAAGGATAAATTTCTGCTTTTAAATCAGTTTTTGAATTTATTATGTTAAAAGCTGATCTTGCTAAATTTTCATCGGTTTTAAAAATATTTTTTATTTTACCCTTGTCTGACAATGAAAAGGGAAGGGGAGAGGGAATAAATCTGTTCTCAGGATTTTCTGTACCAAGATGAATATAAATCTCTTCAGATGCAATTCCTATATCACCTTTTAAAATATTTCTCTGAGCAAAACCTCCAGCACAACCTGTTTGTATAATAAAGTCGGGATGAGTATTGTTTTCAAGATACCTTGTTAAGAAACAGACTGAATTTAAAATTCCAGGACCTGTTACAATAACATCTGTATCTTTGGTACCGATTTTTCCTTTTTTAATATCTAAATAATTTGAATTATCAGATTTTGTATTTTCCATATTTTCAAGAATAAATTCTGTTTCACTGTATACAGCAGCAATAACAAGTATTTTATTTGTCATGAAGAAAGACCGTGTTTTAAAATGTAAATTATTTCATTAATAAGCTCTTTGCATTTTTTTTTATCTGCTCCGAATATTTTTGTTCCCGGATCAAGGTAGGGAAGAATTCTTGTCTGGAGAAATCTGTCCATTATTGCTTCAATTGTAAATGCAGCAAGAGCTGTATCTGTGTCAGGGCGTATTTCGTTTTTAAGTTTTGCTTCTTCAAGGAGTTCACATATAAATTCATGGGCATTTTCCCTTATTGCTTTTTGCATATCCTCTCTTAAAGGAATATCAGAATTTAAAAATGTCCTTATATAGATTCTGTAAATTAAAGGGTGTTTTTCAGTAAATTCTACACCTGCATAAAAAATATGTTCAAGGCGCTCGAATATATTTTTCTCTTTGGTATCTTCTCTTATGTCTCTTAAATAATTTTTTACTTTATCTATTGAAAAATTAAAAATATGAAGAAAAAGCCCTTCTTTATCTCCGAAATACGAAAATACAGAACCTTTGGCAATTTTAAGCTTTTTTACAATAGAATTTATACTTGCGCCCTTGTATCCCTTTAAAGCAAATTCCTCGGTTGATACATCAATTATTTTTTCCCTTTTGTCAGGGGGAAGGTTTGAAAATGTATCTTTTCCCATAATCAGATTTTTTCAAAAATGGCTTCAAGGGCAAGTATATAACCGTGATCTCCGAAACCGCATATTATTCCAGTTGAAATATCACTCAGGTATGACTGATGTCTGAAAGGCTCTCTTTTAAATATATTTGAAAGGTGTACTTCACATACAGGAACATTGTGCATAGAAACGGCATCTCTTACAGATACACTTGTATGTGTTAATGCAGCAGCATTTATTATAATTGCGTCGACTTTATTATAAACACTTTGAAGTTTTGAAACTATTTCACTTTCTGAATTGGACTGAAAAAAAGAGACTTCAACAGAAAGTTCTTCAGCTTTTTTTTCAATGTTTTTATTAATTTCATCCAGGGTTTTGGTTCCGTAAATCTCAGGCTCTCTTTTACCGAGCATATTAAGATTTGGACCGTTAATCACTAGAATTTTTTTCATTTTATCCGACCTTTTTAAAATGCTGAATTTAATAAATCTATTTTGTTTTCAGTATATCCTTAAATTAGTATTTGACTTAAAAACCATAATTTTTTGTTCAGCAACAAATTGGTTAAAATCGATTATTTCAGGGTCAGGCGATAATTTTTTTAAAATTCTCAATTTCGGTTTTGTAGCTCTCTTTTTTAAAGATTGCCGAACCTGCAACAAAAATGTCTGTGCCTGCATCTGAAATATCTTTTATAGAATCAGCATTAACACCGCCGTCTACCTGAATTTCGAGTGATGGATTAATTTTTTCAGCCATTTTTCTGAGTTTATTTATTTTTTCAAGTGATTCTTTTATAAATTTCTGCCCGCCGAAACCCGGGTTAACACTCATGATAAGAATAAAATCAAGATCACCAAGCACCCATTCAACTGAACTAAGGGAAGTTGCAGGATTTAAAGCAACTCCTGCTTTAACATTATTTTCCTTAATTTGCTGGATTACTCTGTGAAGATGGGGACATGCTTCAGCATGAACAGAAATATAATCAGCACCGCTTTTTGCAAACTCATTAATATGATTTTCAGGCTTTTCAATCATAAGGTGAACATCAAGAGGCAGATCAGTTATGTTTTTACAGGTTTTAACAATTTTTGGACCATAGGTTATGTTTGGAACAAACTGACCATCCATAACATCAATATGTATAAGATCAGCTCCTGCTTTTTCTACCTGTTCAATTTCACTGCCGAGTATGGAAAAATCGGCCGATAAAATAGAAGGTGCTATTTTTTTATTCATTTAAATATTCCTCATTTATTTTTAATTCAGTATCAAAAAAAGCTGTATAATCAGTTTTATAGTTTCGAAAAGGGAAAAATTCTTTTTCAAAAACAGGTTTGTGGTCTTTATATATCTTTACACCTGCATTCTGGTCAAAAGGAACAGCAATCAGTATTTTTTTACCCGGATCAAAATAATCGTTATAAATGGTAAATGTACGATCATACAGATCAAGTTCTGCTTTTATATGAGATTTAAGAACACCCGGAGGAACAGTGTATGAAACAAGTCTTGAACCAATTACAGGCGATATAAAAGAGGGTACATCTCTTTGATTTAAAACAATCACAGCACGCTCATTTTCTCCGACTTTTTTTCCTGCAGGAGGAGTCTGTGATAAAACAATACCCTGCTCATAATCAGGAGAGTATCTGGTTTTAATATCTGATACTTCCAGATTAACCTTGCCAAGCTTATTTGTTGCATCTTCAATTGTCATGCCTTTTATATCAGGCATTACAAATTCACGTGGTCTTTTACCAAGGCTTAAAAGAAGATTTGTATCAGTTCCTGAATCAACAAAAACGCCTTCCTGGGGAGAGGAAGCAATAACATGACCTTCGGGGACGCTGCTGTGATAAATATAAGAAATATGATTTAGCTTAAGTCCGTTTTTAAGAATTTGAATTTTGGCTTTATTCAGGCTTTCTCCTGAAAGAAAAGGCATTGTGTTAGATTTTTTCCCTCTTGAAATAACAAGATGAACATCCCTTCCTTTTTTTACAACCTCTCCCGGTTTTGGCTGCTGATTAATGATATGATTTACAGTTACAATATTGCTGAACTGAGAATTTTTAAGTCTTGGTGTAAGAGACATAGATTCAAGCTGGCTTATGGAATAGTTTATATCCTTGCCTTTTAAATCCGGAACTACAACTTCAGGCTGATTTTTTATAAGAAAATGAAGTGTCAGATAAGCAAAAAAGCCTGTAATAACAATAAAACTTAATAATAGCCCTGTGTATTTGATAATCTTAACAAACATAAATTAATTTTTTTTGTCCTTTTTAAGCAAAGCAGCAAAAAAACCGTCTGTACCTGATTTGTGAGGGAGAATAAATATATCTCCACTTTCATCTTTTGATACAAATTTAATATCACAGTCAATTTCTGCTCTGCTGAAATCTTTATGGTTTTCAAGAAAATCGTTTATAATCTCTGTTGTTTCCTCCGGCTCGAAAGAACATACAGAGTATAGTAAATAACCGCCTTTTTTTAAAAGCGCTGATGAATTTGCAAGAATATTTTTTTGTATTAAAGCGCATTGCTTTATATCTTCAGGAATTCTTTTCCACTTGGTATCAGGATTTCTTCTTATAACACCAAGGCCTGTACACGGAGCGTCAACAATTATTTTATCAAAAAAATCAGTATTAATTTTTTTTGTATTTTTGCTTAAATCGACCTTTGCTGTTTTAACGCAGTTGCTGAATCCGAGCCTTAGCATTTCAGCATCCAAAGCATCAAGCTTTGACTGGTTAAAATCTACAGCTGTTATCTTAGCCTTACCTTTTGTAATCTGAGCAATATGACCTGTTTTCCCGCCGAGCCCTGCACATGCATCAAGTATTTTATCATTTGATTCAGGTTTTATAAGCTTGGTAACAAACTGAGCCCCTGAATCCTGAACCTGAAAAAAACCTTTTTTAAATCCGGGAAGCTTGTTGACCGGGTATAAAGGCTTTATAAGAGATACTGACTCCTGAGCTATAATATCCTGCCAGATAGTTTCTGTAGAAGATTTTAAAAGTTCTACTGTATCTTTTCTTGTGGTTTTTATAGTGTTGATTCTCAGCGTAATCGGAGGAATCTGATTTAAAGCTGTACAAAGCTCTTCAGTCTCTTTTTTGCCGAACCTTTTTTCCCATCTGTTTATTATCCATTTTGGAAAATCGGCCGCATTTTTTTCATATTTTAAATACTTGTCTTTATCAAATTCTTTGGAAAAATTTCTTAAAATTCCGTTGATAAAACCTGATGCACTTTTAAATCCAATCGATTTAACAATATCTACACTTGTATTTACTGCAGCACTTACAGGAATTTTTTCTAGATATACCATTTGGTATATACCGGTTCTTAAAGTATTTAATACAGCCTCATCAATTTTATTTAATTTTTTTGTCGAATTTCTTGCGATTATTTTGTCTAGATTGCCTCTTTTACGCAGTACTCCGTACACAATATTAAAAAAAAGAGCTTTATCTTTTGGATTTATCTGATTTAAAATATTTTCATTATCGTTTATCAAAGTATCGAGTAAAATCTTTTTTGTTTCAACATTTGTTAAAACATAAACCGCAAGATATCTTGGATTTTTTTTTAAATTCTCTTTAACTATCAAGTAAGAACCGTCTCCTGCTCTATTTTGTATCCACTTAGGAAATCTTTTGTTTTAATTATTTTTTTCCCTGCAGGCTGAATTTCAAGTAAATTGACATCACAGTCTCCGGCAGATACAATAAGGTTATTATCTTCTGCTTTTACTATTGTTCCCGGTTTTTTGTCTGAAAAATCTGAAATCTTTTCAATGGAATAAATCTTAAGTCTTTCTCCATTATAAAATGTAAATGTGCCGGGCCATGGATTAAAAGCCCTTATCCTTGCATCAATTTCATCACCAGTCTGAGACCAGTCAATATGACCGTCTTCTTTTTTCAGAAGAGGAGCATAAGTTGCTTTTGAATCATCCTGTGGTTTTGGTTTTATTTCACTGAAATTATCAAGTGTATTTACAACAGTTTCTGCACCAAGATAAGAAAGTCTGTCATGGAGCATTCCTGCTGTTTCTTTTTTACCAATTTCAGTTTTTTTAATATCAAGAATGTCACCTGTATCCAGACCTTCATCCATAAGCATTGTAGTAATGCCTGTTTCTTTTTCCATATTAAGAACTGCATGCTGAATAGGGGATGCACCTCTGTAATAAGGAAGTATTGATGCATGAATATTTATTGCACCTAATTTTGGTATATCAAGTATTTTTTTTGAAAGTATCTGGCCATATGCAGCAACTATCAAAAAATCGGGATCATAAGATTGAAGCTTTTCACAGGCGTCATCAGTTTTAATTTTTTCAGGTTGAAAAATTTCTATACCAAGTTTTTCTGCAGTATTTTTTACAGGTGAAGATACAATTTTTTTACCTCTTCCCTGTCTTTTGTCAGGCTGAGTAACTACAAGAACTATATTAAATCCTTTTTCATAAAGAGCCTCAAGTGGAGGTACTGCAAAACCGGGTGTACCCATATATATAATTTTATAATTTTTATCTGCCATTATCTGCTCTGTTTAACCAGTTTTTTATGATAAAATTTCTTTTTTAACGGAGAAAGTCTGTCTATGAAAACTATACCGTCTAAATGATCTATTTCATGCTGAAGAATAATACTTATAAGTTCCTCAGCTTCAACCTCAACTTTTTCACCTTCAAGGTTTAATGCTTCAACTTTTATTTTTGAATATCTTTTTACATCAGCTCTTATGTCGGGCAGACTAAGACATCCTTCTTCCTTTGAAAGCTGTTCTCCTTCCTTTTCAACAATATAAGGATTAATAAGAACTGAATAATTACGTACCTCAGGATCAGGCTCAGGATCAAAAACAAGCATTCTTTTTAAAGAACCGACCTGGTTTGCCGCAAGTCCGACGCCTTTGTCCTCATACATTGTATCTGCCATATCCGAGGCAAGTTTTATTATTTCATCATCAATTTTATCTATATCTTCCAGTTTTTTTCTTAAAACCGGATCAGGGTAAATTACAATATCAAGTTCTGACATAATTTAATACTCCGTTATGGTCTGTAAAAAAATCAATATAGAAAATATGCAGATAAAAGAAAAGGGTAAAATTAGGATATTAGCTGATTGGATAAAATCAGATAATAAATAAAGATTATTTTTTACTGAATTGATTTTTAAATATTATTTTTTTAAAGAATTTAAGAGGTTTATGTTAAAAATTTTAAACTCCTGCAAAAAAATAATCAGTTTATACAGGTTAAATTTCATATATAAATTTGAAAGTATGCAGGCATTTATATATACAGATAGAATTTAGGAATCTGTTAAATCAAATTCCTGCAAAAATATTTTTAGCTTTTTCAACATCTTTTGCTATCTGCTCAGATAATTCTTCAATTCCGGAAAATTTCTTTTCGCCTCTTAATCTTTCAATAAAATTAACTTTAATCTGTTTTGCGTACAGATCTTCAGTAAAATCAAGAAAATGAACTTCAACAGTAAATTTATGATCATCAAAAGTGGGGCTGTAACCTATGTTTGCAACGCCGTGATATTTTTGTCCGTCTATTTCGGGAATAACAGCATATACACCCATTTTAGGGCAGAGTTCATCTATAAGGTCAAGGTTTGCTGTTGGAAAACCGATTTTATTTCCTCTGTTTCTTCCGTGCACTACAGTTCCTCTTATCTGGTAGTCTCTTCCAAGCATTGTTCTTGCTGATTCAAGATCTCCGTTTTCAACAGCCTCTCTTATAAGAGTCGAGCTTATTCTTTTTGTACCAAGAGTTATCCACTCCGGAATAATAACTTCAAAGCCGTATTTTTTGCCGTATTCCTTGAGAAGATCAATATTGCCTTTTCTGTTTTTACCAAACATGTAGTCATTTCCAACAACTACAGCTTTTGTCCCGAGCTTTTTTACAAGAATATCTTCGATAAACTCAATTGCTGTGAGATTTGCAAAATCTTTGGAAAATTCAATAGTTAAAACTTCATCAATCCCTGTTTTTTTTATAAGCTCAGTTTTTTGTTCTCTTAAAGTTATTATAGGCGGATGCTTTTCAGGTTTTATAAATTTGATCGGATGGGGATCAAAAGTAACAGCAATGGTTTTGAATCCTGTTTTCTTACCTTTTTCAACAGCAAGTCTCATTAATTCCTGGTGGCCTTTGTGAACACCATCAAAATTACCGATTGTAACAATTCTGTTTTCCAAAGGCTTTTTAATCTCTTCAAGCCCTATATATTCGGTCATAAAAGTTTATTCCTGTTTTTTTATTCCGCCTGAACAAACAGTACGCAAATTTAAAGTATATAACTGTTTATTTTGTCAGTTTATTTATTTTTAGTAAGGAGATTAACATTATTTAGATAAATCTCCTGAGATTAATTTTTATAAAAAAGTATGTTAAAAACATCAAATACTTAAGAAACCTTTATATATGATTTCAGTTAATATAAAGCGGATATATAAAATTTTTTATAATCGAAATCAAACTTTTTTTCCCGGTGAGCTTAAATATATAGTTTTTAATTATATTGACCGATAAAGAAGTTTTCCTTCTTCTGCTTTAAATTATCCAGAAAAAACAAATAATGGCTGAAATTTAATATTATGGTTACTGAAAAGGACGAAAGTATCATTTTGAATATTTTTATATTTGTTGATTTTTTCTTTTAATGGTAATTATTAATAAACAAATAAAAACAGGTATAATAAAATGCAGGATTTATTTACAAAACCCGAAATTCTTTGGTTTGTAGCAGGTTTTTTGCTTTTCGCAGGAGAGCTTTTAACTTCAGGATTTATTATTTTGTTTTTCGGCCTTGGCGCACTTGTAACCGCATTTATTTGTTTTTTCTTTGATATCAGTCTTAATATACAGCTTTCATTATTTCTTTTTTCATCTATTTTACTTCTTTTTTTATTAAGAAAAAAATTAAGTTTTGTTTTTACAGGGGATTCATCTAATTCTTCCACAAGAGAGATTGAAGATGATTTTACAGGAAAAAACGCTGTTGTTTTAAAAGATATAAAACCCGGGTTTACTGGCAAGGTAAGTTTCAGAGGAAGTGAATGGAGCGCAAAATCAGAAACTTATTTAAAAAGCGGGGAACCGGTTGTAATAACAGGAAAGCAGAGTATAAAACTAATAGTTGAACCGTTTAAAAAAAAGGAAGAATTATAAATGACAACTTATTCAATCGTTATAATAGGCGTAATTGTTTTAACTGTTATAATTATTCTGAAGACCGCAAGAATCATTCCACAGAAAGAGGCTTTTGTAGTTGAAAGGCTTGGTAAATACAGAACAACACTAAATGCTGGTTTTCATATTCTCATTCCTTTTCTTGATAAGATATCATACAAGCATACCTTAAAAGAACAGGCCATTGATGTGCCACCTCAGACATGCATAACAAAAGATAATATTGCAGTTGAAGTTGATGGAATTTTATATATGCAGGTGCTTGATGCAAAAAATGCTTCCTATGGAATAAATGATTACAGCTTTGCTTCAACACAGCTGGCTCAGACTACCATGAGAAGTGTAATAGGAAAAATGGAGCTTGATAAAACGTTTGAAGAAAGAGATACAATAAATCAGTCTATTGTCGAAGCTGTTGATAAAGCTTCTGACCCCTGGGGAATAAAGGTGACAAGATATGAAGTAAAAAATATTGTTCCTCCCCAGAGCATAAAAGAGGCCATGGAACGTCAGATGAAGGCTGAAAGGGACAAGCGTGCAGCTATTGCTGAATCAGAAGGTGACAGGCAGGCAAGGATAAACAGATCCGAAGGTATGAAAAAAGAAGCAATATTTGTTTCTGAAGGTGAAATGCAAAAAAGAATTAATGAAGCAGAGGGAAGGGCTCAGGAGATCAAAAAAGTAGCGCAGGCAACTGCTGAAAGTCTTAAAATAGTAGCCTCTTCAATTATTGAAGAAGGCGGCTCCGAAGCTGTTAATCTGAGAATAGCAGAACAGTATATTCAGGAATTCGGAAATCTTGCCAAAGAATCTACTTCGGTTGTTATTCCAACAGATCTTTCTGATATTGCAGGTATTGTTAAAGGATTTGAAAGTTTTATGGGTAAGAAAAAAGCGTAAATTTTATCTAAACTGTGTAAAAATTTTGATTCTAATAAACTAAGGCATAGCAGTTTATGCCTTAGTTTAATTGTTTTAAATCAATATCAAATTTAAACTATTCAGTTTAAGTCTTAATATCAGATAATCTCCTTGTAAGTCTGCTTTTAAAAAGCTAAATAAAATAATTTTTTTATAACCTGAACCCTGGATTTTTTGGGTCTCAGAGCAATTATTATAATGCTTGAGAACAAAAAAATTCTGTTTTCGCCCAATTACTATTTAGTTTTTGACAAAAAATTTATATAAGGTTATGGAAAATTTTTTGACCAATTTTTATATTTATAAATTATTTAAGGGGAGAGCATCGATGCTGAAATTTATTGACCGCTATTTCGGTCTTGAGCGCAATAAAACAAGCGTAAAGCAGGAAGTTATAGCAGGTATTACAACATTTCTTACTATGGCTTATATTATTTTTGTAAACCCTGATGTTTTATCAGATGCAGGAATGGAAAAAGGCGCACTTATAACTGTTACAATTATTGCTGCTTTTATAGGTACTATGCTTGCAGGAGTTTGGGGAAGGGTTCCTTTTGCAATGGCTCCCGGAATGGGGCTGAATGCTTTTTTTGCATACAGTCTTGTTTTAGGCAAGCAGATAAGCTGGGAAACTGCTCTTGGGGTAGTATTTTTATCAGGTATATTTTTTCTTATTCTTACTCTTACAGGAATAAGAAAATGGGTAATACTCGCAATACCTAAAGAGATAAGACTTGCAACAGCTGCCGGAATAGGTCTTTTTATAACTTTTATCGGGTTTAAAGGGCTTGGTCTGATTGTGGCAAATCCTGCAACTCTTGTTGGAATAGGAGAAATGACAAGTACTGTAATGTTAGGTCTTATCGGTTTAGCTGTTATATCAGTTCTTGAAGTTTTAAAAATAAGAGGAAGCATTTTGATCGGTATAATCTGTGTAACAGCTCTTGGAATGATAACAGGTGATGTTTCTTTGCCTTCAAGTATAATTTCTGCTCCTCCTTCAATGGAACCTGTTTTTTTAAAGCTTGATATTATTGGGGCTTTGAAGTGGAGTTTATGGGGAGCTCTTTTTTCATTTATTTTTGTAGACCTTTTTGATTCCCTGGGTACTATTCTTGCTTGTTCATACGAAGCAAAGCTTGTGAATGAAGACGGAACTGTACAGAAGATAGACCAGGTTCTTGAAGCTGATGCTGTTGCAACAATTTCAGGATCTCTACTCGGAACAAGTACAACCACAACATATATTGAATCAGGTGCTGGTATTGCTGAAGGCGGGAGAACAGGTCTTACAAGTGTTGTGACTGCTCTTATGTTTGCACTTGCTTTGCTTTTTACACCTGTTATTGCAGTTGTTCCTTCATTTGCAACTGCGCCTGCACTTATTATTGTAGGACTATTTATGTTTAAAAATGTGGGGGTTATTAATTTCCAGAATTTTGAAACAGGTGTTCCTGCATTTCTTACAATTATTTTAATGCCTCTTACTTACAGCATTTCTATGGGGCTTGCAGTCGGTTTTGTATCATACTGTATTTTAGGTCTTGCTTCAGGAAACTATAAAAAAATTCATCCTCTTATGTGGTTAATCGGTATATTTTCAGTTGTGGAGTTATTCCTTAGCACAACATAACCTGAAAAAAAATATGTTATTTTTAATCAAAGCCTGATTATACCGGCTTTGAAACGATCCGGAGAAAATAAATGAGTGAAGAGATACAAAAATTTTTTATATCCCCTGAAATGCTTGAAAATGATTCATGGGGATTTGCAAAAAAACTTTTTAAAAAAGGGCTTGATTTCGATCTTTTTGTAGGTGTTACAAGAGGCGGTGCCCAGGTTTCAATATACATACAGGAAGTTTTTTCTGTACTTACTAAAGAGTCAAAAAGCTATGCTACTATTCAGGCACAGTCATACAGAGGCGTATATGATGCAGGCGAGGTTTTAATTGATAATGTTGACGGAGTTTTAAGGCAAATCAAGGATAATACAAGAGTTCTTGTTATTGATGATATTTTTGACAGAGGCAAAACTTTTGCTTCCCTTAAAAAAGAGCTTATAAGTAGAATAGATAAAAAAAATGTTTCACTTAAAATGGCTGCTCTTTATTATAAGCCCGAAAACAGAACAGTAGATCTGGTTCCTGATGAATATTACAAAACTTTTGATTCAGATGAGTGGATTGTTCTCCCCCATGAGCTGGAAGAGCTTACTGTTAATGAGATGAAAGCCAAGGGTTTTATATTTCCGGATTAGTTTTTTTTCGTTTTGGCTTATACAAATAAAAAAGCTTATGCTTTATTTAAAGGCATAAGCTTTTTTATTTAACCAAAAAAATCAGATTAATTGTTTATTTCATCTCTTAATTTACCCGAGCATTTAAAAGTAACAATTTTTCTGGGGCGAAGCATTAGATCCTTTCCGGTTGCCGGATTTCTTCCTCTTCTTGCTTCTTTAGTCTTAAGGCAAAATTTTCCAAATCCTGAAATTAAAATATCTTCACCGTTTTCAAGATTTCTTTTCATTATTTCAAGTAAAGTTTCTACATGGTCTGAAGAATCTTTTTTACTGAAACCCATTTCATATACCTGCTCAATGATGTCATTTTTGGTCAGTGCCATTTATACTCCTAAATTTTTATTACATCTGATCTTAAATTTAATTTACGCTTTTATATCTTTTATAAAGGGAATTCACCCTTGTCAAAAATATATTTAAAACAAAATTCGTAATATAAAGCCTCTTTTTTTTTAAAACGCTTATCTTTATTATTTTTATTGATACAGTTTTTGGTTAAATCATTAACCCATATATCTTTGGAATATTTATAAATCTGATCAGGAACTTTTTTAAGATCAGAGCCTGAATTATCTTTTCCAATGTATGAGTTTAAACCGTCTATTATAGATTTAACCGATTTAACGTATCCTGTACCGTCATCACAATTTTCATAAGTATCCTGCCAGATGGAATTTACTACGTCTTTTGCTATTTTAGCAATATGTTCGCTTTCTTTTAAACTTTCCATATCAGGTCCCCTGATTTTGTATTGTGATCTGGAAAAAATGGAATATATTTTTATTTCTTCTTAGTCAAGCTATCTTTTAAAATCTGTTCAATCTGTTTTTAAAAAACATCAGTTCTTGAAAAAAAAGATATTTGATTGTAGAAGATTAAATCCGTTGCAGACACAAATTTTGTTTTTATGTTTGAGTCTTAGCAGTTTATTTTAAATAAAATCAAGAAAAAAGAATGAATTTAATTAAAACAATTCATAAAACAAGTTCGTCTGATATTACTGTTTCCGGTTTAAATAACCCGGCGTCGGGTTATATTATTTCCAAATTAAAAAATAAGAGTAAACAGCCTTTAATAGTCCTTGCATCAGATGAGTCTGAATGTGAAACACTTTTTTTTAATACTCAGTTTTTTTTACCAGATACAGACATAAGAATTTTTCCCGGGTATAGTCAGGATAATTTTAAATCTGATTCCCTGCATCCAGAAACAGCTGCAACAAGAATAAAAATTTTTTATGACTTAAGTTTTGGTGATTTTGACGGAATTTTATTTGTTCCATACGTTGAAGCTTTTAAATATGTAATACCTAAAAATATTTTAGATCAATCCTTTGAAATATTTGGTGTAAATGAAGATATAAAGCCGGAAAAAATTGCAAAAAAACTGGTTTCTGCAGGATATACAAGAACTTCTCTTGTAGAGGAACCAGGAGATTTTGCAGTAAGAGGCGGAATTATAGATCTTTTTTCACCAGTGTATGAAAATCCTGTAAGGCTTGAGTTTTTTGGTGACTCAATAGAATCTGTAAGAAGCTTTTCAGTTAACACCCAGAGAAAAATAAAAGATCTTTCTGAAGTTCTTGTTATTCCAGTAAGTGAAGTTTTAATTTTGGGTGATAATCCAGACCGGATATATTCTAAAATCAGAAAAACAGGTGCAGAAGCAGGCGCTCCTACTGAATCTGTAAAAAATGTTGTAGATAAAATAAAAAATCAGGGGGATTATCAGGGCATAGAGTCTATACTACCCCTTTTTTATGATACAAATGAGACTATTTTTAATTATATTTCAGCAAAATCAGATGTTGTAATAACTAAGAAATATGATGGTCTGGAACAGTTTAAAAACAGATTAGAGTCGGAAAAAGACAAATATTATAATGCCCTTGAATCAAATATATTCAGACTTCATCCCAGAGATCTGTATGCTGATGAAAAAAAGATAAATAATGTTTTAGATAAGTTTAAAAAAATTGAGCTCAAGCAGGTTCCTTCTTCTGACAACACTGATGATCATTATTTTTTAGATATAAAAGACAATTCATGGGTAACAAGCCGGCTTAAATCAAAAACAGGTTCAGATTATCCTCTTTCTCCTCTTTCTGACTGGATTTCAGATCAGATAAAAAATAATATGTCTCCTGTTATAGTATGTTCAACAGCTACACAGTGTGAAAGACTTATATCTGTTTTAAAACCTTATGGAATAACAGCAGAATTTGATGAAAATGCAGATTTAAACAGAATAAAAAAATCAAAATCATCAAATAAAATTATAGTTACAACCGGAAGGCTGAGTGAAGGATTTGTATTTGAAGATGAAAATCTTGCTCTGATTAGTGAAAACGAAATTTTCGGTTTAAAATTCCAGAGAAGAAAAAAAGTCAGAAAACTTGCAAGTGAACGTATATACGCTTTAAATGAGCTTTCAGTTGATGATATTATTGTTCATACTGATCACGGCCTTGGTCAGTACAAAGGTCTTGAAAAAATAAATATCTCCGGCATGGAAAGTGAATTTGCTGTTGTTGAATACTTTGATAATGACCGGCTTTATATTCCTGTTGACAGAATCAACCTTATTCAGAAATACGTTGGTAAAGACAGTGCCTCAGTTAACCTTGATAAACTCGGAAGCAAAGATTTTTCCCAGGCAAAGGAAAAAGCGCGTAAAAAAGCTGAAAAAATAGCCAAAGAACTTCTTTCTGTTTATGCAAAAAGAGAGGTCGATTCAGGACATTCATTTTCACCTCCTGATGATCACTTCAGGGATTTTGAAGCAACATTTCCCTATGTTGAAACAAACGGTCAGATTAAGGCCATAAATGATGTTATAAATGACATGAAAAGCTCTAAACCGATGGATCGTCTTGTATGCGGAGATGTCGGTTACGGAAAAACCGAAGTTGCTGTAAGAGCTGCTTTCAAGGCCTGGACTGACAGCACTCAGACAGCAGTACTTGTACCAACAACAATCCTTGCTGAGCAGCATCTTCAGACTTTCAGAGAAAGATTTAAGGATTATCCTGTTAATATCCATGTTTTGAACAGGTTTAAAACAAAAAAAGAGCAGGAACAGATATTAAAAAAGATGGGATCAGGAGAGGCTGATATTGTAATAGGAACTCACAGGCTTCTTCAAAAGGATATTAAGTTTGAATCTCTTGGACTTCTTGTAATAGATGAAGAACAAAGATTCGGTGTAAAGCACAAGGAAAAAATAAAAAGTATCAGATCTTCTGTTGATGTTCTTACACTTACGGCAACACCGATACCAAGAACCCTCCATTTTTCGCTTTCAGGAATACGTGATATAAGCATCATATCGACTCCTCCCGAGGCAAGACAGCCAATTAATACATATATTTCAGGATTTGATGAAAATATAATAAAAGAAGCTGTTTTAACAGAAGTAAAAAGAGGCGGTCAGGTATATTTTGTACATAACAATGTAAGCACTATAGATAATATTGCAGGTCTGTTATCAAAGCTTCTTCCAAATATAAATATTGGCGTTGCCCACGGGCAAATGCCTGAAAAAAAACTTGAAGAGGCTATGAAACAGTTTATTCATAAAAAAACTGATGTGCTTGTCTGTACAACAATTGTTGAATCAGGACTTGATATCTCTGATGCAAATACAATGATAGTAAACAGAGCCGACAGATTCGGACTTTCCCAGCTTTATCAGTTAAGAGGAAGAATAGGCAGGGGTAAAAATCAGGCATATGCCTATCTTTTTGTCCCGGAAGAAAATCGTCTTACAAAGGATGCCCAGAAAAGGCTCAAGGTTTTAATGCAGTATTCTGATCTTGGAGCAGGTTTCCAGCTTGCAATGGGCGATCTTCAGATAAGGGGAGCCGGAGATATTCTTGGTGCTTCACAGTCCGGTCATGTATCAGCCATAGGATATGATCTTTTCTTAAAACTCCTTGAAAATGAAGTTTCAATTCTTAAAGGTGAAGAAGTAACTGAAAAGATTGAACCGGAAATTAATTTAGGTGTGTCTGCCTATATACCTGAATCTTATATTCCTGATATAGACCAGAGAATGATTTTATACAGAAGGCTTACAAGACTCACTCAGACAGGAGAGCTTAAAAAATTCAAAGGAGAACTTGAGGACAGATACGGTAAAGTTCCAAGATCAGTAGAAAATCTTTTATTAAAAATTATGTTTCGAATACTTTGCATAAAATGCGGTATTGTGCAGATGGATATGAATAAAAATAATATTGTATTACAGTTTTCAGATAAACATATTAAAGATCCGGATATTGTATCAGGACTTGCTCAGGCAAATAAAAACTGGAAACTTAATTCTCCTTTTAAGCTTGTTATAACTCCTGAAAAACAAAGCCCTAACTTCGGTTTTGGTAAAAAAATATTGATGCATATATATTCACATGTTAACGAAGTTTAAATTGTTACTGAAAAAAATTATTTAACGATCTGAATAAAAATAAACAGGAAATTTTATGGCTCGAAATTTATTAATATATATATCATTATTTTTTGTTTTAATTTCAGGTTGTACTGAGACTGAAAAAAATAATTTAGAATCTGTTGTTATTGCCCGGGTCAATTCAGCAGAAATAACTGCAGATGATTTTGAGGCTGCATTTGAAGTTACAAAACTTGGTTATTCACACAATGATGTATTAAATAATTCTGATCAGTTGAAAAATAATGTATTGTTTCAGCTTATAGAAGAACAGCTTGTTCTTAACCAGGCAAAAAAAAATAATATATATTATACTGATAAAGAATATAAAAAAGATCTTAAAGAGGTGAAATCGGAATATCCTGATGGTGTTCTGGAAGAGCTTCTTAAGGATAATGCAATAGAGCTCCAGCTCTGGGAAAAGCGTTTCAGGCGGGAAAAGGCTGTGGAAAAAGCACTGCAGAAATTAATAAGCAGGGATATTGAAATCTCAGAATCTGAATTAAGGAAAGGTTTTAATGATTATTGTGAAAAAAATTTGATTAAACCGGAAGATGTTAAAGATGATGCTGAAATAAGCAGCATTATAATCAATAATGTTAAGCGGAATAAATCAGAATTAAACTATGCAAATATGCTTAAAGAGTTAAAAAGCTCTTCAAATATTAAAATTAATGAAAAAAACTGGACAAAAATTATAAAAAGCAACTAATTTGGTTGCTGTACAAAATTAAATTTAAATCGAAACATAAAGCTTAATCAGGATAAAAAAATGAAAACTATTGGATATATAATTCTTTTAATTGCTGTATCAGCAAATGCAGCATTAAGCGCAGAAAAACTTGTAGACAGAATTGTAGCAGAAGTTGATAACGAAATTATAACATACAAAGAACTTGAAAAAGAGATACAGCCTTTTGTCGAAAAAATAAAAGCTGCAGGATATGATAAGGAGAAAGAAAAAGATTTAATAGAAGAAGCCAGAGGCAGAATGCTCCGAAACCTTATTGATGAAAAAATTTCAGAAATTGCAGCAAAAAAATCTGATATTGAAATATCAGAAGATGAAATTAAGAGTTTCTCTGAAAATATAAAAAATGAAAGAAATCTTACTGATGAAGAATTTAAAGAGGCTCTTAAGAAAGAAGGAGTTACTCCTGAACAATACAAAGAAAGATTAAAAAAGCAGATTCTTAAAAGAAGACTTATAGATTATGAAGTAAGGTCAAAAATTGTAATTACTAATGAAGATATTAAAGAGTATTATGAAAACCATCCTGAAAAATATGCTGATGAGGTTGAATATGAAATCTGGCATGTAACTTTTCCAAAATCTTCTTATGAAGAAAATTCAAAAGAAGATGTTATGCAGATTGCAGAACAATTAAGAGAAAATGCTTTACAAAAAAATAATTTCAAAGATATTTCAAATAATATTGATGAATATGTAACTGAGTTCAAAGCTTTGTCCGGAAATATCGGTTTTTATAAAAAAGAGGACTTGTCATCAGGTATTCAGGAAATTATCTCAGGATTAGATGAAAAAGAAATAAGCAGCCCAGTAAAAACCTCGAGAGGTATTCAGCTTTTTTACTTATCTGAAATAAAGACTGAAAAAAATCAAACCCTTGAAGAAGCAACCCCTCAAATAAGAAGAGAGCTTTATAACAAAGAGGTTGAAAAAAGATTTGAAAGCTGGATTGAGGATCTTAAAAAAGATATACATATCTCAATTATTGACTAATTGTTTGTATTTTAAAAGAATGTGAAGGTATTTCTGTAATGGAAAATTTCCCTGTAAAGGCTGTACTGCTTAAAAAAATGGAGCTCGGGGATTTTGATTATATTCTTACCTATTTTACATATGAACACGGCAATATATCTTTAATTGCAAAAAATGCTAAAAAAAGTAAGAAAAGATTTTCAGGAAAAATAGAGCTTTTCACTATTTCAGAGATAATGTTTTCAACGCCTAAAAGAGGCGGAATGCCTGTTTTAACAGAAGTTTTACTTAATGAGCCTTTCGAAAACATAAGAAGCAGCATAATTAAAATTTGCTACGCAGGTTACTGGTCAGAGCTTATTACCTATTGTGTTCCTGCTTACAAACCCCAGGAAGATATTTATCATCTTTTGATTTTTCTTCTTGATATGCTAAATAAAGAAGATGTTTCTCCTGAAGCTTCGAATCTATATTTCCAGGTTCATTTTTTAAAGCTTACAGGGTTTGATCCAATGCTATCGCATTGTGCTTCATGCGGAGCTGCTTTTGATGAAGTTTTAAAATCATTCAGATTCAGGTATGACAAAGGTGGGATTCTTTGCAGCAGATGTTCTGAGTTTTATAACGGAACATTATCTGCAGCCAATGTTAAACAGATTACATGGATCAGAAAAAACGGGTTTGAAACAGCTTCAAAGCTTAAATTCTCCAAAAAGAATATTAATGACTGCACAGATTTTCTGGCAGGATTTCTTTCTTATAATTCAGGAAAAGAGTTTAACTCTCAAAGGATAGTTAAGGCTTTTGAATCATAAATATTTAAAAGGGAACCGGTATCTTTTTATGAACAATTTAACTGAAATTCTTGAAAAAAAAACTTACGCAGCTTCAACCCCATGCCGTATAGACTTTGCAGGAACTCTTGATATTCCGACCTTTAACTTTACAATGTCTGATCTTTGTCCTGTTACCTTTAATATGGCACTTAACCTTAGAACAAAAGTAAAGCTTTTGCCCAATAAAAAAGGTTATATTAAAGTAAGTTCAAAAGGCTTTGATGAAGCAGAGTTTGAAGCAAGAAAAGCACCTTATGATCATCCACTCGGTCTTATTTTTGCAATTGCAGACTCATTTGAAGTTTCCGGAGTTCATATAGATATCGATTCTTCTTCACCCCCAAGAAGTGCTCTTGGCGGTTCTTCGGTTGCAGCTGTTGCTCTTTGTGCTCTTTTTATGCAGGTTTTAAAAGGACCTGATTATAAAGTAATGGCAAAAGATGCGGCTGTAAGTGCACAGTTGATTGAAAGTGCAGTTGCAGGTGTTCCTTGCGGATTTCAGGACCATCTTGCCGCAGCTTTCGGAGGTATTAATGCATGGCACTGGAATAATGTGGTTAAATGGCCTCAAATAAAAAACACATCTTTATTAAGAAAATCAGAAGCTTCTCATATTATGGATAATTTTCTGGTTGCATATACAGGAAAAACCCATCATTCACATTCAGTAAATACTCAGTGGAGACAACAATATGTAAGAGGTGAGTTTCGGACACACTGGGAAAAAATAACCGAATTATCACAAATGTTTTGCAATTCTTTTATTGAAAAGGATTTTGAAACACTTGCAAAAATAGTAAATGAAGAAGTCTTGTTAAGAAGGGAAATGACTCCCGAAGTTCTTGATGAAGCCGGAAAGATTCTTTTTGACAGCGCTTTGGATAACAGTTGCGGAGCAAGGTTTACCGGAGCCGGAGGCGGCGGATGCATCTGGGCTGTGGGCAGGAAAGAAAATATTGAAAAATTAAGAAAAAACTGGGAAAAGCATCTGAGCGGTTTTGAAAATGGAAAACTTTTAAATGCACAACCCGATTTTGACGGAATACTGTTTGAAGATTAATAAATATTAAGGAAAATCTGATTATGAATTTTCAGGATCTAATTTTTGATTTGCAGAAATTCTGGGCCGACCAGGGCTGCTTTATTTCTCAGCCCTATGATACCGAAGTAGGAGCAGGTACATTTCACCACGCAACACTTTTACGCTCCCTTGGTCCGGAACCATGGAATACAGCATATGTTCAGGCCTCAAGAAGGCCTACAGACGGAAGATACGGAGACAACCCCAACAGACTTCAGCACTATTATCAGTTCCAGGTGCTGTTAAAACCTTCACCCCATGATGTTCAGGATAAATATCTTGAAAGCCTCAGAGTGCTTGGGATTGATCCCCTTGAACACGATATAAGATTTGTTGAGGATGACTGGGAATCACCAACTCTTGGTGCTTCAGGTCTTGGATGGGAAGTATGGCTTGACGGAATGGAGATTACCCAGTTTACATATTTTCAAATGGCAGGAAGTATTGAGGTAAAACCGGTTTCTGTTGAACTTACCTACGGCCTTGAAAGAATAGCAATGTATATTCAGGGTGTAGATAATGTATACGATCTTCAGTGGAATGATGAGCTTACATACGGAGATCTTTTTCATAAACAGGAAGTGGAACAGTCAACATACAATTTTGAACTTGCAGAT
>JBNJDM010000007.1:0-41928 GCA_051744925.1 Thermodesulfobacteriota bacterium | reverse complement strand
GGAATATGTGAAAAATGCTTGAAAAAATACTATTCCGACAATAAAAAAACAAATTAATAATTGACCGAGAACTAGAATTTTTTGTTCAGTTCAAGGCAGATGAAAAATTTAACCGCAGGAATACTGAAGTATTTTGAGGATTAAATTTTGATTCTAAAGTAGAACTGTGCAAAAAAGGCAGTTTTCATTCAGCAACAAATTAATTGCTTTGTTGCTGCCTTCTGGTTTCACTGCAGCAAAGTCCTGTCAAACATCTGTTGAACCTCCTCAATTTAATTTAACAGCCCCGTGATATTTCCTTACAAAATGGTTAACCTCTGATTTCTTATAAAACAGATCAGTGTTAAGATTCAGCAAACTTGAAAATCAGTTAATTTAATGTAAAAATTAATTTTCTCAAATTAAAAATAAACTTTCAGAATTTTTAAATTTATTTATTGTACTCCTGAAAGTTTAAAAATACTGAAAGATAAATACTATGGTTAATCATAATCTGAACCTTGAACAGCTACTTGAAAAAATCGGCACAATGGCAGAAACTGAAAAAGACCGTATTACCTTTGGAGCAATAATAGACGCAATAGGAACCAGGTCAATTGGTCCTTTGCTTCTTGCACCAGGTCTTATTTTAACGTCACCCTTAAGCGGTATCCCCGGAGTACCTACTTTGATGGGAATCTTTCTTTTGCTTATTTCAGCACAACTCCCATTCAAAAAACAAAGCTACTGGATGCCGCAGCTGCTGCTTAAACGTTCTTTCAAAAAAAAAAGTGTATCAAAAGCTGTTTCAAAAATCAGACCGGCAGCAAAATTTGTTGACCGTTTTATTCAACCGAGGCTGACTTTCCTGGTAAGAGGAATCAGCAAGTATATTATTGCTTCTATATGTTTTATTACAGGGTTATGCATTCCTGTTATGGAAATTGTTCCTTTTTCCGCATCCGGAGCCGGTGCAGTGATAACCCTGTACGGTCTTTCTCTTGTAGCCTATGATGGATTTATTGCTCTTACAGCTTATATTCTTACAGGTTTTATTTTAGCAATTGCTTTATGCAATCTTTTTTAAATTTTAATTCAATAGAACTTTAATAACATTACCAACAGAAAGGATAGTATATAATGCTTAATTTCATAAACCAGTTCAGCCCGGTTACACAGGCATTTTTTGCTACTCTTTTTACATGGGCATTAACAGCAGCAGGTGCAGGACTTGTATTTCTGACAAAAGACCTTAATAAAAAA
The DNA here is from genome assembly GCA_051744925.1 of Thermodesulfobacteriota bacterium. Classification (GTDB taxonomy): domain Bacteria; phylum Desulfobacterota; class Desulfobacteria; order Desulfobacterales; family JACKCP01; genus JACKCP01. Next base: position 40,686 of record JBNJDM010000007.1, on the reverse strand, counting down.
CTTATGGATTCAATGCTTGGGTTTGCAGCAGGTGTTATGATAGCTGCAAGTTTCTGGTCTTTGCTTGCTCCGGGTATTGAAATGGCTGAACAGCTTGGCCAGATTTCATGGCTTACAGCTTCCCTTGGATTTATGACCGGCGGAATTTTTATGAGGATTGCTGATAAAATCATGCCTCATCTCCATCCAGGGCTCAGCATGGACAAAAAAGAAGGTATTAAAACATCATGGCAGAGAAGCACACTTCTTGTACTTGCAATTACTCTTCACAACATACCTGAAGGTCTTGCTGTAGGCGTAGCTTTCGGAGCCGCAGCTGCAGGGCTTCCATATGCAACACTTGGAGCTGCTGTTGCCCTTGCAATCGGAATCGGTATACAGAATTTTCCTGAGGGTACGGCTGTTTCCATGCCTTTAAGAAGGGAAGGAATGTCTAAAAAAAAGAGTTTTTTTATGGGACAGATGTCCGGCATGGTTGAACCGATTGCAGGAGTTGCCGGAGCTTTATTTGTTTTAAAAATGCAAAGTATTCTGCCTTATGCATTATGTTTTGCAGCCGGAGCCATGATATTTGTTGTAGTTGAAGAGCTTATACCTGAATCGCAAAGAAAATATGAAAATATAGATACAGTTACAATGGCTACCATGGCAGGATTTACAGTTATGATGATACTTGATGTGGCTTTGGGGTAATGCTTTAAAATTTGATCAAATTCTGTTTCAGACTTATCACGGCTGGTTTGCAAGCTTAAATTTGTGAATATATATTTCATATAACCAGATAAAAACCTCAATTAGCATAAATTAGAGTCATTCGTGGCCAAAAAACCATTTTGAAAATTATAATTCAAAATGATTTTTTATCTTCCTGCCTGATCAGACTTTTAAAAGTCCATCTGTATCGTCAGTTTCTTCAAGATTATCAGGAAGACCTGCTACAAACTCTTTTATCTCATCCCTTACTCTTCTGTAGAATACAAGTTTTTCTTCCTCAGTTTTGGCACCAATAGCAAGCTTTGGAGGATCATCAAAACCTTTATGAATCACTTTTGAATTCCCCGGGAAAAAAGGACATGTTTCATGTGCATGGCCGCATACTGTTATAACATAATCAAAATCATAATCTTTAAATTCGTTTATATTCTGAGATGTATGGCCTGAAATATCAACACCTGCCTCTTTCATAACTTCTACTGCATTTGGATTCAGTCCGTGTGTTTCTATTCCTGCTGAAACAGCTTCAATTTTATCTGACTTAAGAGCTCTGGTCCATCCTTCAGCCATCTGACTTCTGCATGAATTTCCTGTGCATAAAAAAAGAATTTTAACTTTTTTTTCCATAAAAATGATCCTCTGCTTTTTATATTTAGTTAAGTATCTAACTAAAAAAGTAGCAAAAAAAATAACAGTGTCAAGGATTAAAAGGCAGACATTCACGGTTACAGCAATTTCTAACATTATTCTAACATTAGAAAGATAAAAAGCATGACATATGCAAAGCTGAACAATTTAAAATTTGCTCAATATTTCAGATTACACCAGACTATACAAAAAATCAGCCTGGTGTAATTTTAAAAACAGGATACACTGAACAGTTACCTGAAATTTTTATTCAACAATAAATTTTTCAACAATTTCATTCAAAGAACCTGCCATTTTCTTTAAATCTTCTGCACGGTTTCTCACCTGATTACTGTTTTCTGCTATTTCGGATGATGACGAGCTTACACCTGCGATATCTTCTGATATTGTCTGAGAGACTTCTGAACTCTGGGCAACATTTTCATTTACTTCCTGTATTCCTGCAGAAAGCTGCTCCACATTACCGGATATTTCATTTGTCACAGAAGACTGTTCTTCAATGGCTGAAGCAATCGATTCAACAATCTCTCTTGTTTCATTAATAATTTCTGTTACACCGCCTATAGATTCGGCAGTAAGGCCTGATACCTTCTGAATATTATTGATCTGGGATTTTATATCATTACTTGCTTCTGCAGTCTGGGATGCAAGAGTTTTTATCTCATTTGCCACTACGGCAAAACCTTTTCCTGCTTCACCTGCCCTGGCTGCTTCAATTGAAGCATTCAAAGCAAGGAGATTAACCTGCTCTGAAATATCAGTTATAGTTTCAACAACTTTACCTACAGAATCTGCTGCATTGGTAAGTTCGTTCATTTCAACAGAAGCATCCTTTGTTTTTGTTGAAGCTTCCGAAGATATTTTTCTTGCATGCTCAGCATTTTGTGCAATTTCTCCTATAGTAGAATTCATCTCTTCTGCAGCTGATGCTACTGCATTTGCATTACTTGAAGATTGTTCCATTGAAGCTGCAATTGAGTTCATCCCGGTACTAAGCTCTTCTGCAGCAGAAGCTGCGTTTTCTGCCCTCTGGGTCATGGACTCAGCTCCGCTGCTCATATCTTTGGAAATCCCTGATAATTTATTTGAAGACTGATCAACATTGAAAGCCTCGCCAATAAGCTGCTTAATTATATTCTGAAGTCTTTCAAGAAAAACATTAAACCACTTTCCAAGCTCACCAAGTTCATCATTTGATTTAATCTCAATCCTTTTTGTCAGATCACCCTCACCTTCAGCAACATCCATAAAGCTTAAAATCATTGAATTAAGAGAACGGGTTATTCCAAACACAATGTATAAACATACTGCTGTAATACCTATGAAAAAAATTCCGGCTACAATAAATAAGCTTAAAATCATTGAAGAGACTTTTTTATCAATCGATGTTTTCATTTCATTTTTATAAGCTTCAATATTATCAATATATACACCAGTACCTATCCAGTAATCAGTTCCGGGAATCATTTCAGCATAGCTTAGTTTAGGAACATCTCCTGCACCCGGCTTGGGCCAGATATAAGTTACAAAACCTCCGCCTTCACTGGCTTTATCTCTGAGATCCCTTACAAGATATACTCCGTTTTTATCCTTCATACCTGAGAGGTCATCTCCCTGAAGATCTTTACTCGTTGGAAGTGCTATATTTGTAGTGCCCTGATATACAAAATAATACCCTGATTTATCTTCTTCAAACCGGATATCATCGATAAGGCCTCTTATTGTTTCAACCTTTTCATCTTCGTTTTCAACAGATTCAATAGCATGTCCTACGGCAACAGCTATTGTATGAGTTGCAACCTTAAGCTTTTGTTTCTGATCTTTGAGCATTACATCTTCAGTTGCAGATATTGACATGTCCCTTACATGGTTGCTGCTGTATACAGCAGCCCAGGCCATACCTAGAAACAGGATCAGCACGAGAAAAATAATAATATACATTCTTTGTTTTACACTAAAGCGGTTGAGCATTGATGCCTCCGTTACAATTTTATGAAATTGCAGTTTTAAATTCGTTTTTTCAGCATAACAGTAACACAATTATGATATAATTGATCTTTCAGGCTAACACTGTTCCAAAAAAAATCGCAAATATTGAAACAGTTACTGTTCAATAATTTTTGATTGTTTTCACTGATTTTGACAAAATTTTCAATAAAAATTTTGATATTGACCAATTTTATGCCTTTAAAAAATTTTTAAATGCATAACAAATATAAAATGGAGCTGAATTTAATTTTTTGCTAAAATACACAAAATAAGTTTATAATATCTTTGATCAGTGATCAGTATATAAATATTTTCGCAAAAATTTTTTTACAGTTTAAAAGCAAGGCATAATTATATGGTTTCTTTATTACGTATAAAAAAAACAAGGGTCAGCACCCGTTTTCTTCTTATGCTTAGTATAAGTATAGTTTTATTAGGCGTTATTTCAATATTTCTGATAAATATCGAAATGAAATCCCATGCAAGAAAAGAAGCTCAGGAAAAAGCAATGATGCTTCTTGATAAAAATATTGCAGTTCATACCTACTTTTCACACCAGCTTAAACCTGCTTTATTTGATAAAATAGATACTTCCGAAAATAATAAATATTTTGATCCGGCATGGATGTCTTCAACATATGCTGTAAGGGAAATACACAAGTATTACTCTGATATTTCTGAAAAAGAATATTATTACAAAGAAGCTGCTGTTAACGCAAGAAATCCGGAAAATGAAGCTGATGAAATTGAAAAGGAATTCATAGAAAAAATAAACAAATCTTCAGATATAAAAAAGGACTCAAGTATCAGAAAAATAGGCAATAAAACATATTTTGTTACACTCAGGCGCGGAGAAACAATGGAAAAAAGCTGCCTAAGATGCCACAGCAAGCCTGAACAAGCGCCCAAAGATTTAGTTTCTGAATACGGGTCACAAAGGAGTTTTGACAGAGATTTAGGTGAGGTTGTTTCTGCAATATCTGTAAGAATTCCACTGAATGAAGCATACAGCGATATCAACAAGGTTATAATAAAATTTTCCGCCTTATTTACATCAGCTTTGCTGATTATTTTCGGTCTCGCATTATTTTTCGGGAAACGCTGGATATTTAATCCACTTGAATCTATTCAGAAAAAAACTGATGAAATTTCACAAAATTACAGCCGTCTTGGAGAGCAGATTGAACTTCCTTCAGGTTATGAATTTTCAAAACTTACTGAAAAATTCAATTTTATGTCTGCTGAGCTCAGAAAAGAAAAAGATTTTCTTGAATCAAGAGTAGCTTCAAGAACAAATAAGCTCAATAAAACAAATAAACTCCTGTCAGAAGAAATAGATAAACATAAAAAAACAATAAAACATCTTGAATCTTCCCTGGAAGAGATTCAGACTCTGAGGGGTATACTTCCTATATGCATGCACTGCAAAAAAATACGTGATGATGAAGGTTACTGGAATAAAATTGAAACTTATATCAGTGAACATTCACAGGCAGAACTAAGTCACGGTATTTGTGATGATTGCGTCTCAAAGTATTATTCAGAAGATTTTGATCCTGACAAAGATAAATAAACAAGGATTTAACGGCTATTATAAACAAAAAATTTTACAGGTTTATCCCCAAAACACGAAAAAACTATTAACCCGATTACTTGTTAACATTGCCCAACTCTGCTATGAACGATTAAATCTGTAATTGAACAAAAATGATTTTTCTGTCATTTGATGTAAAAACTGAGATTTACTTAGTAATTGTCCGAAAACAGAAATTTTTGTTCATCTGGCAAATTTAAAAAACCGTTTATAAGCAGAGGAAAATATGCAGGGTACTTTGATTAATGCAGCAGCAGTTATAGCAGGAAGCCTTGTCGGATTATCAATACACTCAAAACTTCCGGAAAAAATCACAAAAATTTCTTTCCAGGGAATCGGTCTTTTTACTCTGTTCCTTGGAGTCAGCATGGCTTCAGAAACTGATGAGCTAATTTTAATTATATTTTCCATGGTTTTAGGATCAATTACAGGTGAAGCTTTGGATCTTGATAATTATATTAATAAATTCAGTGAATATATAAAATCGAAAATAAAATCGAAAAATGACAAGTTTACAGAAGGTTTTATAACATCTTTTCTTCTTTTTTGTGTAGGCTCAATGACTATTCTCGGAGCAATTGAGGAAGGTCTTGGAGGAAAGCCGAATCTGCTTCTGGCAAAATCTGTTCTGGATGGATTTTCTTCCATAGCTCTTGCTTCCACACTTGGAGCAGGAGTATTGTTTTCATTTATCCCCCTTCTTATATTTCAGGGGGCAATCACTCTTGGGGCAGGACTTGTTCAGAACTTTCTGACACCGGAAGTAATAAACCTTCTGACTTCTGTTGGAGGGCTTCTTCTTATTGGACTTGGAATAAACATTCTTGAAATAAAAAAAATAAAAATAACAAATATGCTTCCGTCTCTTGTTGTTGCAGTTGTTCTGGGGATGATTTTTATTTAGTTGCTGAACAAAAAATTCCGGTTTTAGGCCAATTACTATTCATATCCGAATTTATCAAGAAATTTACAGCATCAGGAGTAAGCCGCAAGAAACTGATTTAATTCAAAAAATATTTAACAAAAACCTTGTATTTTGCTTGCTTTTTAAAAAATGGCATAGTAATTTACAAATGCTTAAAATAATATTATTTAATTTAGGAATTTACCCGCACTCCTTTCGGATTCGCCGCAGTCAGTCCATGACTTTTCAGGTGGGCCCCTGATTTTAACTTTTTTTGCGCATAAAACTTAAAAAACTGCGCTGAAATATATTCTTAAAGGATATTTTTATGGATGAACTGCGCTTAAAATATCAGACAATTGAATTTGAAAAAATTGATATTCATGTGAGATCTTTAAAAGACCGACTTCAATTTGCAGACAAAGGAGGCAAGGCTGAGAAACTAGGTATATCCTCAGCATCATGGCCTCTTTTCGGTGTTGTATGGCCATCAGGAGAAGTTCTTGCACATTATATGTCTGATTATGATATTGAAGGAAAAAAAATTCTTGAAATTGGCTGCGGTATCGGCCTGTCAAGCCTTATGCTCAGTCGTAGAAATGCAGATATAACAGCTACGGACTATCATCCTGAAGCTGAAAGTTTTTTAGCTGAAAATATAAATCTGAACAAAGGAAAAAAAATCCCTTTTTTCAGAACCGGCTGGGCAGATGAGTGTGCTTTTAAAGAAAAATTCGATCTTATAATAGGAAGCGACATACTTTATGAGAGTGAACATAGTCAGATACTTCCTGAATTTATAAACAGGCATGCAAAAGCTTCGTGTGAAGTTATTATTGTCGACCCGGGAAGAGGTAATCACGCAAAATTCAGCAAAAAAATGGTAAAACTTGGATTTTTACATTCACAGAAAAAACCTTTAGAAACCGCTTACCTGAAAACAACATTCAAAGGGCTTATTCTTAAATATATCCGATCTTAAAAAATTAAGTTTTAACAAAAATAAACTAAAAAATCAGCTTTACCAGGGTTGAATTAATTATAAAATTCATCCCTGACCTGAATTTATAGTTGAATATTTAAAAAATTTAAGATAACAAAAATAAAAAACCTGTTAAGAAATTTAATCAACATTATATTCAAACTAAGCTAAAATCATCTAAATATTTTTAAAAAATGCAAACCTAAATTTTAAAAGCTTTATAAAATTGAAAATTTCAAAGATTTTATTATTAATAACACTTTTATCTGTGCCGGCTGTTATTTTTTTGACCCTAATTTCAGAAAAAAACTCTGGTCTTTCTCCTGTAAAAAATAATAAAAAAAATAGTTTGTCACAATCTTCAAAAAAACTTAGAACAATCAATTCAAAAGAGGCAAAAACCGAAAAAAGCAATGATTATTATGGTTCTAAACAGCTTACTCAAAAAAAAGATTATCATATTATTAACCAGGGCCACCTTGACCAGATAGATCATAGCAAACTTCCGGAAGAAAAACTGAGAAAACTTATAAGGAAAGGAAGAGCTGCAGATATAATAAATTTCTATGAAAAGCATAACACTGATATCAACATTTCATTAACAAAAAAAAAAGCAATGCCTGTCTTTCACTACCTTGTACTTATGAACCCTGAAGCTGCAAAAGATTTATTTAAAACCGGAATGGTAGATATTAAAAAATCTCCCCATGTTTTTACCGCATCTGTAGCAAAGGGAGATAAAGAAACAATTGACTATCTGCTTGATATAGGCTTCAGTCCTGATCAGGATGATGAAAAAGTCAGACCAGCCTATATTTCTTCTGTTATACACGGTCATCCTGAAATATCAGAGCTTCTGGAAAATAAAGGGGCTGATATTCAAAAAACCTTTAAAGGAAAAAATGCTCTGGATTGGGCAGTAAGTTCTAAATTTACAAGCACTGATCTCCTGGGAAAACTTTTAAACAAAGGTTTTGAATATAAAAAAAATCATATCATTGATGCTGCAAAATACGGCAGAAGAGAAACACTTGAGCATATTCTTAAAAAAAATCCCGATTTTAAAGATACATATAAAAACGGAGAAAATCTTATGGATATTGCAGTAAAAGGCTCCGGAGGAAAAGAGCTTCTTAATCTGCTTTTGAAAAGAGGCTTTGATATAAACAAAACCCACCTTAAAGCTTCTGAAAAAAGGCTTGAACAAGCTTTTATATACAGTAAAAACGGCAAAAAACACATTGTGAATTCAGATAAAAATGCACAGAAAGTACACAATTTCATAGTTAAATATCTTTATGAAAGATCAGAATAAATCCATACTTATGACTGAACTAAAAATAACTCTTTTGTCAATTCCTGAGTCAAATTTAAAATTTAATCTTTAAAATCCTTGAGTCTTTTTACAGTTAAACTTTTTTACTCTTCAGTAACTGAAAAAATTTTTAGTTTTCGAAAAATCCCCAACTGATTAAACCTTTTCAAGCTCGGTATAAATAATTTGAAAATTTTTTATGATTACAGATTGTATTACAAACAAGGTTTTGATAAATAAAAAAAGACTTCTTACACTTTTTACAAGATTAAATAATATTATGGAAAAATCTTTTTTTACAGATTTTATAAAAAATCGGAGCGACCTTCCAGAAATTGAGAACCTATGCCTTTCTGTTTACAACAAAAACAAAAAACTTATTGTATTTCCACGCAAAATTGAGCATGCATTCAGACAATTTTTTTTTCACTCAGATAAAATCAAAAATCTAATTTTTTTAATTATTGCTGGAGTCTTTTTTAATCTCTTTGCTCTCATGGACAAGGTAATGATTAAGGATATTTATTTGTTTGCATGGAATATCAGATTCTTCATAATGACTCCTTTATTAATTGTATGTATTTATTTAATATGGAAAACTAAAAGCCCATTTATAATGAATCTGATAATCACTTTTATTCTTGTTTCTTCGGCAGCATCTATTCTTGTGATGGTCAACTCTTCTGAATATTACCTTGCACACCAGTATCACAGCGGTATTTTTCTGATCTGCATATCAGGACTTTTGATATTTAAAATATCTTTTTTAAACAAAATTATTTTTTCTGTTCTGATACTTCTTACAAATATTAGTTTTTTTATTTTCAACACCAACATTTACCCTGAATCGAAAACAAATATAATATCTGTGCTTGCGGCACTTATAGCTATAGCTATGATCGCAGCCCTTGAAAGGGAAATTACTACAAGAAAAATTTTTATAAAAACACTGCTTCAGGAAATAACAAATTACAGCCTTGAAAAAAAAACCAGGTATTTGGATGATCTTTCAAACAGAGATGAACTTACTAACCTTGCCAACAGAAGGTTTTTTAAAAAACATTTAAAAAGATTAATATCCCAGACAGGAAACGGAGTTTTTCCAATTGCTGTTTTATATGCAGATATTGATAATTTTAAAAAATACAATGACAATTACGGCCACAATCAGGGAGATGCCTGTCTTAAAGAAGTTGCCGGAGTCTTTGAATCCTACACCAACAGAAGATTTGATCTTGCCTCAAGATGGGGCGGAGAAGAATTTCTTCTGATTTTTCCATTTACCGGAGAAAGTGAAGCAATAATTATAGCCGAAAAAATCAGAAAAGCGGTCGAAGATCTTAGAATAGAACATAAATATTCAGATGCATCATCATACCTTACCATTAGCATAGGTATTTCATGTTTAGTCCACTCTGAAAATAATAAAAAAATTGAAATAGATACAATAATAAATGAAGCTGATAAAGCTCTTTATAAAGTTAAAAATTCAGGAAAAAACGGGATATTTTTCTTTAGACCATGATTTAGGGGTTAAAATTCTTTACACACACAAAATAGATACTTATAATAAATTTGTAGGATTGTCCGTCTGCCGGATATAATATCCTGCCTATTAAATCAGAACTCCTTCCTATATAATAAAGCAAGCAAAGGCAGACGGGCTCATTTCTTTTAAAGCAAGCAAAGGAAAAGTTATGGAACAATTAAATGAACAGGAAGCTTTTCTTGCCCTGTGTCTTGCAGTTGCATCACAGGACAACGATCTTGACGAGACAGAAAGAGTTCCGATTGTAAAAGGAATGAAAGAAACAGGCCTTATAAGCTGCGAGTATGAACTAAAAGATATTTTATCTTCAACAACTAAAAAAATATCTTCTGTTTTTGAAGATGGAAAAGCCTTTTCTTTTAATGAAAAAACCCTTGCCCTTTTTACAGAAAAAATTAAAAATGCGCTCTCAGAAGAAAAAACAGAAAAGCTTTTTGAAACCGCAGTAGATATAGCAATTGCAGACGGAATACTTGAAGTCGAAACAGAACTTGATCTGCTTAAAAAAATACATAAGCTCCTTGGGATAAGTACAGAATTTACAAAAATAATTGAAAACCGTACACACTTATAAAAACTGAAATGGTAAGAAAAATTATCCATCTTGATATGGATGCATTCTATGCTTCCATAGAACAAAGGAACAATCCGTCTCTTAAAAACAGACCTCTTGTAATCGGCGGTATGCCGGATTCAAGGGGTGTTGTATCAACATGTTCCTATGAAGCAAGAAAATACGGAATCCATTCTGCAATGCCCTCTTCTAAAGCAGCAAGACTTTGCCCTGATGCAATTTTTATGCGACCTTCAATGGAGCGTTACAAAAAAGAATCTGCTAAAATTTTCGAAATTTATAAAAAATTTACTGATTTTATGGAACCTTTGTCACTTGATGAAGCTTTTTTAGATGTTACTGAAGATAAAGCAAATATAGGCTCTGCAGCAAAAACTGCAGCAATAATAAAAAAAGAGGTTTTAAAAAAAACAAACCTGACTGTATCAGCGGGGGTTTCATACAATAAATTTCTTGCAAAACTTGCATCAGACCTTGAAAAGCCAGACGGACTAACTGTTGTTACACCTGAAAAAGGTCCTGACCTGATAAAAGATCTTCCTGTAGAAAAATTTTTCGGAATCGGAAAAGCAACTTCTGCAAAAATGCACCGTCATAATATTTATACAGGCAAAGATATTTTAAGAACAGGGGAACAAAGACTTTGCAAGCTTTTTGGAAAACACGGCAGACTTTTTTATTCATTTGCGTCAGGTCATGATCCGCGTCCTGTTTCATGGGAAAGAATAAGAAAATCGTGCGGAAGAGAAATTACATTTCAAAAAGATATTAAAGATAAAAATATAATTATTGATATAATAAAAAAACTCTGCGTTAAAGTAGCTGAAATATTGCAAAGAAACGATTTAAAGGCATATACTGCAACATTAAAAATCAGATATTTCGACTTTCACACAATAACAAGATCAAAAACTGAAAACCTTTGTTTTTGTGAGGCTGAAGATATTTTTAAAAGAATTTACCCTCTTCTTGATAAAACAGATATCGGGAAAAAAAGTGTAAGACTTCTTGGCATAACAGCATCTAACTTTGAATCTGAAACAAAAAAGCCTGTACAGCTATGCTTTGATTTTGAAGGCTTTGACCAGATACAACCTTATATAATTCAGCAACCATGAATATAAAAACCGATTGAAAGGTCAATCAAAATCTACAACAACCCTGACTTTATCTCCGGCTTTATTTTGAAAAAGCAAATATCTGTTATCCCGTCCAAAAAGATAAATATCTTTTGTTATTTCAACATCCTTTCTGCAGTATTTTACAATTTTTTCAATTTTGCCCTGTTTCCACCATTTAAGAGCATCAAGACCTGATCCCGATTTTTTTGTATTCAAAGTATGCTCTGCAAGATGATCAAGTGAAAGTCTGTATCCGAGTTTTTTGTGGATATCAGTCAAAATGTCTTTGGTGTTAAGCTTTGTAAAGTCAAAATCTGTGTAGCCTTTTAAAACCTTGTAATCAAATCTTACAATATTAAACCCTATTATAAGATCGAATTCACACAGATCCTTAACAAGCTTTTTTATATCTTGGGCATAATATGTAATATAGTCGTCTTTTCTGCTGTCGTAAATTACTACACAGCTTACTTCCATTTTATGGGCATTCATCCATCCACCGACTTCTGCAGCTGAATATCTGGTCTCAATATCAAGAACACAATAAGAATTGATGACCTTTTTATCTTTTTTAAAAAAAGTATCTGTATTGCTTTTTAAAGGAAGAGACAAAAAACTGTCTGAATTATCAGCAATTTTTGTATCAAGAAGCATTGACAAAATATTTGCTGCGGCTTTTTTATCAAGAGGCCTGTTGCCTGATCCGCACTTGGGTGAATGTATGCATGCAGGACAGCCATCATCGCATGAGCATCCGGTTATAAGATCATAAGTTTTTTTCATAAGATCTTCAAAATTTTCAAAAGCTTTTGCACAAAGCCCTGCTCCACCTGAAAATCCGTCATAAATAAAGACTCCCGGTTTTTTTAGCTGCTCATGGTAAGTTGTTGAAATTCCGCCTATATCATTTCTGTCACACATAACTATCACAGGAAATACTGCTATTGCAGAGTGCTCAAGTGCGTGAATCCCTCCCATAAAATGCATTTTCAATTTTCTAACTCTGTCATAAACATTTTCTGGAATTTCTATCCACAGGCCCTGGGTTTCAAACTCTATTGGCGGAAGATCAAGCTTTTCCTTTCCTGCAGATTTCTGACCTCTTATAAGTTTTTTTTCAAAACCTGTTACAATCTCTGTAACCTTAATTCTGCCAAAGGATAGATTTGTGCCAAAAATTTTTGCTGATTTATAAACTTCCAGAATCTCTGTGTCCTTGCTGGAAATATATCTTGTAAAATAATGAAGCTTTCTTTTTTCCGCCATAACAGTTTTTTTATTTTCATCAAGATCTGTGATCAGATAATGTTCACCATTATGAAGATAAACTGCTCCTGGATGGGTTTCATGATAAACCCTTGCTGAATCGATTTCTCCAATTACAGCATCTGAATTTGAATCAACAATTTTATACTGATTTCCGGTTCCTCTTAAAGAAACAGATCTTTGGGGATATTTTGATGCAGAAAAAATATATTTTCCATCCTCGCTTTCAAGAAGTCTTCCCGATTCCACAAGTTCTTTTATCACGCCTTGATTATTAACGGTAATAAGTTCATTTTTTTCAAGGGGCAGTTCTGAAGCCATACACTCCAGATGGGTTTTCATAAGAAACGGGTTTTGTGGAAAAATAACAGCCGGCTCAGGTTCCATCTTAAAAAAGTTTTCACTGTATCTCATTATATACTGATCAAGAGCATCTTCACCACCAACCATTATAACAAGAGCATCCTTGCCGCTTCTTCCGACTCTGCCGGCTCTTTGCCAGGTAGAGTTTACGCTTCCCGGATAACCCATTAATATGCATATATCAAGAGCACCTATATCTATTCCGAGTTCAAGTGCTGAAGTAGAAACAACACCTAAAAGCTCACCTGTAAAAAGTCTTTGTTCAATAACTCTTCTCTCTTCAGGGAGAAAACCTGCTCTGTAGGAAGCGATCTTATCTTTTAAACGCCCTCCTTTTTTATCTATCCACATAGATATAAGTTCAGTCATTTTTCTTGATTTTGTATAAACTATTGTTCTTAATTCTCTGTATACAGCAGCGTGAAAAACTGCAGTAACAATTGAAGATGCACCTGAAATTCCGTTTATCATTATAAAATGTTTTTTGGGAGACGGTGCATTCAGTCCGTATACAGAATCAACATCCTGACCTGTAAGCATGGTGCATAATTCACCCGGATTTTTAATTGTGGCAGATAAAAATATAAAAACTGGATTTGATCCGTAAAAACTGCAAAGCCTTATAAGGCGTCTTAAAACCCAGGCCATATTGGAACCAAATATTCCCCTGAAGGTATGAACCTCATCTATTACAATATATTTAAGATTTGAAAGAAAAGTTTGCCATTTTTCATGGTATGGAAGTACAGACAAATGAATCATGTCAGGATTTGTAAGAACAATTTCAGGCGGGTTTTCCCTTATTTTTCTTCTTTGATAGTTATTTGTATCACCGTCATAAACCGCAGCTTTAAGCTTTTTTCCGGATCTCAAAAGATCAGACATCTGTTCTATGCCTGAAAGCTGATCCCTTGCAAGTGCCTTTAAAGGAAAAAGATACAAAGCTTTTGTATCTTTTTCTCTTAAAAAGGATTCAAATACAGGAATGTTATAAATCAGAGTTTTTCCGCTTGCAGTAGGTGAGGAAACAGCTGTGTTTCTACCTTTTCTTATGTTTTCTATTGCTTCAGACTGATGTGAGTAAAGTTTACTTATTCCAAGACCTGCAAGAAGATCTTTTAATTCAGAAGAAAGATCTTCAATATTTTTAAATTTACCTTTTTTTTCCTCAAAAACTTTATGACATACAATATCATCTTCAACAGGCCCGTATTTTTTAAGAGCCTTAATATATGAGTCAAGCATTTCGTTTTGTGAACTTCTCATTTTACTCCGACAACAAATAATTTTGATTTTTACATTGTATAATGATATATACTTATACAAACGTTTTTATTTGTAACAATCCGATTTTTTCTTAACATACAAAACAGCCTTTGACATGAAAATTCTTAATTCAAAAGACATCACCATAGGTAAAAAACTTTTTATAAGCTATGCTTCCCTTATTCTTGCAGTTATTCTTATATCAGGTTTTTTTACTGCGCCTCTTGTGGGCGATCTTGTGGAAAAAAGAATAAAAAATGAACTGGAATCAAACATTGACCTTTTCCACAGTCTTGTCCAAACTTCTGCTGAACTCTCAATAAAAAATCACTTAAGAACTATAGTTGAAACAAATATAGACTTTCTTAAAGTATTAAATTCCAAAGAACAATCCGGTGAAATTACCTATAAAAAAGCTAAAGAGTATGCTGAAGTTTTTTTTAATTCACAGACCATAGGAAAAACAGGATATATATATACACTAAACTCTGATGCAGAAATAATAAACCATCCTAAAAAAAGTCTTATCAACAGAAATGTCTATGACAATGCCTTTGTAAAAGAGATGCTTAATTCGAAAGAAGGATACATAGAATATATGTGGGAAAACCCTGATGATGAAAAACAAAGAAAAAAAGCTCTCTACTTTATACACTTCAAGCCATGGAATCTAATATTAGCCGCATCATCATACAAATCCGAGTTCAAACAACTTTTACAGATAGATGACTTAAGACAAAATATCGAGAATCTTGAATTCGGTAAATCAGGATATGCTTTTATACTGGATACACAAGGAAAAATACTTCTCCACCCCAGACTTACAGGCAAAAACATAAAAGATATCGATTTCCCGCAAGGTATATCGTTTGTTAAAAATATAAAAAATAAAAATCAGGGTAAAGTAGAATACTCCAGAACAGAAAACGGCAAAAAACATGAAAAGTTAATATACTTTAAGTACCTTGAACCTTTTGAACTTATTATATGTGCATCAGGATATAAAAAGGAACTCTACGGCCCTTTATACGGAATTATAAAAATTTTTTCGTTCAGTCTTATAATACTCCTTTTATGTTTTATTCCTCTTACAATCTGGCTCAGCAGATCAATAACAAAACCGCTTGAAACATTTATAGAAAAAATAAAATATGCTTCCAGAGGCAATCTTAATGTCAGAATACCTGCAAATACTTCAGGAGAAGTCGGAAAACTTGCAAGATATTTTAATCTTTTTATGGAAGAACTTTCACATAAAACAAAAAAACTTGAATCTGAAATAGAAGAAAGAAAAAGCAGGGAAAATCAGGTAAGAATCCTTGCAAAATTCCCTGACGACAATCCAAACCCTGTTTTAAGAGTTAACAGAAATCATAAGATATCTTTTTATAACGATGCCTCAGGAAATCATTTAAAAACAATAGACCTTAAAATCGGAATTAAACTCCCTGATGTTTTTACTGATCCGGTAGAAAAAGCTTTTAAGACAAATACCACTCAGGAAATAGAATATATAGATGAAAACAAGACCTTTTCTTTTACAATCTCTCCTTTTGAAGACATTAATTCTGCTTATATTTACGGAAAAGAAATTACTGCACAAAAAGAATATGAATCTCTTAAAATTTTATCCGAAGCTTTTTTTATGAATTCAATAGAAGGAATATGCATAACTAACAAAAATGCCAATATTATAAGAATAAATCCGTTTTTTACAGAAATTACCGGCTATACAGAAGAAGAGGTCCTTGGTAAAAACCCGAAAATTCTTAAATCAGACAAACACGATGCCGAGTTTTACAGAAAAATGTGGCAAAGTATCATTCATACAGGCCAATGGTCTGGTGAAATATGGAACAGGAGAAAAAACGGGCAGGCTTATCCTGAATGGCTTTCAATTACCGCAATAAAAGACAGAAACGGCAAACCAGTAAACTACATAGGCATATTCCACGACATTACAGAATCTATAATTAATAAAGAAAAAATACACTATCAGACATATCATGATGCAACTACAGGGCTTCCAAACAGAAAACTCTTTGCAGATATTGTAGAACAAAAAATAAACTTCAGCAGAAAAAACAAAGATAAATTTGCACTGATTTTTATAGATATTAATAATTTTAAAAATATAAACGACACACTTGGTCATGTAACAGGCGACAATCTTTTATATCAGCTTGCAGATAATCTTAAGAAAAAATTGTCTGAAGATAAAGTTATTGCCAGATTTGTAGGAGATAAATTTATAATCCTGGTTCCTGAAGCAGAAAATCAGAATTACATAATGAAACAGGCTTCAGGAATTCAGAAAATCGTTAACGGACCTTATATACTTGACGAGCGTGAAATCTTCTGCGGATCAAATATAGGTGTTTCATTTTTTCCTGATGACGGAGATTCAGCAGAATTTCTTATAAAAAATGCAGAAATGGCAATGTACAGAGGCAAAAACAAAGGAAAACGCGGAATATCTTTTTTCACAGCTTCCATGGATGAAACAGCTGCTGAAAGACTTGAAACCGAACAAAATCTTTCATCTGCTCTTTTAAACAATGAATTCGAACTTTATTATCAGCCCAAGGTCAATCTTTATACAGGCAGAATTTCAGGTGCTGAAGCTCTTATAAGATGGATTAAAAACGGCAGTGTAATATCTCCGGGTCTTTTTATACCTGTTGCAGAAGAAACAGGCCATATAATTCCCATAGGTGAATGGGTTATGGAAACAGCATTTAAAGCGGTTAAAAAGTTTCATGATGCTGGCTATACAGATCTTACAATGTCTGTAAACCTTTCAGGAGTTCAGTTTCAGGAACCGGAGCTAATCGAAAAAATAAAATCCCTTGTGTCTCAGACAGGTGCAGATCCAAAATTTGTTATATTTGAAATAACAGAAAGTGTAGTTATGTCAGATCCGGTACTTGCAACTGAAATTACAAAAAAAATCAAAGATATTGGCAGCAAAATTTCGATAGATGATTTCGGTACAGGCTACTCATCCCTTGGTTATCTCAAAAAATTTCCTGTGGACGAGCTAAAAATAGATAAATCATTTTTAGACGATTTTCCTGATTCCAATGAAGATATCTCGATTGTTAAATCTATTTTATCCCTTGCTTCTAACCTCAACCTCCATGTTACAGCAGAAGGTGTTGAATCAAAAATACAGGCAGATATGCTTAAAGCCCTCAAGTGCGATGAAATGCAGGGCTTTTACTTCAGTAAGCCGCTGACTGAAAGCACTTTTTTTGATCTTCTTGCTTCAGGCAAAAGCCTTAAGGAAATAAAAAAACTCTGATCTGATTTTTCCTTAATATTAAATATTTTTTTAGTATCCGGCCGGAAACTAATTTTTTTAATCATTTACCAAAGATCTAATGCAGATCCTTTAAAGCCGATATTAAAGACTTTTCAAAAAAAGCTTCAAAATTACCCCAGCCGCAATTTAAAATTATTATTGACAATATCTTTATATAATTTAATCTATAAAAAAATTGGTCAGACCATCAGACCTAAATTTATTTTATTAAGCTTTTTTTAATTTCAAACAAAGAATTTTTAACAAATAAAATTCTAAAACAATTGCAACTTTAAGATGAACAGTGTTGCAACAATCAAACAGGATACAAGGAGAAAACAAAAAGAGCCGGCATGAAGATTCGTAATTGTAATTGACCGAAAACGGGATTTTTGTTCAGTTACTTAAAGATGGAATTTTTTAATCACAGTAATACCGGAGTATTTTCATAATTCAGATAACACTGAACAATTACCAAAGAGTATTATTTTTGACATAAATTTATATTTTAAAATCAAAAGAATTCTTTGGCAGCTTTGCCTGTTTGTATGGCTTAAAATGCGGGGTAAAGCCGAACAATGCGGTTAAAAAGTAAGAAAATTTTCCTTTACATAAAACAAAATTTTATATTAAAGGTATAATTTAAAATAAGTGTAAACTGAAAAGTGAATAAAAACCTGAAAAATGAAAAAACTCCTGCAAACTTAAAAAAGACTTAGAATCTTTCTTTGCTCTGCCTGGACAGTGTACCTTTTAAAAAGGATTGTTCAGGCAAATTGTTTTACTTCATTTTGGTCAGGTAAGGATTTATATCACAAAACTATTTAAAGAAAGAGGATGGTTTCAATGTCAAAAAAAATGATGACAGTTGACGGAAACACCGCAGCCGCACATGTTGCTTATGCACTAAGCGATATTGCAGCTATTTATCCTATCACCCCATCATCACCTATTGGTGAAATTATCGATGAATGGTCTGCCCAGGGCCGCAGAAACATTTTCGGACAAAAAATTACAGTCAGAGAAATGCAGTCTGAAGCCGGAGCAGCAGGAGCTGTTCACGGTTCACTAGCTGCCGGAGCCTTGACTTCTACCTTCACTGCTTCGCAGGGTCTTCTTTTAATGGTTCCGAACATGTATAAAATTTCAGGCGAGCTTCTGCCAGGAGTTTTTCATGTAACTGCAAGAGCCATAGCAAGTCATGCTCTTTCAATCTTCGGTGATCATTCAGATGTTATGGGTGTAAGACAGACCGGATTTGCAATGCTTTGTTCCAACTCTGTTCAGGAAGTTATGGACCTTGGTCTTGTTTCTCATCTTGCCGCTATAGAAGGAAGAGTTCCTTTTATTCATTTCTTTGACGGATTCAGAACCTCACACGAAATCCAGAAAATTGAAGGCATAGATTATGATGCAATGGCAAGCATTACTGATTTTGCCTCAGTTGAAGCTTTCAGACAAAATGCAATGAATCCTGAGCATCCGGAAATAAGGGGTACAGCCCAGAACCCTGACATCTACTTTCAGGGAAGAGAAGCTGCAAACTCTTTTTACTATGCACTTCCTGCTATTGTTAAAGACTATTTAAAAAAGGTCTACCAGATTACTGGAAGAAAATATAATCTCTTCGATTATGTAGGTGATCCTGAAGCTGAAAGAGTTATTGTTTCCATGGGATCATCCTGTGAAACAATAGAAGAAACAGTTAACAGCATGAACAAAAACGGTGAAAAAGTAGGACTGGTAAAAGTCAGACTTTACAGACCGTTTATAACAGAAGAATTTTTAAATGCTCTGCCTGCTTCATGCGACAGAATAACTGTCCTCGACAGAACAAAAGAACCCGGTGCAATAGGCGATCCTCTTTATACAGATATATGCACCGCTTTTCTTGAAAAAGGAGAGTCTCCTGAAATAACTTCAGGAAGATACGGACTCGGATCAAAAGAGTTTACACCAGCTATGGTTAAAGCTGTTTACGACAATATGAATAAAATGTCTCCGAAAAACCACTTTACTGTTGGTATTGAAGATGATGTGACATATACCTCTCTTGATGTTTCAGAAGATTATGATGCAGCTCCTGAAGGAACAGTAAGGTGTAAATTCTGGGGCTTTGGTTCAGACGGAACAGTCGGCGCAAACAAAACAGCAATTAAAATTATCGGCGACAACACAGATATGTATGCCCAGGGATACTTCTCTTATGACTCAAAAAAATCTGGCGGTATTACAATATCTCACCTGAGATTTGGTAACTCTCCGATAAAGTCTACATATCTAATACACAAGGCAGACTTTATTGCATGCCACAAGCCAAACTATGTTGATATATATGATATACTTGAAGGCATAAGAGATGAAGGTACATTCCTTTTAAATGCTCCATGGTCTGATTCAGAACTTGAAGAGCACCTTCCTGCAGACATGAAGAAAACAATTGCTGAGAAAAAGATCAAATTCTATGTAATAGACGCTATCAAGATAGCTTCTGAAGTTGGACTCGGCGGAAGAATCAATATGATAATGCAGGCAGCATTTTTTAAGCTTTCAAATGTTCTTCCTGTTGACCAGGCTATTGAACTTCTTAAAAAAGATATAGAAAAAACCTACGGACAAAAAGGCGAATCAATTGTTAACATGAATATTGACGCTGTAGACAAGTCCCTTGGGGCTATTAAAGAGGTTAAAATTCCTGAAGCATGGAAACAAACTGCTGCTGCTGAAAAAGCGGCGCAGGATGATGAAATTCCGGAATACATCAGAGATGTTGTTTTCCCGATTAATGCACAGCAGGGAGATAAACTTCCTGTAAGCACATTCGAACCTGACGGAATATTTCCTGTAGGCACAAGCCAGTATGAAAAGCGCGGTGTTGCAATTGAAGTTCCTGAATGGATTGCTGAAAACTGTATTCAGTGTAACCAGTGCTCTTTTGTTTGTCCGCATGCAGCAATAATCCCTGTATATGCTACTGATGATGAACTTACAGAAGCACCAGAAACCTTCTCAACAATTGAGGCAAAAGGTAAAGGTCTTGAAGGTCTTAAATTCAGAATCCAGGTAAACACACTTGACTGTCTCGGATGCGGAAACTGTGCAGATATATGCCCTGCAAAAGAATCAGCTCTTGTAATGAAACCGATTGATACACAAAAAGATACACAGATTCCAAACCACAAGTTCTCTGAAAAAATTGAATTTAAAGAAAACCTTTTAAAAAGAAATACTGTAAAAGGAAGTCAGCTTTACAAGCCTCTTATGGAATTTTCCGGAGCATGCGCAGGATGCGGTGAAACTCCATACATTAAAGTTCTTACCCAGCTTTTCGGTGAGAGAATGATGATTGCAAACGCAACAGGATGTTCTTCCATCTTCGGAGGTTCTGCGCCATCTTTTCCATACTGTGTAAACAGCGACGGATTCGGTCCTACATGGGGCAACTCATTGTTTGAAGATGCTGCAGAGTTCGGATTCGGAATGCAGATGTCAATGACCCACAGAAGAAATGCTCTTGCAGGAAAAATGAAAAAAGTAATGGAAGAAGAAACCCTGCCACAGGAACTTAAAGATGCAATGTCTGAGTGGGTTGAAAACATGTGGGATTCTGCTAAATCTAAAGAATCTGCAGAAAAACTTGAATCGCTGCTTCCAACTGCTCCTGACAGCGAAGTTATTGATGAAATTGCTCTCCAGGCTGATCTTTTTGTTAAAAAATCACACTGGGTATTCGGCGGTGACGGATGGGCATACGACATTGGATACGGCGGTCTTGACCATGTTCTTGCCTCAGGTGAAGATATTAATGTACTTGTACTTGATACAGAAGTTTATTCAAACACAGGCGGACAGTCTTCAAAAGCTACTCCAACAGGTTCAATTGCTAAATTTGCCGCTTCAGGTAAAAAGACTTCCAAAAAAGAACTTGGAAGAATGGCAATGACATACGGTTATGTATATGTTGCTTCCGTTGCAATGGGAGCTAACAAGCAGCAAACCCTTAAAGCTTTTGCTGAGGCTGAGGCATATCCAGGACCTTCCGTTGTAATATGCTATGCACCATGTATAAACCAGGGAATCAAGCTTGGAATGGGCAAAAGTCAGTATGAACAAAAACTAGCTGTAGATTCAGGTTACTGGCCTCTGTACAGATATAACCCTTCTCTTACTGCAGAAGGCAAAAATCCGTTTCTGCTTGAATCAAAAGAGCCGGACGGAACTCTTCAGGATTTCCTTTCAGGAGAAAACAGATATGCAATGCTTGAAAGATCTTTCCCTGAGGAATCGAAGAAACTCAGAAGCCAGCTGGAAGAAGAAGTTAAGCAAAGATACGAAACTCTTAAATCGCTTTCAGAATCCGATAAAAAGGACTAAACAGATTTAAGACTTCATTGTAATTAGTTATAAACAGCCGCTATGAAAGATTTCTTCTTTCATAGCGGCTATTATTTTTTTAAAGGTGATCTTATGCAGGAATGTCAGCAATGCGGTAAATGCTGTGAACAAAACGGGCCTACTCTTCATATAGAAGACAAGTACCTTGTTACAAAAGGAATAATCCCGCCTTCAGACCTTATAACTTTGAGAAAAGGGGAAAAGGCTTTTGATCCAAGAGAAAATAAAGAAATTATACTTGAAAACGAAATTATAAAAATAAAAGGTAGTGAACTAAACTGGGAATGCAAATATTATAACCCTGAAGAGAAAAGCTGCACAATTTATTCCAGCAGACCTGCAGAGTGCAGACTTTTAAAATGCTGGGACCCAAAACCGCTTTTATCAGTTATAAACAAAAACTTATTAACCCGTGAAATGCTTTTCAGCAAAATCCCCGGATTTCCTGAGTTAATACAAGACCATGAAGAAAAATGCTCGTTTGAAAAAATTAATTCTCTTTTAAAAAAGTATGAGTCAGAAAAAAATGGTGAGACTTTGCAAGAATTAAAAGAAGCAATTCTTTTTGATATAAATATAAGAGAGATTCTCAGTGAAAAACAGCCTTCGGCTGAACCGATGCTTCAACTGATTTTCGGACGTGAACTTACTACTGCAATGGAGCAGTTCAAATACAAAATCAGGTATTCAAAAAATGATGGGCTGACCATCTCTCCGTTTAAACTCGACAAGATCCTTGACGGGACAATATCTTGACAAAAAAATAATAAGCGTTTATATTTCGCAAGTTTATAAATTCAGACTAAATTCTGCATTAATATTTATAACTGCAGGGTTTTTGCATTAAAGGAAACTAAATTTAAAGGAAATAAAAAATGAACGACGGTGAAGACCCCGGAAGTTGTTTATATTTAATTTTTTCCTCCGAAGAGACTATTTTAAATAAGGCCGCAGAAACAGACTGCTGCAATATTTTTTAATAATTAGCTGGGCTTCGCTTAGTACATATTTATTAAATCTACATCATTGCAGCCGTTTCTGCATTAAGCGGTTATGGAGGCAGTGATGAAAAATCCTATTTTAGCACCACAGTTAAAGCAGTATATCAATGAGGGCAATCTCGAAGAAATAAAAAAACTTACCGAGAACGCTCCCCCACCGGTAATTGCAGATTTCATATCTGCTATTTCCATAAATGAAGTTAAAATTGTTCTTGACCAGGCTACTGCGTTCACAAGAGCTGAAATCTTCAGCTATCTGGATATTGACCTTCAGCTGGAACTTGCAAAAACTTTAAAAAGAAACGAACTTGCACAGCTTATAACATATATGGCCCATGATGACAGGGTTGACCTTCTTAAAAAAATACCCGAAGAAAAAAGAGAGCTCCTTCTTCCTGCACTTGCACAGGCAGAAAGAGAAGACATAAGAAAGCTTTCTGCATATGAAGAAGGAACTGTAGGAGCTGTTATGACTTCAGACTATGCAACTCTTACAAAAAACCTTACAGCCAGAGAAGCTATAGACAAGTTAAGACTTGAGGCTCCAAACAAAGAAACAATCTATTATGCATATGTAGTTAATGAAAAAAGACAGCTGACAGGATTTGTTTCTCTCAAGGATCTTATTCTTGCAGGTTCATATGAATCAATCGAGTCAATAATGCACTCTGAAGTTATTCATGCAAATGTATACGATGACCAGGAGCAGGCAGCAAGAACAATACAAAAATACAACCTGATTGCTCTTCCTGTTATAAACGGAGGCAACGCTCTTGTGGGTATACTTACCTATGATGACGCCCTTGATATTATAACCCAGGAACACACAGAAGATATGGAAAAGCTTATGGCTATTTCCGGTGAACACGGAGGAGGAGTTTATTTAAAAAACTCTTCCTTTGTTCATTTCAAAAACAGGGCAATATGGGTAGTAGGCCTTTCTGTACTCGGGCTAATATCCGGAATTATAATAAGAAGCTTTGAAGATGCACTGGCAGGACTTATACTACTTACAATGTATATGCCGCTTATGACAGATGCGGGGGGGAATACAGGGAGTCAGGCCGCAACAGTTGTAATAAGAGCTCTTGCACTGAATGAAATAAGCACCAAGGATATTTTTAAGGTTGTATTTAAGGAACTTAAGGTCGCTTTGATGATATCGATGCTGCTTGGAGTGCTTGCTTTTTCGCAGGTACTAATTCTTACATGGAATTCTGTGCTTCCTGATGGAATAACAATTATTGACTTTGCAACAGTTGTAACAACAGCTTTATGTCTTCAGGTAATAACAGCAACTCTTGTGGGGGCAGCACTTCCTCTTACAGTTGCAAAATTGAAACTTGACCCTGCTGTAGTTGCAAGCCCAGCTCTTACAACAATTGTTGATATTACCGGTCTTGTTATTTATTTTACCACAGCAAAACTTATTCTAGGGCTTTAATGAAAATAAAAAACGGCTGTTTTTGCAGCCGTTTTTATTGAAATTAAATTCAAATCCTTCCCCATTGTCCCGAATTTTTTAATCATTTCAGGCCTCATTTTTTATTTTTTACAGAATCAATGCTTTGGTCTTTTGAATCTGTACTCCATTCTTTTTTCACTTGTAATCGGTGCTACTCCGGAAAGCTTCCATCCTCTTTCCTGATATCTTTGTATGGAATCACGATGCTTCATAGCATTAAGACCGTCAAGACTTACTTTTTTGTGTTCAACATTGTTATTTAACATTTTTGTCCTCCTTTCCAGTATGAGAAACAAGGAACTCCAACAAACCGGATTCTGGTTTTACAATTTTTTATACCTTGTTTCCAACAAATGGAAATCTGCGGACAATGGGAAAGTTTAATTAAATATATATCTTTGAAAAAAAATTGTCAAGAAATCACTTTAAAAAGAAATACACGCTGAGGTTAAAACCCTGCAAAATTAGTGTGTACGGTTTTAAGTCATAAAAATCAGCTGATCATATTTCCTTATATCAAGGCTTTCATTTTTGACAAATAATCAGATTTTATTTTTTAAAACCTGAAAACCTGACAAAAGGAACTGAAACAAAACAATAATTCCGTAATTTGTGGTTTACAAAAAGGGGATGATAATATAAGAATTTTGTTTAACTTTCTAAAAATAAAATAATAGTAAAAATATACCTGAAAAATTTGAAGAGGACAATATGGCAAAAAAAAAGACAAACTCCAAAAAGACTAAACAGGCACCAAAGAAACCTGAAGCACAAAAGCAGGATTCACAGGCTTCGGGAGAAAGCATAGCCTTGAGAAAATTCGAAAGATGGTCTCCGGCTAAGCCTTTTACACCTAAAAAATCTGCTTTTAAAAAAGATTACACTGCTCCCAAATTTATTAAAGGTAACAACAAAAAACTAAAAGAAATCCTTTTAAAAGATTTTTCTGATGCAGTTGTAGAACAAAAAGAAGTTAAAACAAAGCAGACAAAACAGCAGGCTCCTGCAAAAAATGATAATGCAGTAAAAGCAAAAGAAGCTGAGATTAAAAAAGCTCAGGAAGAGATTGAAAAAAAAGCTGAAGAAGCTGACAAAAAAGTCGAAGAAGCTTCAAAAAAAGAAGCTGAGGCAAATAAAGCTATGGCTGATGCAGACAAGCTCAAAAAAGAGGCAGAGCAGACAAAGGCTGAAGTTTTAAAAACAAAGGAAGATGCAGAGTCTAAATTAAAAGAAGCAGAAGAAAAAGCACAAAAAGCTGAAACTGCTGAAAAAGAAGCTGAAAAAATAAAAGCTGAAGCTGATAAGGCCAAAGCTGAGGCTGATAAAAAATCTGAAGAGCTTAAAAAAGCTGAAGAAGAAATAAATGCAAAAAAAGCTGAAGCTGAAAAAGCTGAGACTGATGCTTCAGAAAAAGTTAAAGAAGCTGAAAACAAAATCAAGGAAATAGAAAAAAGAGAAAAAGAAGCACAGGAGAAAAAAGCTGCTGCAGAATCCAAAGCTAAAGACCTTGATAATAAAGAAGCTGATCTTAAATCCAAAGAAGAAAAAATAAAAGCTAAACAAGCTGAACTTGCCCAAAAAGAAGAAGAACTTAACAAAACTGTTTTTACAAAAGTATCTGAATCTGCTCAGAAAATAAGTTCATTAAAGCCGGATTTCAGCAAGATAAAAACTCCCCCTCCTTCAAACGGAGATGGAGGCTCCCCAAATAACAACAACGGCGGTGGTAACAAAATGAACAAAGGCTTAATTGGAATGGCTGCAGGTTTTATTTTTCTTGTTATCCTGCTTGTAGGTGCAAGCATTTCAAATACAGGAAAATTCTATCTTGAAAATTCAAAAAAAGGTCTTGTTGTATCCCAGGGTAAATTTGCTCCAAAAGGAACATACAAACTTATGACCCTTCCTGAAATTTATGCACCTGAAAATATAAAAGAGACAAGCTACAAAAAAGATGAAGTATACTCTCTTATTTTCTCTTTTTATATGGACAAAGTAAAAGATCTTGCAGAAACCAAGGGTACTCCGGATTTTGACAAAATAAACAAATATCTTGATAAGGCTGTTGATTTTGCTCCTGGATATAAAGAAAAAAGCATGGTCAAAAATCAGATTAAAGCACTTAACAATGCTTCAAAAAATTATAAAGCTGAGCTTTTAAATATTTTAGAAAAACAAAATACTAAAGCAAAACCGGAAAAAGAGGTTAAAAAGCCTGCAGAAAGTGCAAAAAAGAAATCTGATAAACCTACAGCTGAAGCAGAAAAAAAACACTGATTTTTTAATAAAATAACTTTCAAAAAATCTGATCTTCAAAAGGGGCATTTTATGCCCCTTTTTTTATTCCATAACACAACTTATTTAGTTGCTGAAAGAAAACTGCCTTTTTTGCCCAGTTCTGCGTTAGAATCAAAATTTAATCCTCAAAATACTCCAGTATTCCTGCGGTTAAATTTTTCATCTGCCTTGAACTGAACAAAAAATTCTAGTTTTCGGCCAGATACTATTTAAAAATTGTAAAGCCCTGCATCAAGGCCCCTGTAAAAATTTTTTAAATTATATGTCATAAAAGATATCAGGGTAAAAACTTGTCAAAACCAGATTTTGTGTTAACATATATTTATACAATCAATTTTTATTAATTCAGCTTAATAATTTTTTTTAAAAAAATAACGCTGAATATTTGCCAAAACTGATTTACTTTAATCAAAAATGGAGGGAAAGTAGAATATGTCTACACTTGGAGAATTTTATCAGTCAGGAGACTGGAAAAACGAAAAACATGTTCCCGTAATTAAGTGCAATAATGAAACAAGTCCTGATTCACCTTTTGATGTAATAGTTTCAATAGGTGATGAAATACCTCATCCTAATACAACAGAACACCACATCAGATGGATTAAGCTATATTTTAAGCCTGAAAACGAGAAATTTATATATGAACTCGGAAGTTTTGAATTCAACAGCCACGGAGAATCTGTAAAAGGTGCCAATGAAGGGCCATGTTTTACAGACCCTCATGTTGTTACAAAACTTAAAGTTAAATCTTCAGGCAAACTTATTGCAGCTTCATACTGTAATATCCACGGTCTTTGGGAAAGCTCAACAGAGATAAAAGTTGCATAACACTTTTTACTAAATTTCAGCCCGGATCTGATAAAAGCCTTCAGATTCGGGTTTTTTATTTTAACAAACCCCACCCTTTTTCTTCCAAAACAATTCTGCTAAAAATTATTGACCGAAAATAAGCATTTTTTTAAAATTTGTAAATTCTTATACCTGAACAGATTTAAGAATTTACAAAACACCCGGTTTTCGTTTAAAAAGTAAATAAAATTTTTCAAAATTTATTTCTTTTTTTTTATAAATTCTTTTTACATGAAATTACGAGGAAACAGGCTTGAATATATATGAAACAATAATAGTTGAAGGCAAAGATGATGAAGCAGCAGTTAAAAGGGCTGTAAATGCTCAAGTGATTAAAACAAGCGGGTTTAAAATAAAACAGACTATATTTGATGAAATTAAGTGGGCAAATGATAAAAACGGAATTATAGTACTTACTGATCCGGACTGGGTAGGAGAAAAAATAAGGGAACGAATCAACGCAAGAATTCCGGGTTGCAAAAATGCCTATCTTTCACAGACAGAAGCTGAAAAAAAAGGGAATATAGGTGTAGAAAATGCTTATCCTGAAACAATAACAGACGCTCTTTTAAAAGCAAAAGTCAGAACAATTGATATAAAAACTACTAATTTTACAATGCAGGATCTCATAAATGCCAGACTTTCAGGCTGTCCTGAATCTTCTCACCTAAGAAGTAAACTCGGTCAAAAACTTAGAATAGGATACGGTAATTCAAAAAAATTTTTAAAAAAACTTAACCATTATCAGATATCTAAAGAAGAATTTATTAAAGGCTTAAACGATATATAATAAATAGAATTCTAAAATAAACGAAATTTAAGGGTTCAGAAATTAATCAGCTTGTAACTGTTTTTGTTTATTTCTGCTGAAAAGGCACCTTTTACATTAACATTATAGACTTTTATACCCAAATCTTTATAGATTTTAGCAATTTTTTTCTGGGTTTTTTCGTAATCTCTAAAACTACCTGATATAACAGCTATTTCCGGATCAGACTCTAAAACAAATCCTTTATGAAAAGAGTGTTTGCTTCCGTGGTGTGGAACCATTAAAATATCTGTATTTTTGATAATTTTTTTATCCCGATAATAAGCTTGGCTTTTCTTGTAAAGATCTCCTGTAAAAAGAATTTTTACGCCGTCAATTTTTACGCTTACAAGCAGTGAATTGTCATTTTCATTTTCAAAAAGCTTTTTTCTTTGAAAAAAATCTATCTCTGCCCGTTTGAGATTCTGCTTTTTTACAGGCATTATTATATTTTTTTCTTCTGCTTGTTGTTTAAGTTTTAGAAAAAGATCTGAATATTTTGAAGACCTGTTAAAAACAAAATTATTTATTTTAAAAGCATCCATAAGATAAAAAAAGCCGTAATAATGGTCAAAATCACCATGAGTGGCTATGCAATAATCGATTGTTTTTATTTTATTGTGAAAAAGAAAAGGTGCAATAATATATCTTCCAATATCAAAATCAGACCCTGGTATCCCTCCTGCATCAATAAGAGCTGTTTTACCACCGGGAAAAATAATTAAAGCTGAATTTCCTTTTCCTGTATCAAAGGAAATAATTCTACCCTTGTCATTGAAAAATCTTTTCTTAACTTCATGGAAAACATCTGCGGCTGTAAAAACAAAAAGAATAACAAAACCTGCTTTTAGAGCTAAGCTCAATTTAAAGTCAGAAAATAAGGTTTTAACAAAGGCAAATATAAGCAAAATCCACATAAAGATAAGCACGAGTTCGGGCTTTGTAATTCCTGCCTTTAAATAGATAAATGAAAAGTCTGAAACAAAATAAACAAAATTAATAAAAAAATCAGCACAAAAAGATGCAGCTTCAAAAAAAAGCCCTGAAATTAATTCAGATACAGGAAAAAACATTATCCCCAAAAACACAGAAGGCAGCAGAAAAAATGAAAATACAGGAATAAGAATACAGCTGTTTATTACTCCGGCAAAAGGTAGGGTGTAAAAAAAATAAAGTGCAAAAGGGTAAGTACCAGCTGCAGCAAACAAAGATGTTTTTAAAAGAATTTTTATATTAATAAGTACTTTTTGAGCCGGACTTTGAATCTCACGTAAATCTTCAGGAAAAAGCATAAAACCTGAAATAATAAAAAATACTGCTGAAAATGAAAGAATAAATCCTATATCAAAAAGTGCCTGTGGGTTAACAGCAAGTATGAAAAATGCACATGCAGCAAGAATATTTAAAGGATCGTGTTTTTTATTAAGAAAAAATCCTGCAACAGCAAGTGCTGCAAGAATAATTGCTCTTTGTGCAGAAGGCATAAGACCGGACAAAAGTGAATATATTAATGCTGCAAAAACTCCTGATATCAAAGCGGCTTTTTTAACCAGTCCTCTGTTTGTTAAAAAAGGTATATAAACTAAAAAAAATTTTGAAACAACAAATATAAAAGAAAAAACCATCCCTATATGAAGACCGGAAATTGCCATAAAATGTGATGCACCAGCATATGAGGCTGCATCTTTAAAATCCTGATTAAGCTTATTTTTAAACCCTGCAGTTATTGTTTTTAAAAGAGCTCTTATCTCTTTTTTTTCGACCTGAATATCAATTATTTCTGCAATTTTTTTTCTTGCATTCAGAATATAAGAATTAAAAGATTTTTTATTTTTCTTAAACTCTGCATTATCTGCAGATGTCCAGCAGTATCCGTAAAAACCTTTATGTCTCATATAAGATTTGTAATCAAAAGCACGTGGATTTTTAAAATTGGTAAAAGGCCTGATTTCAGAAGAAAAGGATATTACATCTCCGGGCTTAAATTTTTTTTTAAAGTTGTAAACAGTAAGTTTAAGCCTGATATCCTTATCTTTTACAGCTTTATTATTAAAACTAAGAAGTTTGATTTCTGCTTTTAATTTAAACGACGATTTTTCGGGAAAATTTAATACTTCTGCAGTTATTTTATTTTTCTTATTATTATAAAGATCTGATTTTTCAGCTTTTAAAAAAAAATAATGCTCTGTCACAGGAAGAATAAAAATAATCCCTGCAAAATAAAAAAAAATCAAGGGAACAAACAAAGCTTTTTTCTTTTTTAAATAAATAAAAAAAAGCCATAGAGCTGATACAGATAAACATATACCCGGGAAAAGGAATGAAATATTAAATGTTTCGCCGGTTAATATTCCAAGAGAAAAAAATACAAAAACCGGAATAAATGGTCTTTTTATTCTTCCATTCATAAAATATATTCAGTTTTTATTTAGTGATTGGCCGAAAACCAGAATTTTTGATTCAGTTACGGCAGATTAAAAATTTAACCTCAGGAATACTGGAGTATTTTGAGGATTAAATTTTAAATCTAACGCAGAACGGGTCAAAAAAGGCAGTTTTCGTTCAGCAACTATTTAATTCTTTCTATGTCTGCACCGATTTGTCTTAATTTCAGCTCCATTTGTTCGTACCCTCTGTCAAGGTGATAGACCCTGTTTACAACAGTAGTATTATCTGCGGCAAGACCTGCCAGAATAAGGCATGCACTGGCTCTTAGATCCGAAGCCATTACAGGAGCTCCTGTCAGCTGATCAACACCTCTTACAACGGCAGTATTCGACGATGGAAGATATACATCTGCTCCCATTCTCTGGAGTTCATTCACATGAATAAATCTGTTTTCGAATATTGTCTCTTTTATGGTTGAAACACCATTTGCAAGGCTTAAAAGAACTATGAACTGGGCCTGCATATCAGTAGGAAATCCCGGATAAGGCGATGTTTTTATATCAATGCTTTTTAAATCTTTGCACCCTTTCACCCTGATCCAGTCATCACCGGTTTCAACAAAAGTACCTGTCTCTTTTATTTTTGATATTACCTCGAAAAGATGATCAGGACGGCATTTTTTTATAAGCAGATCACCTTTTGTAACAGCAGCGGCTACCATAAAAGTACCGGTTTCAATTCTGTCCGGAATTATCTCGGCTTCCACAGGATTTAAAGATTCAACTCCGTTGATAACAATCTCCGAAGTTCCTGCCCCCTCAATTTTTGCGCCCATAAGATTTAAAATATCTGCAAGAGCTATTACTTCAGGTTCCCTTGCAGCGTTTCGCAAAACAGTTTTACCCTCTGCAAGAACAGCTGCCATCATTAAATTTTCAGTCCCTGTAACAGTAACTGTATCAAAATTAATTTCAGCCCCTCTTAATTTCTCTGCTTTTGCATTTATATATCCATGGGAAAGATGAATTTCAGCACCAAGCTTTTCAAGGCCTTCAAGATGAAGATTAACAGGTCTTGCCCCTATTGCACATCCTCCGGGCAGAGAAACACAGGCCTTACCAAGCCTTGCAACAAGAGGGCCGAGAACAAGAATCGATGCTCTCATTTTTCTTACTATTTCATAAGGAGCAAGATGATTGTTAAGCCCTTGTGCATCTACAGATACGCTATGTCCGTCAGCTTCAACAGAGGCTCCAAGCTCCTGGGAAAGCTCAAGAATACTTTCTACGTCCATTAAACGTGGAACATTATGAAATACCGATTTACCCTTGCACAAAAGTGCTGATGCAAGCACAGGAAGTGTAGCATTTTTTGCTCCGCTTACAATTACCTCGCCAGAAAGCGGAAATCCGCCTTTTATTTTTATTTTATCCATTTTTTCTCCGGGTTTTACGCATAGCTGTGAAGACCTGAAAGCAGCTGATTTACTCCGAAATAAGTAAATAAAACTGCTATAAAGCCTAAAATCGAAAGCCATGCAATTGTTTTACGCTTAAAAGTTTTCATGTATCTGGCATGAAGCACTATTGCATATACAAACCATGTTATTAATGACCATGTCTCTTTTGGATCCCATGACCAGTATCTTCCCCAGGCACTGTCCGCCCACACTGCTCCGGTTATAATACCAAGGGATAAAAAGAGAAATCCGTAGATTATCATTTTGTAGTTAAGCTCATCAAGATCGCGGCCTTTATCTGTATCTCCGGTAAAAAGTATTATAAGGCTTGCCGCAAAAGAGATTGCAAAACCGGAATATCCGATAAAACAGGTTACAACATGAACAGTAAGCCAGTTACTCCGCAAAGCAGGCATTAAAGGTTTAATTGCAGAATCTGCAGAAGGTGAAATCCCTGCATAAGCCATTGCAAGAAAAATCAATGTTAATACTACAGAGCCGACTGCAGGACTGTTGAATCTCTTTGAAACAAGGGCATACATAAATGCTCCTGATAATGAAAAAAATACAAGGGACTCATACAAGTCAGACAAAGGAATTCTGCCTATTCCCATCTGATAAGACTCAATCCATCTTAAAATAAAACCTGCAAAATTACCTGTAAGACCTGCTATTAGAAGAAAAAAACCGATATTTGTCATTTTCGATTTATTAAATACAGTGCCGGTTATATAGCTTAAAGCAGACAAGCCGTATATAAAAGTTACAACTGAAAGAACCAGGTTGCTTTCCATTTTTTATTTACCCCTTCCTTTAGCTTTCTTTATTTACGGTTATAAAATTATAAAACTTCTGAACTTCATCTTCTGCTGCTTTCTTATTTTTATTTGATGAAGATGCAAAAATAAATTCAGTTTTATTATCATGTTCACCCTTTTTAAGAACAAGATAAAAAGATTTGTGATTCATGAAAAAACTAATAAAACACCCTGCAAGTAAAATAAGAAACCCTGAATATACAAGGTAAACGCCCTGATCCTTATTCACCTGAAGAGAGGTATAGTATTTTGTATTAAAATCGTTTACTTTTAAATAGAAGTCCCCTCTTCTGTGCTTGTCAAAACCGGGATTATTTACAGGAAGGGCTGCCGGAATCTCCCTGCCATTTTTCAGCACAATACCCAGGAAAGTCTCTCCAAGATTATGTCTTGATATATTAAAATTAGGCCTGAATGTAAAAAGATTAAACTTTGTTTCTCCGTCTGGAAAAGCAACAGTATCTCCTTCATTCATTTTATACTCAGCAACTTTTTCATCAGTTTTTATATCATGAAGAGATAAAGAGACCTTACCTTCCAGCCTTCTTCCGTATCCTGATTGTATAAATTTTATATTACTAAATCTTAAAGGCTTGTTTACCCTTACAATATCTTTATACTCATCATCCTGTCCTTTATTAAATATTATTTCTGATTCATAGGATTTGGGAGTATTTGTTCTGTCATATTTCACAATTTCAAAATAATTGCATGTTACTGTGAAATTAAGATCAAGCTTTTGCTGGTTATCAAAAAGGGTTACTGTAGATTCAGTTTCATTTTCTGGTATTTCAATAACTCCTGTAAAACCGGTAAGGTTACCTATAAGACCGCCTGTTATAAGCAAAAGAAAACCGAAATGGGTTATATATACTCCAAGCCTTGTCCACCTTCCTTTTTCAGCTGTGCATGAATATAAATCAGGTTCTTTGCTTTTAAATACCTTAAGCCTGTTTTTTTTAAAATATTTTTGAGCAAGAGATATACTCTCCTCCATACTCATATCAGAAATATGGCTGTTTTTATTTTTCAAAGATTCTATCTTTGAAACCATAGGAGGCAAAGGTTTTTTCCGGACAATTTTCATAACTCCGGGAAGTCTTTCAAATGAACAGCAAACAATATTTACACCCAACATTATAATAAAAAATGCAAACCAGGGTGAATTGTAAATATCATGCAGTTCCATAACATCTGCAAGCCGGATTATCCATTCAGGCTTTCCCTGCAAAAACTTCATCAAACCGATTTTACCCGGCATAAAAGTACCTGCTACAGATGCCGCTGTTATTACACTAAAAAGGAAAATTGTTAATTTAAGCGATGCAAAAAAATCCCAGAGTGCATTGCCTGTTTTTTCAACAATTTCTATTATGCTTTTTATTTTCAAAAATCTCTCCTGACTAATAATGAAGCATCTTGACAAAAAGAAAACACAACATTATTGTTTTTTTTTAAATTAATTCCTCCAGTTTTTAAGCAATTTCTATTTAATGTGCAAGAATTTAATATATCGGTTAACTGAAAACCAGAAATTTTTATTTATTTTTATACCAAAACTCTGAAGTATCCATTAAAAAAATATGAAAGTTATTTAAAATTTTAAGGAGATTTTATGATAGAGGCAAAAAGTCTGACCAGGTCTTTTGGCTTAATAAAAGCTGCGGACTCTGTTTCCTTTAAAGTTGAAAAAGGAGACATACTAGGTTTTTTAGGCCCCAACGGCGCTGGTAAATCGACTACAATGCGCATGCTTACAGGTTATCTCACCCCGTCTTCAGGCGATGCTTTTATTGATGGTGATTCTGTTACCAAAAATCCGCTTAAAACCAAAACCAAAACAGGTTATCTTTCAGAAACCTCTCCTTTGTATTCAGATATGACAGTAACTGAATTTCTCGATTTCTGTGCAGAAACACGGGGATTCAGAGGAAGGCAAAAAAAGATAAAACGAGACGAAGCAATTGAAAAATGTTTTATAAAAGATGTTGCTTCCCAGCAGATACACACATTGTCTAAAGGCTACAGACAAAGAGTCTCTTTTGCACAGAGCATTCTTCACGATCCCGAATATCTCATACTTGATGAACCTACAGACGGACTTGATCCCAATCAGAAAAATGAAGTAAGGGAAATGATTAAATCGATGAGCCATGAAAAAGGAATAATTCTTTCAACACATATTCTTGAAGAAGCAATAGCTGTATGCAGCAGAGCTGTTATTATTTCAAACGGCAGGCTGATTGAAGACTCAACCCCTGAAGATCTTATGAAAAAAGACCCTGATTACGGCTGCATAAAACTTAGAATTGATTACAGCGGATGCGAAAAAAATATTTCTGAATTAATTAAATCGACAGAAGGTATAAAAGATCTCAAATTAGATAAAACTGAAAAACAAAACAGATATTCACCTGTAAAAATATACCCTGATAAAAAATCTCCAACTTCGGTTTCTCAGTTAATGGGAAGGCTTGAAAAAAATTTAAGCAGCTACGGCTGCCAAATAAACTCAATATCTGTTGACCAGGGTGATCTTACAAAAGTCTTTCAATTACTCACATCAAACTAAAGGGAAAATTAAAAATGAACCGCAGTTTAAACGCTATAAAATCGATATTCAAAAGAGAATTTTTAAGCTATTTTAATTCTTCAATAGCTTATGTTGTCTTAATAATATTTATTGTTATGCAGGGATTTTTTACATTTTATGTAAGCGGACTTTATGAATCCAACCAGGCTGATCTTTCTCCTTTTTTCAGCTGGCACCCCTGGATTTTTCTTTTTCTTGTACCTTCTGTCACAATGAAACTTTTTTCAGATGAAAAACGAACAGGAACAATAGAACTTTTAATGACTCTGCCTGTAACAGCTGCTGAAATTGTTACTGCAAAATTTCTTGCAGCCTGGCTTTTTACAGCAATTGCAGTTCTTCTCACATTTCCTGTTGTATTAACTGTAATCTATCTTGGAAACCCTGATATGGGAGCTGTAATTTCAGGTTACTTTGGAAGCATACTACTTGCAGGAGCTTTTACCTCAATCGGCATCTTTGCCTCATCTATAACAAAAAGTCAGGTTATAAGTTTTTTAACCGCAGTATGTATTTCTGTTTTTTTAATACTTGCAGGACATACTCCTGTTACTGAAGTTTTTTCATCTTTTTCTCCTGACTGGATAGTAAATCTGGTATCAGAAATGAGCTTTCTTACCCATTTTAAAGCGATGACAAAAGGGGTTATAGATTTCAGGGATATATTCTATTATTTTTCCGTAATAATTTTTATGCTTACTGCAAATACAGTTATTATTAACACAGGCAGGAATTAACCATATCCTTTCGGAGGCTTTTAAATGAAGAGCAGACTAACAAGAATACCAAAGGGAATTTTAACTGTAATACTTACAGGTGCAGTTCTTTTATTCATAAATATTTTAATAAACGATTTTACACTCAGACTTGATGCAACAGAAAACAATATATATTCACTTTCAGAAGCAACACATAAAATTATAGATAAAAGCAGTGAAGAAATAACATTGAAATATTTCAATAATTCAGAATTAAATTCTGATCTGCCTGGTGAATACAAAGCATATTCCAAAAGAATCGAAGATTTATTAAAAGAATACCAGACATATTCCAAGGGCAGGATAAATCTTGAAGTTATAAGGCCAAGAACAGATTCACAGGAAGAAGACAATGCTTTAACACTTGGACTTCAGGGTGTAAGCCTTCCCGGAGGTGAAAAACTCTACATGGGACTTGCCGCAATAAAAGGAGACAAAGAGGAGATTATTCCTTTTTTTGACCCTTCGGATGAAGCAAAGCTTGAATATGAAATAACTTCGCTTATTTCTTCCCTTCAGACAGAAAAAAAACCTGAAATTACTTTTATGAGCTCTATTCCGGTATTTGGAAATCCTCAGCCCATGCAACAGAATCAGCAAAGCAGACGCTGGTATTTCTTAGAAGTTCTTGAAAAACAATACAATATAAAACAGATAGATGAACAGGAAGGTGAAATTCCGGGTACTTCAGATGCACTTATTCTTTTTCAGCCGAAAAACCCTGACAGCAAAATTATTAAAAACGCAGAAAAATATCTTGAAAACGGCGGAAGAGTTATAGTGCTTGCAGATCCTCTTGCAATTTTAGATCAGCAAAGCAGAATGCAGCCCTACAGCTTCCCTCTTAAAGATACTTTTGAAAAATGGGGAATAAAATTTAATGAAAAAGAATCTATAGCAGACTTAAATACCGCAACACAGATAATGGGAAGAAACAATCAGCCTGAACTTAACCCGGGCTGGCTTACAATAGAATCAGGCGGGATGAGCAGTAAAAATATTATTACATCTGATCTTGAGACTTTACTCTTTCCCATTGCTGGCTCAATACACACAGATGAGAAAAAAGGACTTAATTACGAAAAACTTTTATGGTCTTCAAAAAATTCAACTTTATATGATCCTTCAATGCTCCAGTTCGGGGGATTAGATTCCATAAAAAGGAATTTTACTCCTGATGAAAACCACCATTCAATAGCAGTAAAAATTACAGGAGACTTTTCTCTTGGCAAAAATGAAAATGCAAAAAAAGGTGCCCTTATTTTCATAGCAGAAACTGATTTTTTATATGACCAGTTTTACATGCAAAAACAAAACTTTTTAGGCTATGAAATGGCAAACATGTTCAATGACAACCTTACTTTTTTCCAGAACTGCGTTGAAATAATCTGCGGTGAAGAGGAACTTATAGATATAAGGTCAGGAAGTTCAACACTAAGGCCTTTTACTAAAGTTAAAAAACTTGAAAACAAGGCCAAGGAAAAATGGCTTGAAACAGAAAAAAAACTTACAGCAAAAGCTGAAGAAACAAGCAAAAAACTTAAAGCTCTGGAACAGCAAAGAGCTCAAAATCAAAGCCTTGTGCTGAGCAAGGAACAGGAAGCTGAAATAGAAAAATTCAGAAAGGAAAAAAGAGAAGTCAATAACCAGCTTAAACAGGTAAGAAGAAAGCTAAGATCCGACATAGAATCACTTGGGACTAAAATAAAAATGATAAACATACTTCTGATCCCTTTTATTATAGGAGTTATCGGAATAATTAACGGAATAAGACGCCATAAAAAATAATTTTTCAGGAGATTATCTTTGAACAAAGATAGTGCATAAAAAAATATTAAAACCAAAAACAAAAAAGAGGTTTAAATTATGGACAAAAAGTTACTTCTTCTTTTCACAGCTGTAATTGTGCTTGGAGCAGGAATATATTTTCAGTCAGACTATGACAAAAAAGAAGTCAAAAAAGAGACTGAAAAAGATTTTATTGAATATGATGTTCTCGCTGATACAAAAAAAATCGATATTATTTCAGATGGACATAAGATTTTTCTTGAACATAACGATAAAGAATGGATAGTTGCAAACAAAGCAGATTTCAATGCTGATTTTGTAAAAATTGAGGACTTTATAAATAGTATTCAGTCTATAAAAACTATACACAATTATAAATCAGAAAGGGATTTACTTGAAAAATTCGGCCTTACAGATCCAGAGGAGACTTCAGGACAAAAAGCAGGCACACTCGTATTTTTAAAGGATAAAGAAGACAAAAAGCTATTTAAACTGATTATTGGTAAAAAAAGGGAAAAAGGTGGTCAATATATTCTTAAGCCGGGAAAAGATACAATATATCTTACAAAATCTGAATTTAAACTTAACAATAAGCCCGGATACTGGCTTAAAAACAATATTGCAGACATCAGAAAAAATAAAATTACTAAAACTGCACTTTATGATTCTGAAAATAAAAAAATTTATGAATTTGCTCAAGATAGTTCAGAAATAAAAGCGGTTTATCCCAAAAATCATAATAAAGATCTGGATAAAAACAAAGTTTCTGCTCTGTTTTCAGGCCTTAAAAAGCTTGAAGCCAGTGATGTAATAAAAAAGAGAGATAAGGATAATTACAACTTCAGACTTGAATATACCACAGATGAGAACTCCGTAATTAATATATATATTCATGACCCCAAAAAAAATCTGATTTCAGTTGAATTAAAAAACAGTGAACAAAAAAGTTCAGATTTCAATGAAAAATCTTTGGGGTATATACTTAAAATCAAAGATTCTTCTTTTCAAAAGTTTATTTTAGATTTAAATGATTTTTACAAACAAGATTAGAAAATAATCCGGGTCTGTATTTTTTATATTTACAAACCCGGACATAATAAACTAACTTTATTCTAAGCTTATAATAGCCGGTTTTAATTTTTAAACCGAAACTATATGAAAGGCGCCTTTTTTAAGGAGTAAATTGTGGAAAATAAAACAAAATTCATCAAAAGAGATAAATTCGATTTTGAAATCGGATACCTTATAAAAAGTCCGTGTATAAACTGCCCTGACAATGATCACCTGCCCCACTGTCAGAAAGCCTGCAGGCTTATAGACAGCATACAGGAAGAACTGTCGGCAGGAATTTCTTCTGTAAATTCAGAATAATTAGTTATTGACCGAAAACCAAATTCAATTTAGTTAAAAGCTTATAAATATTAAATTCTGAGCCTTACTCCATAGCTGACAAAAAACAGTTTCCGTTCAACAACTAATTATTTATCTTTATGTGCAAAATCACAGACATCTTTCATTGAAAAAGCAAATGCGGATATCTCAGCAAGCCTGTGGATATGATCCTTAAGAATTTCTTTATTTTTTGAAGGGAAATTTCTAAAAGTCATTACAATTCCTGCAAGTGAAGCAAAAAAAGTATGGACTATACTTCTTGAACCAACACATACCCCTGCACTTTCAAACACATTTTCAATATTTGTAAAAAGTCTTCGCATCATTGCATTAAACTTTTCAAGGAGTTCTTCGGGAATATCAGCTTTTATCATCATATAACTCATCATCTGAAAAGTTGCTTCATTTTTTATAAGAAGCTCAACAAATTCTACTGCAAATTTTTCAACAGAATCAATCTCTTTGGAGGAAAGCCTTTTATTAAAATCAAGTAACAGAGTCTCCATATCGTATAAGAAACTCTCCATAAGAAGGTCGGTCTGACCTGGAAAATATCTGTAAAGTGACGCAGGAGAAATACCTGCTTCAGCTGCGATATCTCTCATTCCAATCTGATCAAAAGATTTTTTTTCAAGAAGACTTAAGGTCGCCTCAATTATAAGCTGCCTTCTTACTTCCCTTTCCTCAGCTCTTAATTTATTAAACGCGGAATCTACTGTCATTTCATCCCTCCTTTCAGTAATAGAAACAGTATATATATACAATAACAAAGTTTATTTGTACAAACATTTTGTTAGTTTTTTATTATTTAAGATAAATAGTAATTGGCCGAAAACTAGAATTTTTTGTTCAGTTCAAGGCAGATGAAAAATTTAACCGCAGGAATACTGGGGTATTTTGAGGATTAAATTTTGATTCTAACGCAGAACTGGGCAAAAAAGGCAGTTTTCGTTCAGCAACTAAATAAAATTATTTTTTAAAACTAGGTTTGATAATTTGCATCATTATTATATATTGTTAACTTTACAATAGAGTTTAATATATAAAATATGTGGTAATATTATATGAATGATGAATCAAACACC
>JBNJDM010000006.1:0-43357 GCA_051744925.1 Thermodesulfobacteriota bacterium | reverse complement strand
ATTTTCAGAATTTAACAAAAAAACAGTGGATATGATTGTTAAGGAAGCAAGAAAGCTTGCTGTTGATGAAATCTATCCTACATTCAAAGAAGGGGATGACGTAGGCTGTACATTTGAAGGTGACGGCAATGTAAAGATTCCGGAGTCGTTTGAAAGAGTTTATGAGCTTTTAAAAGAGGGTGAATGGACAGCAATGACAGAAGACCCTGTTTGGGGCGGCCAGGGAATGCCAAAATCGGTTGCTCTTGCTGCAAGCGAGTATTTCAACGGAGCAAATTATCCTCTTATGATGTATCCGGGACTTACCCACGGATGCGGTAAGCTGATCGAAACTTTCGGAACAGAAGAACAGAAAAATACCTACCTTAAAAAAGTATATTCAGGCCAGTGGTGCGGAACCATGCTCCTTACAGAGTCTTCTGCAGGCTCTGATGTAGGTGCTCTTGAAACTGTTGCTATACCTCAGTCTGACGGGACATATAAGATAAAGGGTCAGAAGATATTTATTTCCGGCGGTGAGCAAAATCAGCTGTCAGATAATATTATCCATCCGGTGCTTGCAAGAATAGAAGGCGCACCTGCCGGAACAAAAGGCATATCTCTTTTCCTTGTTCCAAAATACAGAGTTAAGGAAGACGGTTCTCCTGGAGAATTTAACGATGTAACATGTACAGGTATTGAGCATAAAATGGGAATCCATGGAAACTCAACCTGCACGCTTTCCCTTGGTGAAAAAGACGAATGTATAGGAACCCTTCTCGGCGAAGAAAACAAAGGTATGGCACACATGTTCCTTATGATGAATGAAGCCAGACAGCTTGTCGGTCTTCAGGGTTTTGCATGTGCATCAGCATCTTACCTTAATGCAGTAAACTATGCAAAAGACAGAATCCAGGGTGCAGACCTTACCAACCCCAAAGGCGGCGGAGTTCCAATTATCAAGCATCCCGACGTAAGACGTCAGCTTATGATTATGAAGTCATATGTAGAAGGTATGAGAAGTATACTTTACTATCTTGCCTCATGCTATGATAAAGCTGAGGTTACTGAAGATGAAGAAGAAAAAGCTATGTGGGAAGGTCTTGCAGAAATCCTTACTCCAATAGGAAAAGGATATGTAACTGACAAGTCTTTTGAGATCTGTTCTCACGGTATGCAGGTATACGGCGGTTACGGTTTTATTGAAGAATATGATCAGGCTCAGCTTTTAAGAGACTGCAGAATCACCATGATATATGAAG
The DNA here is from genome assembly GCA_051744925.1 of Thermodesulfobacteriota bacterium. Taxonomy (GTDB): domain Bacteria; phylum Desulfobacterota; class Desulfobacteria; order Desulfobacterales; family JACKCP01; genus JACKCP01. The sequence goes on along the minus strand of JBNJDM010000006.1, from coordinate 42,116 downwards.
GAACCAACGGAATTCAGGCAATGGACCTTCTCGGCCGTAAGCTTGGCATGAAGAAAGGTAAGCTTTTCATGGATCTTTCTGCGCAGATTGCAAAAACTGTGGGAGAGGCCAAAAAAGTTGAAGGTGTTACCCAGCTTGCAGAGCAGGTTGAAGCTGCCCTTAATAAGCTTGGTGAAGTTGCTATGAATCTTGGCAAAACAGCAATGAGTGAAAATGTAAAAACAGCTTTTGCTCATGCTCACCCATTTATGGAAGCTACAGGCGATGTATGTACAGCATGGATGCTTCTTTGGAGAGCAATGATTGCACAGCAGAAACTCGGCAAGAAGAAAAAAGACGATATTTTCTACAACGGACTTATTAAGTCGGCACAGTATTTTATTAATTCTGTTCTTCCTGTAACCCAGGGTAAAATGCAGGCTATTCTTGATTCAGATCCTGCAGTAATGGAAATTGACGAAGCTTCATTTGTATCATAAAAATTTTTTTTGCGGGGCAGGCTTTTTGCCCCGCAATCTTTTTTTAATTTTAAGAGAACTTTTTTTTCTTGACTGAACCATATGAACTTTATTAAAGGATTGAACGATCCCTCAGAATTTTATGAAACAGAAAATATAAATGTATATATATAAATTTAAACTTTTTAAAAAGGGGGAAGGATAAGCTGTATGGAACATTTAATAACAGCTCCTGCGAACTACTCATTTTTCGGTATTCCCTTGGTTTTGCTTTCTATAGCAATTCCTCTGGCAGGTATCGGTTTATGGGTTTACATCATGGCAAAAAGGGTTGCGCCCCTTGTCAGGGCACGCAATGAAGAAAGATTTGACAATATTCCTCAAAGAATCTGGATGATCCTTAAAATCTGGCTTCTTCAGTGGAAACAGCCGCGCTATATGATGGCCGGTGTTTTGCATATTGTTATATTTTTCGGTTTTTTAACTCTTGCATTAAGATCATCTCTTCTTGTGATTATAGGTATAGTCCCGGATTTTGCACTTCCCGGACTTGGTGCTGATCAGATAGGCGGAATGATCTATAATACAATGAAGGATTACGCGGCAACTTTTGTGTTTTTTGCCTGTGTGATTGCAGCAATAAGAAGGGGTATATTCAGACCGGAACGTTATGAAGTACCTGAAAGATTCGGAAAAGATCATACTGCTGAAGCTGTGTTTGTGCTTATGGTAATCTGTACTCTTATGGTTTCTGAAAGCATGTTTGACGCATCTTTATTAGCAGCTGCGGAAAGATCCGGCGGAGGAGCGCATTTTGTAGCGCCTGCTACTCTTGCATGGTTTTTCAAAAATATATTTATGGATACTCCTGTAGAAAAACTACAGACTATCCATATTGCATCTTATTATGTGCATGATTTTACATTCTTTTTCTTTCTCTGCTTTCTGCCTCTTGGCAAGCATTTTCATGTTATTACATCTCTTTTTAACGTATTTTTCATGCGCCTTAAAAAAGGAAATATCAAGCCTCCTGAGTTTGGTCTTACTGACGAAGAGATTGAAAACCTTGACTCAATCGGGGTTAAAAAGCTTGAAGATTTTACCTGGAAGCATATTCTTGATTTTTATACCTGTGCTGACTGCGGAAGATGTTCAGATAATTGTCCGGCTGCAACAGTAGGTCGTCCACTTTCTCCAAGATTTATAACAATCCGTGGGCGTGACGCAATTTTTGATAATTATCCCCTTAGCGGAGATATTAAAAAGTCAGGTGATGTAATCGGCGATGTATTTGATGCTGACGAGATCTGGTCTTGTACAACATGCGGTGCATGTGAGGAAGAATGTCCTCTTGGAATTGAGTATATCGATAAAATAGTTGATATGAGAAGAGGAATGGTTGATAACGGCGAAGTACCACAGACTCTTCAGAAGCCGCTTCAGCAGCTTGCCAAAAAAGGGAATGCCTGGGGTAAATCTCCAAAGAAACGTGGTGCATGGCTTAAAGATTATGAAGAAAGCGAGCCTATCAAGGTTCTTGACGGTGAAACAACAGCAGAATACCTTTTCTTTGTAGACTCTGTGTCTTCTTACGATGACAGAATGCTTGAAATAACTAACGCTGCTGTTAGAGTCTTAAGAAAAGCAGGAATAGACTTCGGAGTACTCGGAGCAAATGAAAAAGACTCTGGTAACGAAGTTTTAAGATTTGGTGAAGAGCTTCTTTACAGAGATCTTAGAAGTCATAACATAGAAAAGATAAAAGAATCAGGTGTTAAAAAGATAGTTACTGCTGATCCCCATGCTTACAATGCTCTGAAAAACGATTATCCGGATATGGGTGTTACTGTTGAACATATCTCTGAAGTTATAACCAAAGCTGCTAAATCAGGTGCTCTTAAGCTTAAAAATGTTGAAGATGAGTCAAAGGTATTTACATACCATGATCCTTGTTATCTTGGTCGCCACAATGAGCTTTACGAAGATCCAAGAGATGCTATTTCATCTATTCCTAATATCAGAACCTCAGAAATGTTAAGAAGCCGCGACACTTCATTTTGTTGCTCAGGCGGCGGGCTTATGCTTTTTTATGAGCCTGAGGAAGAGGAAAGAATGGGTGTTTTAAGGGTTAAAATGGCTGCCAAGGCAGGAGCTAATGTTATGGTTACAGCCTGTCCTTTCTGTATGGTCAACATGGAAGATGCTATTAAGGTCGCCAACATGGAAGACAGAATGGAAGCGATTGATCTTGTTGAACTTATAGACAAGCATTTGGCTTAAATAAAAATGTGTCTGCCGGAATTAGATAATAATTCCGGCAGCAAAATTGTCACTTACCTTTAAACTTGAAGGTTTTATGGCTATACTCCACAATCAAATTTATTTTTGGGAGGATTTATGGAAATTTTAGTTTGTGTAAAAAGCGTCCCTGATACAGGGGAAGAAGAAATTGAACTTGACGGCAACGATCTTGATTACGATGAGCTTACTTATGTCGTAAACGAGTGGGACAACTACGCTGTTGAAGAAGCTATTCAGATAGCTGACAAAGTAGGCGGCAATGTTACTGTTGTTACAGTCGGTGATGAAGAAAGCGAAGACGAGTGTGACGAAGTTCTTCGCCGTGAAATGGCAATGGGTGCAGGTAGTGCTGTGCATTTAATGGATGAAGCCTTTGAAAAATCAGATGCAAGAGGCGTTGCAACTATCCTTAAAGGTGCTGTGGATAAAGGCAAATACGATCTTATCCTTACAGGTGCTCAGGCTGATGCAGGTTATGGTGCTGTAGGCGGTATGCTTGCTGCAATGCTTGACTATCCTTATGCTTCACTTGTAAACAAAATTGAAGCAGCTGAAGGAAAAATGACTGTGGGCCGTGAAATTGAAGGCGGTAACACAGAAATGAATGAAATTGAACTACCATGTGTGCTTTCAATTCAGACAGGTATTAATGAGCCGAGATACGTAGGTATCAAAGGTATCAGACAGGTTTCAGGCGTTGATGTACCTCAGTACGGAGCAGAAGATCTTGGTCTTGAAGAGTCCTCTGTAGGCGAAGACGGTGCTAAAGTTAAGCGTCAGGATTATTTTATTCCTGAAGCAGGCGAAGGCGCTGAAATGATCGAGGGTAGCGATGAAGAAGTCATTGATAAACTCATTGAAATCCTAAAAGCCAACGGAGGGTTATAATAATGACACAGTATTTTGCATATATTCAGCACGCTAAAGGCGAAATAGAAGATACAGCAGCAGAACTGGCCGCTGCAGCAAAAGCTATGGGCGCAGATTCTGTTACAGCTGTAGTTACAGGCTCGGGAATTGATGATGTTGCAGGTAAAGCAGGCGAGTTTTTTAATGAAGTATATAAGATAGACAATGAAGCGCTTGCATACCCTAACGCAGAAGTTGTAAGAAAAGCTCTTCTTTCTGTTCTTTCTGATGATGCAGTGGTTCTTATGTCTCATGGTACATTTGCAATGGATCTTGGACCCGGCTTGTCAGTAAAGCAGGATTCAGCTTATCTTGCTGATATTACAGCTATAGAAGGTGTAGACGGAACAGTTTTAAAAACAGTAAGAACAGAGCTTGGTGGAAGCGTTAGCACACATGTTGATGCAGATATTGCAGGCGGTCTTGTTATTACTCTTCGTCCCGGAGCAAATGAACCTGCTGCAGGCGGTGTTGGCGGATCAGTAACTGATAAAAGCGGTGATGCAGGAGATCTTTCTGTTAAGCGTAAATTTGTTGAAGTTGTTGCTCCTGAAGCCGGCGGCGTTGATATCACCAAAGCAGAAGTTCTTGTTTCTATCGGCCGTGGTATTGAAGATGAAGATAACATCGAAATGGCTATGGATCTTAAAGAGGCTATCGGTTCAAAAGCAGAAGTTTCATGCTCACGTCCGATATGTGATGCAAAGTGGCTTGAAGCAGCACGTCAGGTAGGTACATCAGGACAGACTGTTAAGCCAAATGTATACCTTGCACTTGGTATCAGCGGTTCTTTCCAGCATATGGGCGGTGTTAAAGGCGGAATTATCATCGGTGTTAACAAGAATCCGAATGCACCTATTTTCCAGGTTGCTGATTACGGAATCGAAGCAGACATCCTTGAATTTATTCCTGCTCTTACAGAAAAAATTAGCAGCTTGTAATTGTTAAAAAACTACAGGTAAGTTAATATACAGCCGGCCTCTTGCAGTTTGAGGCCGGCTTTTATATTGGGGTTGAAATAAATTGACATAGCAAGCAACCTCTTATAAGTTTTTATTGTTTTAAATTATTCAATCAACGGTGGATTATGGAACATACTTTCAGTATATTTTCTATTGTTTCTTCAGCCGGCCTTGTAGTTAAGCTGGTACTTTTAATCCTGCTTACCTTTTCTGTAATATCCTGGGCCATAATATTTTATAAATTTTTTCTTTTAAGAAAGTCTTCCAGGGAAACAGTAGATTTTACATCGTCTTTCTGGAAGTGTAAAAATATTTCCGAGGCTTATTCCAGTACAAAAAAATTTAAGGAGAGTCCTGCAGCAAAAGTATTCAGAGCAGGATATATGGAATTAAAAAAGATAGATAATTTTAAGTCTAATCAGGGTACTCATAAAAAGGAAGATGCTGCTTTAAGGGGAGCTGTTAATATAAAGCGGAGAATGAACAACGGCATTTCAGAAGAGATGAAACGTCTTGTTTCAGGAGTACCTTTCCTTGCCACAGTAGGAAATACCGCACCTTTTATAGGTCTTTTCGGTACAGTGTGGGGAATCATGGATTCATTTCACAGTATAGGTATGTCAAAAAGCGTAAGTTTGGCTGTTGTTGCCCCTGGTATATCTGAAGCTCTTGTTGCTACAGCCTTTGGTCTTGGTGTTGCCATACCTTCTGTTATTTTTTATAATTATTTTTCTAATAAACTTGATACAATAAATACTGCTCTTGAGTCGTTTTCCTCAGATTTTTTAAATATAATTGAATATGAAATCCTAAGAACCGGAAGCTGATAAAATGGGCTATTCTTCCAACGGAAAAAGTAAATATATTTCAGAAATTAATGTCACCCCGTTTGTCGATGTTATGCTTGTTCTGCTTATTATTTTTATGGTCACAGCTCCTATGATGATGCAGGGGGAAAATGTAGAACTTCCCCAGGCCGGGTCTGAAAATATATCAAATGAAACAGTTGAATGGGTTATAAGTGTAACAAAAGACGGTAAAATATTTTTCAATGATAATCAGGTAGAATCAGATTATCTTGAAAACTTTCTAAGAGATAAGGTTACAGGTAAAGAAAGTGAACCCCAGGTTTTTATTAAAGGTGATAAAAACGTATCTTATGGCGTAATTATAAAAGTTATGTCTCAGGTAAAATCTGCGGGGATTGAAAAAGTAGGGATGATAACAACTCCGGTATCAGTGGATTAATTCAAGAGTGAATTTAAATAATATAAGAAAACAGAAAACAGAAAATAAAGATTCAGGTTTATGGAAATATGCAGCAGTTTCAGTTATAGTGCATCTGCTTATTTTTTCTGCAGCAGCTCTGGATTTTAATTTTGCATCGGAAAAGACTGACTTAAGAAAAAGTTCAATGAATGTTGCTATTGTGGAAAAAGCGCCTGAATCTAAGCAGGAAAAAAATGCTCCTGATAAAAAGTCCGGGAAAAATATAGAGGCAAGAAAGAAGTCAGTTACTGAAAAGAAACCGGAAACTGAAAAGAAAGCAGAAACTGAAAAAATAAAAGAAACAGAACAAAGAGAATTTAAAGATAAAAAACCTCTTGTTTCAGGAAAAAAAAAAAGATTACCTGAGCCTGAGAAAACTGTGAAAAAAGAAAAGCAGCCAAAAAAAGATAATCAGGTAAGCAATAAGCAAAAGGCTGAACCTCAAGCCAGTGAAACTGGAAAAGAGCAAAAAGAAGTTAATGATAACAGCCGGGTAACTGAAGATATAGAACAGTTCAGGAAAGATATTCAAAAAGAATCTGCAAATTCAGATGATAACGGTTTTTTTTCAGACTTGTCGCAAGGTGCAAAGCTTGAAAAAAAAATAGAAATATACAGTTATAAAATTGCCAGTGAAGTAGAAAAGAAATGGGCGCTTCCTTCTGAAGTTGCTAATTCAGGCGAAGATCTTGAAACAGCAGTTGTATTTACAGTTACACCTGAAGGGAGAATAAGTAATATCTGGTTTGACAAAAAGTCAGGAAACAATTATTTTGATGAGTCTGTTTTCAGAGCAGTGCACAGAGCTGCTCCGTTTTCTCCATACCCTGAAGGAATAGACAGGGATTTTGTAACAATTGGATTGAGATTTACACCTAAGGGGTTGAAATAAAGATATATGAAGCAAAAAATAAAATATTCAAAAAATATTCTTCTTATTTTTTTATTTACTTTTTCAGCTTTTATCGTGACAGCAGCCAGGCCAGGTTTGGCAGATGATTTAGATAATCTGAAGTTTATAGATATAAGTAATCCTTTTATTAACAAAACCCCGCTTGCAATACCGGAGTTTTCAGTTGTAGAAAAGGACAGTGAGCTTGAAGAGGTTGTTAAAGAAGGGACGTCTTATCTCAGGTATCTTTTTAAATTTACCTCCTATTTTGAAATCATAGAAGAAGATTCCTTACCTGAGGGGATAACAGGTTCTGAAATAGATTTTGAAAAAAGGAAAAAAAATTCAGAACTTCTTGTTACATGCGCACTGTACTATAACAATGACATACTTGAGATGGAGCTGAGACTGTTTGATGTTTTAAAAAAAGATCTTATTACAGGAAAAAGATACAAGGGTAAAAAAGAAGATTTGAAAAAAATGCTCAGAAGATTTGCTTCAGAAGTAATGGAAGAGCTTTTTGATAACAAAGGATTATTTGAAAGCAGGCTGGCTTTTGTGTCCGATTCTTCTGGTGAGAAAGAGATTTGTTTGTCTGATTTTGACGGAAGCGATATAAGTAAACTGACAAATGACAAAAGTATTGCTATTTCACCATCCTGGTCTTATGATAATAATTGGATTGCTTATACATCATATAAGCGAGGTATACCTGAAATATATGTAAAATCACTTAAAGGAGACAAGGGTTATATAATTTCAGAAGGAAGGCTTAATATAACGCCTGAATGGCTTCCCGGAAAGTTTGCTTTAGCAGCAGTTATGAGCATTGATAAAGATCCTGACATTTTTATTCTTACCGGGAAAGGTGAAAAACTTAAAACAGCTGTAAAAGGATGGGGCATAGATGTTTCACCAAGTTTTTCACCAGACGGAAACAAAATGGCTTTTGTGTCCGGCAGAAGAGGAAGCCCTCAGATTTACATAAAAGATTTTAAGACAAATAAAATAAAAAGGCTTACTTTTGAGGGAAATTATAATACATCACCTGCATGGTCACCTTCCGGGGATTATATTTCATATGTCGGCATGACAAAGGAAGACGGTATTAATATTTATCTGATAAGGCCCGACGGAACAGGGTTAAGACAGCTGACAACAGGGCCTGGAGATAATGAGGAGCCTTCGTGGTCTCCGGATGGCTCTTTAATAGCTTTTACAAGCACAAGGAGCGGGAAGAAAAAGATTTATATCATGACAAGATTTGGAAATGATCAAAGACTTTTGATAAGTAATATGGCTGGTAACCAGAGTGATCCGGCCTGGTCCCGATAATAGATAATAATGGAGTTTTATAAAAAAAGGAGGATGTTAGTATGGGCAGATATTATTCAAAAATTTTAATTGGAGTTTTGTTTTGTCTTGTGGTTGTATCTGTTGGATGTGCAACAAAAAAGACTGATGCAGACCCTGCTGGTCAGGATCAGGATCAGGTAGAACAGACTGAGCAGGAAACCTCGGACCAGGAAGCAGAAGAAAAAGCTAAAGCTGAAGCTGAAGAAGAGGAAAGATTAAAAGCTGAAAAGCTTGCTCGTCAGAAGAAAGAAGCTCAGCAGGAAAAAGAAGCAAAAGCTAAGTTTGAAAAGAAAAAAATCTATTTTAGCTTTGACAGTTCAGAATTATCTGAAGAAGCAAGACAGACTCTTGAAAATAAAGCAGAGTGGATGACAGACAACCCTGATTCTGAAATTTCTATAGAAGGGCATTGTGATGAAAGAGGTACTGCAGAATATAACCTTGCACTTGGCGAAAGAAGAGCGGAAAGCGCAAAAAAGTATCTTAATGCACTTGGTATAGAAAGCGCCAGGATTGATACAGTTTCTTATGGAGAAGAAAAGCCTGCTGTTGAAGGAAGCGGAGAAGATGTATGGTCTCAGAACAGAAGAGCTGAGTTTAATATAATATCAGAATAGCAACTATATACATGATAACCGCGGCAGATACTGCTGCGGTTTATTAAACGGAATTATTTATGCGAAAAGTATTGTTTCTTTTGTTTTTGCCTGTTGTTCTGCTGTCCGGGATTTCAGGTTGTGTGACAGATCAGGATTTGGCTTCTGTGAATTCACGGCTTAATAAACTTGAATCGGGCCGTAGTTCTGTGGATAAAAAAGTGGATAAAAAAATTGATTCTTTAAAAGAATCTGTAGAAAAACTTTCACATGAAATTGAACAAAAAGAAAAAAAACTAAGATCAGAGTATGCCAATCTGCTTGCAGAAAATACAAGTCTTAAAAATGATATTTATTCCCTTGAAGGAAGTCTTGAGGAGTCAGACTACAGGCTTGAAAAGTTTGAAACTCAGTTTAATCGTCTTAATAATTCAGTTTCAGCATTAAATAAAAGACTTGCTTCTGTTGAAAAATATCTTGATCTTGAAAAAACCAAAATTGATCACGCTGAAGTCAGTCAAAATGGTAAAAAAGAATCTGAAGAAGATGATAATTCAGAGGAAAAAAAATCAGAAACTAAAAATAGTAAAGATCAGGATGATTTTGATCCTGAAACAGCAAAAGCTGAAGATATTTATGAAAAAGCCAAAACAAGTTTTGATTCAGGTGAATTAGATAAAGCAGCGAAACTTTTTGAATTAATACTGGAAAAACATCCCAAATCTTCAGTTGCAGACAATGCAGCTTTTTGGACTGGTGAAATTTTTTATAAACAAAAAGAGTACAAAAGAGCAATTATTGAATACCAGAATGTGATTGAAAAATATTCTGAGGGGAATAAAATTGCTGCAGCTTATTTAAAACAGGGACTGGCCTTTTTTAAACTTGACAGAAAAGATAATGCAAAAACAGTTTTTGAAACACTTATAAGTAAATTTCCAGGAAGTAATGAAGCTATTATTGCTAAAAGAAAACTTGAGAATTTTTAATAAACATGCCCAAAGAAAAAAAAATTATCGGGATTGACCCCGGACTTGCTTCAACCGGTGTAGGTATTGTTAAAGGTTCCTCAGGCAAAATTTTATCTTATGGATTCGGGTGTATAGAAACATCGCCTGATATGTGCATGCAGGAGAGAATTTTTAAAATTTTTCAGGAGATTTCAGATATAATAAAAAATGAAAATCCTGCTGGTATTGTAATTGAAGATATTTTTTCTCTTCCTGAATATCCCAAATCAGGGATTATCCTTGGCAAGGTCTCCGGAGCAATTCTTTGTGCATGTTCAGTAAATGGTGTTGCTACCGCTGAAATACAGGTTCGTCTGGCAAAGCAGATCCTTACAGGCAACGGCAATGCAGCAAAGGAACAGCTGGAAAAAGCTGTCAGAAAAAACCTTAATCACAAGGAAAAGATATCTCCTTTCCATGCATCTGATGCACTGGCTCTGGCTATAGTAGGTTTGACAAGAGGATTTTAGTTTTATGATAGCTTATCTTGAAGGGAAAATATTAAAACAGGAAGCAGATCAGATAATAATTCTTGTAAACGGAATCGGTTATGAGGTTTTTCTTCCTGAGATAACTGCTCAGTCTCTGAGCAGATATGGTGAAAAAGAAAATATTTCTCTTTTTATATACCATCATCAGACCGAAAGACAGCCTGTTCCGGTATTAATCGGTTTTGAAAATGAACAGGAAAAAATTTTTTTTAAAAGATTTATTTCTGTTGAAGATATAGGGGTAATAAAAGCTGTCAAAGCCCTTACAATTCCTATAGAAAAAATTATTTCTGCAATAGAGTCTGAGGATTCAAAAACACTTATGACTCTTAAGGGGATAGGAAAAAGAACCGCAGGGAAAATTATTGCTACTCTTAAAGGAAAATTTGACGATTTTACAACTTTTCAGCCGGATCCGGCAAAAGAACAGGCTACAGAAGTTCTGCCTGAAAAAGATTTTATAACGTCTGTAACAGAAGTTATGACAACTCAGCTTGGTCATTCTCCAAAAGAAACAGAAGTGCTCCTGAGTAAAGCTTTGAAAAGAAATCCGGATATCAGCTCTCCTGAAGAATTGCTTGAAGAAGTTTATAGAAAGGCGCATACAGGAAAACTATAATGGATAAAAACGGATTAAAATATTTCGAAAATACGGGAAGTTCAGAACAAATTCTGGCGCCTGAAGAAAATATATATGATATTTATCCCGATTCCGGTGATTTAAGACCCAAAACTCTCAAAGATTATATAGGTCAGAAAAATACTGTAGCAACACTTGAAATAGCAATTCTTGCAAGTCTTAAAAGAAATGAGCCTATTGAGCATATTCTGCTCCACGGCCCCCCCGGACTTGGAAAAACCACACTTGCATATATAATAGCAAACGAATTAAATGTTAATCTTGTAATGACATCAGGGCCTTCCCTTGAAAAAGGTGGCGATCTTGTAGGTATACTTACCAACTTAAAAGACGGTGATATTCTTTTTATAGATGAAACACACAGACTTCCAAAAGTTGTGGAAGAACTTCTCTATTCAGCCATGGAAGATTTTGCAATAGATTTTGTTTTTGACAAAGGAATTCATGCAAGAACACACAGGTTCAGACTTAACAGGTTTACTCTTATAGGCGCAACAACAAGACCAGGACTTCTTTCTGCTCCCTTAAGGGACAGGTTTGGAATATTTAAAGCCCTTGACTTTTATGATCCCCAGGAGCTTCTTGTTATAATAAAACGATCTGCTTTACTTCTTGGAGAAAAAATTGATGACGAGGCATGCAAAACTCTTGCTTCAAGATCAAGGGGGACCCCAAGAATTGCCAACCGTTTGTTAAGAAGAGTCAGGGATTATGTAACGGTTAAAAACGGAGAAGTTCTTGACCCTGCTGGAGTAAAGGAAGCTTTGAAATTGGAAGGGATCGATTCAAGGGGGCTTACCCAGCTCGACAGAAAATATATTAAAACAATCATAGATTTTTACAAAGGCGGACCTGTGGGAATTGAGGCTATAGCAGCAGCGCTTCAGGAAGAAAGCGATACTCTTGTTGATGTTGTTGAGCCTTTTCTTTTAAAGGAAGGTCTTATCTTAAGAACATCCTCGGGAAGAAAAGCAACAGGATCAGCATATATGCACCTGGGAATCAGGGAGCCTGGATAATGGCCGGGATTATAGTTCTTATAACAGATTTTGGTACAAAAGATCCTTATTCTGCAGTAATGAAAGGTGTTATTCTCTGGAGAGATCCGGAAGCTTTAATCGTTGATGCAACACATGAGATATCACCCCAGGATATAAGAGAAGCTTCTTTGTTCCTTGCAGATTTAATCCTTTATTATCCTGAAAAAACTGTTTTTACAGCTGTAGTTGATCCCGGAGTAGGAACAGACCGCCGTATTATTGTAGTAAAAATCAGAAACCGGACAGTTGTTGTACCTGATAACGGATTAATATCTGAAGCAATAAACAGATACGGAGCAGACTCAGTTTTCAGGGTGGATATTTCTTCAGGAAAATTTAATCCTGGGACAACATTTCACGGCAGAGATATTTTTGCACCGGTTTCAGCTGATTTGATCAGTAAAGATTTTGAAATAAGTGATTATCTTGAAAAAATTTCAAAAGAAGATATTGTTTTTGAAGAATTTGTAAAATCTGCTATTTACAGTAATGATTTTATAAAAGGCGGAATTTATAAAACAGATAAATTCGGAAACATTATTTCAAATATAAAAAAAGAAAAAGCTGAGCCTTTAATAAATAAATGGAAAGATTATGATGTTTATATTGACGGGATTAAGGCAGGTAAAATAAAAAATACATACGGTTACTCAAATACAGGCGAGCTGATTTCATTATGGAACAGCAGCAATTGTCTTGAGATAGCTCTGGTTAATAAAAGTGCTGCAGATTATCTTAATATAAATAAAGAAAGTTCTGTTGTAGAGGTTTGCAGGATATGAATAATTTTTGTATGTATAAGCAAACTTTAAAATCAAATTTTATTTAGGCAATAATTTTGAACAGGAAAACATTGTTTTGAACATAAAGGGTTTTGTAAGATGATTTTAGAAAAAAATAAGATATTTGCTGTGTTTATTTTTATTTATATTTTTAGTTGTGCTTCGCATGCAGATTCACAGGGAAATTCAGAAAAAAACTGGCCGGAAAATGTTATATATACAAATGAAAAGCCTTTTAATATGATTCTTGTAGATAAAAAAACACAAAAACTTTTTTTGATGGAAAAAAAAGATGAAAATTCCTTTGAAAAAATTTTTGAACTTAATTGTTCTACAGGTAAAAAAAAAGGAGACAAGGTTCTTGAAGGAGACGCCAGAACTCCTGAGGGAGTTTATTATGTAACAGGTCATTATCCTGAAAAGTATCTTTCCCCGGTTTACGGAAGCCGGGCTTTTACCCTTGATTATCCGAATTATATAGATAAAACACAGGGAAGGAATGGATACAATATATGGATACACGGTACTGACGAAAAGCTTCTTGAGGCCAGGACTACAAACGGGTGTGTGGCTCTTGCCAATGAAGATATTGATAAGCTTGAAAATAAAATTATAATAGGCAAAACACCTGTATTAATAATGAAAGATTTAAAATTTTCCACAAAAGATCAGGTCTCAGGAAAGATAGGCAGTGAACTTTTTGATTTTTTTAAAAAATGGCTTGAGTCATATAAAGCAGGTACTTATCATAATTATCTTTCTTTTTACTCTCCTGATTATCTTCCGGATATAAACTGGTGGCCGGGGTGGAAAAAGCTCAGAGGCAGTATGGAAAATTTGGATATAGACCCGGAGTATTTTAATATATTTAAAGAATCAGAAAATCTTTACACAATATGGTTTGATATTAAGTTAAGTCTGGACAGCAGGCAGGTCAATACAGGAAAAAGGAAGCTTTTTATAAGAAGAAATAAAGACGGACTTTCTATTTTCGGTGATATATACATGAATGAAACAGAAAGTCTTGATATAGTAAGCGCTGCAGAAAAGCTTAAAAAAGAAGTCTTTTTTGAAGAAAATATTAAAAACTTAGTTGCTGAGTGGAAAGAGTCCTGGTCTGATAAGGACATAGATAAATATTCCGGATTTTATGCTTCATCATTTTACTCTGACGGGAAAAGTAAAAATGAATGGATAAGATATAAAAAAAGATTAAACCGTAAATACGATTATATAAATATAGAAATAGATGATCTTGAAATCAGAAAAAAAGGAGAAACAGCAAGAGCTGTTTTTTTCCAAAAATATGACTCAAGCGGTTTTGAGACAAAAGGACATAAAACACTTGTATTCAAACAGGAAGATGGTGAATGGAAAATTCTCAGAGAAATATGGAGAAAAGCCGGCTGAAAAACGATCCTGGCGAAGACAAAAAAGCAAAATGGTCTGTTTTATTTGTGAACAGTACAGGGAAGGTTTTTACTCTTTCATATATTAAAGCTGCTATTGTCTCTTTAATAATTTTTATTTCTGCTGCTATGATAACCATTGCAGTTCTTGCATCTATAGTATCTGTTTCAGTAAACCAGGCTAAAGATCTTAAATCCCGCATTGACAAGCTGGAAAATGAGAATGAAAAACTTAAAAAAGAAAATGAAAGCATCAGGTTTAAGCTTGCTTTGCTTACCTCGGATTCAGATACTCCTTTAGAAGAGGACAGCGGCAAAGAAAAAGAAGCTGAAGACATATCATCAGAACAACAGTCCCAAAATAAAAGCGAATCAGTAAGAAATAAAAACAGGGTAAATAATGAAGAAGCTGAAAAAAAATATGACGGACAGGGTCTTATAGAATTAAGAGAATACAAAGTTACCAGAAATGAAAATAATGTTATAGTAAATTTTGACATAGTAAATATGCTTGAACATGATAAAATTTTGTCAGGTTATGTATTTACAGTTTTGAAAAATGAAAACCTTCCTCAAAACAAATGGGTTATTTCACCATATTCAGCCATAATTAAAGGAAAACCTGCAAATCCTGCCCAGGGCCAGTACTTTTCAATTGCCAGATTTAAACCTGTTACTATAAAGTTCCCGGGTAAAATCGATCTGAAAAAATTCAATCGTGCAGAGGTTTTTGTTTATCTGGAAAGTTCAGAACTTATACTAAAAAAAGGTTTTAATATAGATGAAAAATAGCGCAGTACCCTCTTTGTTAGTTTTATTGTTGTTTTTTTGCATAATATTTTCAGGATCAGCAGCAGACGCAACCGATTTTAAAAAAAGCAGAAAAGCCCACACAGTATATTTTGAAAATACAGATTATGAACTTCATGTTTATAAAATAAGAGGTGAAAAAAAAGGTAAAACCGTAATGATACTCGGGGGTATTCAGGGAGATGAGCCAGGAGGTTTTTTAACTGCTGATTCATACGCAGATATTTCCCTTGCCAAAGGTTCTCTTATTGTTGTTCCAAGGGCAAATCTTCCATCCATACTTCTGCAGAAAAGAAGCGTAAATGTAGATATGAACAGAAAATTTGCGGATGAAGACGCAAGAGAATATGAAGGAAAAATTGTAAATATTTTAAAAGAGCTTATTTCAGAAAGTGACTGCCTTTTAAATCTTCACGACGGTTCAGGTTTTTACTACCCTGAATGGGTAAGTGAAATGAAAAATCCGTTAAGGTACGGACAGTCGATTATAGCAGATTTTGATACATATAAAACTGACAACAAAGATGTTATTGATCTTGGAGCAATGGGCAGAAGGGCTGTAAAAAAAATTAATGAAAACATAGAGCAAAAAGACCTACATTTCAGATTCAATAACCACAGAACAGGAGAAAAGCATTCTGTGCATAAGGAGCAAAGAAAATCTGCCACATATTTTGCAGTTACCAGGTGCTCTATTCCGGCTTTTGGAATAGAAACAAATAAAGGCTTGTCAGTTGAAAAAAAGGTCAGGCATCATCAGTATGCAATTAATGCTTTTTTTGAGGAGTTTGGAGTAATCCCTGAGATGCCCCCTCTGGTTCTTGAAAAACCTGAATTAAAATATATGGTTGTTTCTCTGAACAATCATACACCGATAGTAGTTCAGAAAGGTCAGACAATTAATGTAGAAAAAGGATCTTATGTTAAGGTAAGTCATATTGAGGCAAACTATGACCGGGGTCTTACTGCCGATTTTATAGGTATAGGCAGGAAAAATGATCTGAGAAAAAATATAAAAGTTGAAAAAGATGTAAGAATATCTGCAAAAAAAGATTACGAACCATGCGGATCTGTTTATATTAAAGCATCTGATATGAAAAAGGAAAAAGACAACTTTTTTATTTCAGATAAAAACTCAGGAGATTATTTCTATTTTCAGGTAAAAGTTAATGGTCAGCCTCCTTTTTATATTGAAAATAAAGGAGAACTTAATCTTAAGAAAGGAGACTTTTTTGAGATTGTTGATGTAAAAACCGGGGTTTGTGATCCGGGTGATCTTGAAGTAAATATAAAAGGTTATGTCAATGATAAGCTTAATAATACAGGAGAAGACAGGGGCTATATTGTTGATACGGCTGAAGATTTCTGGGAAAAGTATGCAGTTGGCAAAAATAAAAACAGTTATCCTGTAGTTGTATCAGAAAACGGTAAAAAAATAGCTGATATGCTTATATCTCTTGATGAAGAAAAAGATAAATTTTTTATTGTAAGGCAAAAAGATAAATTCCATGCCGTAAAAAAC
Source organism: Thermodesulfobacteriota bacterium (assembly GCA_051744925.1). Taxonomy (GTDB): domain Bacteria; phylum Desulfobacterota; class Desulfobacteria; order Desulfobacterales; family JACKCP01; genus JACKCP01. The sequence goes on along the minus strand of JBNJDM010000006.1, from coordinate 25,669 downwards.
GGCGGAAATCTAATTCTTGATTCCAAAGAGAGCTGTTTTTTATATGCACTTCCCGGAGTTTCTGAAAATAAACTAAACACCGGATTTTATTCTTTAGAAATAAACGGGGTAAAAAACAAGTCTTTGCATAAAAAGGCTGATCTTAACTCTTTGATCGAAGAAGGAGATTTGTCAGCGCGTATAAATCTTGTTGCAGAATATGATGATAAAAGAAAAATTCTTGCCGGTTTTAATATTACCAGTAAAGAATAATTTGTTTTAAATGTTTCATCTTGAATGATATTCAAAAAATCTGAACGGAGATTATCAAATAAGGTGATTTATAATTTTAAGGTACTTTTTGTTTGGAAAAATGAAGCACTGAGTTTAATCAGTTCCGGGAAATTATACTAAATGTAAGGAGTCTGCAGTGGGTGGAAAAACAAAAAACCTCTCAATTATTGATAAAGATCTCAGAGTAGAAGGAGAACTTTCAAGTGAGGGGAAACTTGTCATCAAAGGTGTAGTAAAGGGGTCAATTTCAGGAGAATCTGTTATTATTGCTGAAGAAGGACAGGTTTATTCTGATATGGAAGTAAACGATCTTACTATAGGCGGAGGGTTTGAAGGTAAAGTTCAGGCTCTTGGAAAAGTAGTTATTTTGTCTTCGGGTAAATGTACAGGAACTGTTACCTGCAATGACCTTATAGTTGAAAGCGGTGGTATTATTAATGCAGAAGTCGTTTGTACAAAAGATGAAGGTGAAGTTTCAAAAGGATTTTTAAAAGAAGTCAAGGCAAATACAGACAAAAAAAAATGGCTTAAAAAAAAAGACAAAGATGAAAATAATAAGGACAAGGATGAAAAGGTTTTATAAAGAGGTTATGCTTTTATGAAAGTTTTTTTCTTTTAAACCTTTAAAATTTTTAAAAGTAATATCTGTAAATGACAGGTTGTAATCTTGTTTAATTTTTTCAAAAATAGCCCTGTAACTCGGCAGAATTCTGTTTTCCCAGTTAAAATTAAAAAAGGATGCGGCCTGTCTGATCTTATCCCTGTCTCCTTCAAGTTCGATAAAATCACCGAAAGGAAGTCTGTCAATGCAGATTTCAAGCTTGTCTGTTTGAAATATTTCCCTTTGTTTTTCATAGATCTGCTCATTTATAAATCCGCATTCATTTAATACAAACCGCATATTTTCATGGGAATCAACAATGCATTCTGTTTCTTTAAGGGTTTTAAAATCGGGATCTTTTTTGTCAGGAGGAGTTTTTATAGTAAGTATTGTAAGGTTATTATAAGATCTTAATCTTAAAATTTTATTTTTTTTTCGAAATGAGAAGTCTTTTGTATCAAATAAAATATTTTGCTCAAACCCTTTTTTAAAAGGATTACCCGCGTATTTAGCAACTTTTTTTATAATTTCTTCATAATTTTGAATATAAAATTTGACTTCAATTTCAATTAATGGCATATAAAATTCCTTGTGAATATTTAATTTTTAATTTGGATATTACATTGTTAAGTGTAATGTCAATTATTTATTTGTTATTGAGTTGACATTTGAAAATTGTAAATGTATACCTAAGAAGTTATATTTTTTGTGACAGGGAGTGTTAAATTGAAAAAACAGACATATAGTGCTAAAAAAGAAGACATACAAAAAAAATGGTATGTTGTTGATGCAGAAGGTAAAGTGCTCGGAAGACTGGCTTCTGAAATTGCCAAAGTTATAAGAGGGAAAAACAATCCTCTTTTTACACCTCACGTAGACTGCGGAGATTCAGTAGTAGTAGTTAATGCTGATAAAATTGTTCTGACAGGCAGAAAAATGTCTCAGAAAAAATACTACAGGCACAGCGGCTACATCGGGGGTCTTAAGGAAATTACAGCTGAAAAGCTTCTGGCGAAAAAACCTGAGGAAGTTGTTCGTCTGGCAGTAAAAGGCATGCTTCCTAAAAATAAGCTTGGCAGACAACTTAATAAAAACTTAAAAGTATATTCAGGTTCACAGCATCCTCATAATGCTCAGAACCCTGATTTTCTGGAAATTTAAGCAAGTACGACAGGGGAGATAAATGGCAAAGGACAGCACCTATTACGCTACCGGAAGAAGAAAGACATCAGTAGCAAGGACATGGATTGAAGCAGGTTCAGGAGAAGTTTTTGTTAATAACAAACCTCTTGACACATATTTCAGTGTAGAAAGACTCTCTGCAAGTGTTACTGAACCTTTAAAAATAACTGATAATGTATCAGCTTTTAATATAAAGGTTAATGTTAAAGGCGGAGGCATTACCGGACAGGCTGAAGCTGCAAGACACGGCATCAGTCAGGCTCTTATAAAGTTTGATCCTGAATTAAGAGATGTTTTAAAGAAAGCAGGTTTTGTAAGAAGAGACCCGAGAATGAAAGAAAGGAAGAAGTACGGTCAGAAAGGACCTCGTGCAAGCTTCCAGTTTTCAAAACGTTAAAATTCAGTCTTTATATTTTGTATTTCAAAGGAGGTATCTTATACCTCCTTTTTTTTATCTATGATATTAGAGTTGACAAATTAAGTTAGAAGCTTAAAATATATACAGGTTCAACTTAATATGAGATGTAAAGGGGATTAGTATGGAAACTTTTCAGACTTTTATAGTAGTTTTAATAATCATTATTGCAGTATTTTATTTGCTTAAGATCGGTTTTTCCAAAAAAGAAAGCGGCGGCTGCGGCGGCTGCAGTGAAAACTGTTGTTCATGCAGTATTAACGACGAACCATCTGGTCAGAAACAGATTTATACTGATATTAATAACAAAAAATAGTATAAATTTTAAAAATCGGAATAATATGCCGAATTAAAATATAAGGCTCAGTAACCGGAAAATAATAATTATTTGATAAAGGCTTAAATTAAATGAAAAAATGTATGATTTTTTTTCTTTTTTTTACATGTGCTTTTCAAGGATATGCACAGGAAGATTATGAATTCAGGGATGTAAAATGGGGGATGTCCAGGGTTGAAGTAATTGCTGCAGAAGAGATGAAACCTCTGAGAATAACAAAAAAATATATTTCATATAAATTTGAGTTGATGGGAAGTAATATTTTTCTTCTTTATGAGTTTTTTGATAATTCACTATCAGGTGCTAGTTACGTTTATGAAACTTCTGATGATGAAAAATTCAGTAAAATCCTGCAAACTCTTAAAATTAAATATGGTAAACCTGAAAAAAAAAATAATGATTATTTTTGGAAAACAGAAGAAGTTGAAATATACCTGAAAAAGAATCCTTCGCTGTTTAAAATAAAATATTCAAGCAGAAAAATGGATAAATATATAGATGAATATAAAGAAGAGTTTGATGAAAAACAGAAAGAACATCTACTTTCAATTTTTTAAATTTTTTATTATAAGTATTTTTGCTCTTTCTTTTAATGTATCACAAGCACAGGACTATTCATGGAAAGAAAGAGAAAAACAGTTTCATGAAAATGATAAAACATGGATAGCTGAGGAAAAAGCAAAAGAAAAAGATTTTTTTGAACAAGATTCTCTCTTTTTTGAACAAGATAAAAACTGGCAAAATGAAAAAGATTTAAATGCGCTCGAAAATGACAGAGAATGGATAAGATCTGAAAAGAATTAAGCCGGTTGTAAGTCTTTTCAGAATATTTAGATCTGTGCAAACATATAAGCTTGTAAATTTGATTGAATTTTATATTAATAATTAATTAACCTCATAAATCAGGGAATTTTAAAGTACAGTATATGAACTTTTTAAAAAAACTTTTTAAATTTTTTTTTACAGCAAATAAAAAAAATAAAGATTCATATAAACGGGAAAGTTCTGAGCCGGAAAGTTCTGCTGAAGATAATTTTTTTAAGGTTTCACAGGTAAATAATATAGATAAATCGTCTTCAGCTGAGAGTTCATTACCTGAAGATAAGCCTTTTGAACAAACTAAAACTAAATATAAGAAAAAACCTCCCCAAAAAAAAGTAAAAATATCCCCTGCACAAAATAAAAAAAAGATAAAAAAAATAAAGAGTGAAGATGATCTTTATGAACTTTTTACAGGTAATAAAAATCCTGAAGTTTATGAGTATAAACCGCAAAAGGATGACGGAAGTAGAGAGCTGAATTTTCATGAAAAATTTAAGCTTTATCCGCCGCCTGAAAAAACAGTAGATCTTCATAATCTCAGATCATTTGAGGCAGAGGTAAAAATTGAAAATACTGTTGTTTCAGCAAAAGTTAAAGGGATTAAAACCGTTTGCTTTATCACAGGCAAGGGGACTCATTCAGAAAATAATGATTCAGTGCTGAAAAAAATTGCAGAAAGAATGGCTGTTGAATACAAAAAAAAAGGCGAAATTTTTACTTTCAGATGGGAAAAGAAAAAAAAGAAAAAAAGCGGAGCAATAATTTTTTATTTATAACAGTCATACCTATGCTCTTTTTCTAAGATTAAACCAAGCCTTCAGCTTCTGGTCAAAATAAATTTCCTGAGCAGATTTTGTAAAGTGAAATAATAAAAGTAAAAATTACATTTCAAGAACAGATTTAAAAGGCGGCTTCGAATCAATAAAAGAAGAGATACTTGCTGCCGCAGTTGCTTTCATATTTATTACCTTAAGTTCAGCCTGAAAAAGAGTGCAGGTGTCTGAAAGATGACACAGCCATGAATAATAGACTTCATCTATAATAAGAACTTTGTTTAAATCGTAAAAAAGAGTGAAAATATTATTTTCTATAAGTCTTTTACTGATTTCTTCTATCATAGGCTCGGGATCTGACGGATCAAGATTGTCATAAGGTTCCAGAAGCATAGAATCCCTGCCTACTCTGGTCAGATTAAATCCCAGGTTGTTTTTCATATAAATACCTTCTCATTTATTAATGACAGAATTATCTTTTTTTATGCCTGATCCGTGAGAAACTCAAGTCAGATTTATAGTTAATAACTAAAATTATTTTATTTATTAAACAAAAGTTCAAAATTTAAAAATATTAAGCAGAGTTAAATTTTTGTAACATTAACCCCTAAAATTTTAAAAGCCTCTTTTAATCCTTCAGAGAGAGTAGATTTTGTCTGAATCTCTTCAAGGTTTATATTAAGATTTGCAAGAGACCTTGCAATTGAAGGTCTGATTCCTGTTAATATGGCAGTTGATCCCATAAGAGCAGTAGATCTTACTACCTGAATTAAATGATGCATTACCTGGGTATCTATGGTGCTTACCCCGGTAAGGTCAAGAATTACTACTTTTGATCTTCTCAGTTCTATTGTTTTAAGAAGCTTTTCCATAAGATCCATGGCTCTGCTTGAATCGAGTGTCCCTATTACAGGAAGGGATAAAACTCCGTCCCATATCTCTGTTATTGGAGTTGAAACATCAAGAAACTCTTCTTTCTGGGCAGCCAGAGCCTCTTCTCTTTCCTGCTGGTAAAGTCTGAAAGCTTCGGTTACAATATTGTTTGAAAACTTGAGCAAAAAAAGTAGTTCCTGCTCATTCTCATTTTCTTCTTTATCTACAATCTGATCAAGAAAAGTATACTGCATAAACTGCATCAGCTGAACAATATGCTCGGTGTTTCCGCCTCTCATCTGTATTTTTGTATTTACAGTAGCCATAAGACGCTTCAATGCATTATATGTTTCGCTGGAGCTGTCAGCCTTTCCTTCCCTGAGCATTGCAGTGAAAAGCTCAACAAACTCATATGTGTAATCATGAATTTCTTCTTCAGATAAAAGATTTTCCTTTGCAAGACTGATTTTCCCGGCTTCTGTAATTTTTTCAGATACAGCTTCGGGATCGAATTTTTTTAAAATATTTTTTGCATGTTTTTTAAATTCAGACATAATTACTCCTTTTGATATTTTGCAATAAATAAACTTTTATCGTCATTTCTTCTTGAAAAAATATTTCCGAGAAGATAAGCGGCAAGCTGGGGATGTTTGTTCAGTAAACCGGGATAATGTTCAAGATTCCATTCAGAATGTATACCATCGGAAAATGTTATAAGAGCATTATTATTGTTTATATATGAGTTTTCTCCGTTAATTTCCATAAGATTTTCACCTATAGTTTTATTCGGGAGATGGATCGATTTCAGTTTATGGGTTTCATTAAAAAGTTTAAAAGAAACATCACCATATCCTGAATATATAAAATTTCCTTTGTTATCAAGAGATATTGCAAGGCCGTTTGCCATTCTTTTTCCGATAAGGTTGCTGTTAAGGGTTTTTATAATTTTTTCAGGAGGAAGTTTGTCTATTGCTATTTCAGATGCAAATTTACCCGGCTCCTCGGCACCCTGGCCGTGTCCCAGTCCGTCAATGTGCACCCATGTAGTCTTTTCCGGGGTAATGTCAAAGTCTATGTAATCTCCGTTGAATATGTCATCGTTTAATGACCTGATAAATATACCGGTTTTTATCTGCCTGTGAGGTTTTTTTTTTGTTGTAGGATAAAATCTGCACCAGACTGCTGTTCCAGACCATATGTCCTTTTTATCTTTTTTGTGGTTTTTGGTGTAAATTTCGCAAAGGTCTGAAGATCTGATAACTGAACCGAGTCCATGTCCAAGGGTGTTGGAAGTAGAATAACCATCGGTTATAGCTTTTGAAAGATTTTCTATTCCGGGCCCCATGTCGTATCCGAAAATATCAAGGGCATGGTCAGGTGCTTTGTGTTCCCATATCTGAATAATCCCTGCTCCGGTGGAAAACTTGAGCTGATTAGTCATTATTTCGCTGCATGCAAGAAGAATAAAGTTTTTTTTGGTTTCAGAAAAGTTAAGTCTTGATGCAGCTGCTTTTATTTTACTTTTGGTCAGTATCTGAGTACTCTGATCTCTTATAAGACCGGTTAAAAGTAATTTAACTTTTTCCATTATAAATTATTTCCAGTGATGAAGCAGAGGGGTTTTCTGAATGATCCGGCTTATGTGCAACAGTAACTATTGATCTTCCCTGATCCTTTGAAAAGTAAAGAGCCATATCTGCTCTTTGTGCTATGATTTCAGGCGTATCATTTGGATGTGCAAGGGTAAAGCCTATGCTTATTCCGTGTTCTATCCCGTTGAGAATTTTTTTTGCTGCCCTTGCTGCAATGGTTTCATCGGAAAAAAGTATAATTGCAAATTCATCGCCGCCGATTCTGAATGCAAAGTCAGTTTTTTCTCTTATGCAGTTAAGCATATTCATTGACATGGCGTGTAAAATTTTATCACCGTAGCTGTGACCGTAGGTATCGTTTATAGTTTTGAAAAAATCGAGATCAAGATAAAGAAGGCAGAAAATTTTATTTTTGTTTTTCAGATCTTTGAGTGCTGAATTCAAATGCTGATTAAATGCTCTTCTGTTCAGAAGTCCTGTAAGGCTGTCTGTCTCAGCTTTTATCATGTATTCTTCAAGCTCTTTTTTTCTGACATTAAGCTGTTTTTCTATATCGTTAATTTCAGATTCAGCTTTTTGTTTTGCAGCTTCAAGGTTTTTTTTAATTTCCTGATTTTGAATACGCAGAAGTTCGGGAGAAGCATTATGTATTTTGTCACTGAAATGCTGAGTTATTTCAGTAAGATTTTTTTCGTCAGGAATTTTTTTGAGTTTAAGAAGAAGTCTTCTTTGATCAGACCATTTAACAAATAAAGAGTTATCTTCAATAAAAACAGTTGTGGCTACAGGATTTCCGGTGCTCTTAAATTTGTTGCGAATATCTTTTGTAAGCTTTGGTATTGATATAGCTGGATTTACAGGATCTTTATCAAAGAAATCTGCTGCTTTGATTAAAAAACTGTTAAATCTCTGGAAGTCAGGCTCAGTAAAAAGATCAATTTTAAAAATTTCTTTCATTTTTATTCCCAGAAATTACCGTTTTTCTTTTTAAGATCTATAACTTCAACCGAGTTGTTTTTAAAAGTAAGTATATTAAGTGCAAAACTTACTATGCTTATAATCAAAGCGCCAAAAATTGAAGTGAAAAATCCTTCAACAGTAAATCCCGGAATAAAAAAAGCTGTAAGTTTTAGTATAACAGCATTTATTATAAATATAAAAAAACCAAGGGAAAGCATTGTAATCGGCAGAGTGAAAAAAATAAGCAAAGGCCTTAACACTATATTGAAGAATCCAAGGATAAGAGCCGCAAAAAAAGCAGTAAAAATATTTTCCACAGCAATTCCCTGAAACATAGCAGCTGTTACAAGAATAGCAATTGTCTGAAAAAGTACTTTGATCCAGAAATAATTATTGTTCATAATTCTCCTTTAGAAATAAAATTAAAGTTATTTGTACATTCTGTCAATTAAATATTAATATTCTTGATATTTTCTGTGCCTTCTGCAATATCTTCAAGAAGTTGTCTTTCAATTATTTTAATCTCTCTTTTGTCAATTTCAATGATATTTCCCTTTGAGAGCTTAGTTAAAGTACGCGAAAGGCTTTCCTGGGTGCTTCCAAGTATTTTTGAAAGCTGTCCTTTTGAAAATTCCAGAATAATTTTTCCTGAACTCCCCTGAATATCATCCTGTTGAAGAATATATGCAGCAAGCCTTTCCGGCAGTTCTTTAAGGGTAAGATCCTCAATTAATTTGGTGAACTGTTTAAGCCTTATTGATAAAACAGCTAAAATATTCATTGCAGTTGAAGGATCTTCTTTAAATATTTTTAAAAGACCTGTTTTAGGGATGTAAATAATTTCAGAATCTTCTACAGCTTCTGAATTCGCCGGAAAATTAGTGCTTGAAAAAACAGCTACTTCTCCAAAAGGTTCACCTTCAGAAAAAATATGAAGAACCTGTTCCTTGCCTTCTTCAGACATTTTAAAAATTTTTACCCTGCCGGTTTTTACAAGGTATAGCCCTTCAGCAGGATCATTATCAAAAAATATTATCTGTTTAGCACTGTATTTATGTACAGATGATATTTTTACAATCTTTTTTATCTGGTCTTTGGAAAAAGATTTAAACATCAATGAATTTTCAAGAGTTTTTTCCATAATAGAACTTTTCTTTTTAATTTTGATTTGAATCAAAGAATTTTAAGTTGTTTTAGGTTTATATAAGATTAAAAAAAATTAATATAGGAGATTACAATGCTTGTAAAAAGAAAAATTATAAAAATAAATGAAGATCTTTGCAACGGTTGTGGCCAGTGTATAATAGATTGTGCAGAAGGTGCAATTCAAATTGTTAACGGAAAAGCCAAACTAATTTCAGAAAATCTTTGCGACGGGCTTGGAGAATGCATGAACGGCTGTCCTCAGGATGCTCTTGAAATTATTGAAAGAACAGCAGAAGAATTTGATGAAAAAGCTGTTGAAAATCATCTTCAGGAAAATAAAAAATGCAGCTCCTTAAAAATGAGTCCTTTTGACCAAAGCGGTGCAACAGTTTTAAACTGGCCGATTCAGATATCTTTGATTTCTCCTGATTCGGATATATTTGAAAACAGTGATCTTCTTGTTGCTGCAGACTGTGTTTCCGGAGTATGCAGAACTTTTCATGATGATATAGCAGGCAGTAAAAAATTAATGATAGGATGTCCCAAGCTGGACAGCAGTGATGAATATAAAAAAAAGTTTGAATATATTTTTAAAAATCATAATCTTAAATCCTTAACTCTTGCAAAAATGGAAGTACCCTGCTGTTCAGGTATGGAAAATATAATAAAAGATGCTCTTAGATCTTCCGGCAGCAGCCTGGCACCAAATATTATAACTGTGTCAAGGTCTGGTAAGATTTTGTAAGAAAGTTTTAATTTATCATAACAAGATATCTTTTATACGGCAGTGTTTTATTAAGTACTGCCGTATAAATTTGAAATCCTTGATTTATACCTGAAAATTCTTGCCCGCTAATACCATTATCTATATATTGTTCAAAATTAATTATTATTTGAAATTTTGGAGATCATAATGCGTGTTGTTTCATTTACAGATATTCACGGAAGATTTTCTGTTTTCAGTAAAAGTAAAAAACTCCTTAAGTCAGCTGATGTTGTTGTTTTGTCAGGCGATATAACAGATTTTGGAGGTCAGCGTGAAGCTGAAAAGTGTATAAAAGAGCTTGGCAGGTATTTTACAGGTCAGGTATTTGCAGTAACAGGAAATTGCGATTATTCTTCTGCGGAAATTGCTCTTGATAAAAATGGTATTAATATCCATAACTCAGTTGTACTACATAACGGTTTTTCTTTTGCAGGGCTGAAAGGATCCCTTGTAACCCCTTTTTCAACTCCTTCAGAATTTACAGAAGATGATTATGCTTATTTTATAAAAAATATTGAAGCTGAGCTTAAAAAAGATTTCCCTTTAATTTTTGTTTCACATCAGCCCCCTTTTAACTGCAGCTGCGACAGATTAAGTAACAAAACTCATGTAGGAAGCAGGGAGATAAGGGCTTTTATAGAAAAAAATAAACCGGGTGTATGTTTTACAGGTCATATACATGAAGCAGTAGGCACAGATACAATAGGTCAGACTGTGGTTGTTAATCCGGGGAATTCTTTTAAAAAGAATGCAGGTGTTTTTGATTTTAAAAACGGAAGTTCACAAATTTTTATAGAAAAAACAGGCTAAACCTTATCACCCGGAAATTACTTCATGACTGATTTAGTTAAAAAAATTCTTATAATCTTTGTGGTTTTGGTTGCAGCTTTTGTTTTCTGGCAGATCCTTGCATACAACAATATTGTTACTCCTGAAAAGATTGAAAATTTTGCTGACTGGGAAATTTTCGGAGAAAAATCATTTTTAAGTTTTTTAATAATTGTTCTTGTTTATTCACTGAGCATGCTTCTTATGTTTCCTCTGACCGTTCTGGTTGTAGCTACTGCTTTGATATTTGGTCCTGTGTGGGGTTTTTTCTATGCTGCTGCAGGTACATTGTCTTCATCTGCAGTATCCTATTATTTCGGAAGATATTTCGGCCGTGAAGCGCTTTTAAGACACGGGGGAGCGCGTCTTAATAAAGTATCTGCATATATATCCGGAAAAGGGATTTTTGTTATGGCAATGATAAATTTGTTTCCTGTAGCTCCTTTTACCATGACCAATATGCTTGCCGGAGCATCTCATATGAGGTTTGCAGATTATTTTATAGGTTCTGCAATAGGTATTCTGCCCGGACTTGCTGCTGTGACTCTTATCGGGAGTCAGTTAGGTGCATTGATCTTTTCTGAAAGGGAGCAGTCCTGGATAGTCTCTTTTTTTGCTGTTCTTGCAGGAGCAGGTATTCTTATATTTTTAAGATATTTAGCCATGAAATTTTTCAGGAAAAGAGATTAATAAATTGTAAAGATTCATTGTTTTTTAACCAAAAGCATCTCACAGGGGCGCAGAGGCACGGAAGGGCATTGAGCTTAAAGGTTTGTTTGTTTTTTCTTTGCGGTGCCTTGGTGAGAAAAAAGTCTTTTGGTCTCTCACAAAGGCTCAAAGGCACTAAGGTTTTGGAAATGATGATTGTTGGTTTTTAAGCTTTTGTTTTACAGCAGGATTAATATTGCCTGGATTCCCTGAAAGGGAAACGTCGTATAGCCGGTGGTTTTAACCACCGGTATGATATTTCCTTGCCTCTGCGCCCCCGTGCCTCCGTGAGATTTATTATTTTAAGCTGAATAAATACACTAAATTGAGTCTTTAATTCCTAACCTGACCGATTCTCTTTTTTTGCAAGAAGAAACCCGTAAAACTCTTTAATATTTTCTGCAAAATATTTTGTGTCATAGTTTTTCGCACATTTTAAAGCACCGGAGCTAAGCTTTGATCTTAAATTTTCATATTCAATCATCTCTTTGATGCATCCGCACCATTTTTCGTAATTTTCTGGAGTTTTAAATCCGTTTACATTGTTTTTTACAATATCATCAATACCACTTGAGCGTACAGCTACAACAGGAAGACCTGCTGACATAGCTTCAAGTATAACAAGACCCTGGGTTTCAGATTTTGAAGCAAATACAAAAATATCTCCAAGATTATAGTATAAGTTCATTTTTTCAGGTGCTACTCCGCCGGTAAGGATAATTTGTGAAGAAAGATCGAGTTCATTTATAAGTTTTTTTATTTTTTCCATATCAGGGCCGTCGCCGATGATAAGGAGTTTAAAAGGTGCATCTGTCTCTTTTTTCAGTTTTGCAGCCCCATGTATAATAAACTCAATATTTTTTTCTTCTGAAATTCTTGATGCAGTTACAAGCACAGTTTCACTATTAATATTAAATTTTTTTCTGAGCTTTTGGAGCCCGGTTTTATCCGGATTTTTGAATTTTTCATATTCTATACCTGTTGGCTGTACCAGTAAATCGGTTTTTACTCCTATTATTCTCAGGTATTCTTCTGCTGAATATGTAGGAACAATTACGCCGCTGCACTTATTGCAAAATCTTTTTATCATTGAATGTGAAATAATATTTTTGAAAATCAAGCCGGGAACAGGTACATAATGGGCATAATGCTCAAGTCTTGTATGATAAGTATAAACAACAGGTATGCCAGATCTTCTTCCGATCCATAAGCCAAGGGATCCAAGCCAGAAAGGGTGGTGTACATGTATAATGTCTGGTTTGAATTTTTTAATTTCTTTAAAAACTTTTCTGCTGAAAATATTTGCAAGTTTGAATTGTTCGTCTGATCCAAAGGAATATAGACAGGAAAGCCTTATAACACCATCTTCAGAAGTCTCATTTTTTTTATATTCAGGAACAAAAGAGATAACTTTATTCCCCGTTTTTTTAAGCTGATATTCAAGACGGTTAACAGAAACAGATATACCTGAGACAAAAGGGTAGTAATTGTTTGAAAACATAGCTGTTTTAAGAGGTTTTTCTGTATATGGAGAAGAATCGATTGTGTAATCAGGGTAGTACTTTTTTTCTTCTGCAATTAAGCTGTGAAGTTTTATTGCTGCCGTAAAAAGAATGCTGATGAGCAGAATAAATCTTAAGTAGCTTACATAAAAAAAAGAGTAAATACTGTCTAAGATGCTGTCGATGATCCTTACTGAGCCAGGTATATCTGCTTCAAGTTTTTCAGGTGTGATATCAACTTTTGTATTATTTACTGTAACATCTGTGTAATGGTGAAATTTTTCATCATCTGTAAGTATTCCTCCTGCAGCTCCTGTTGAAACGTAAATTGTTCCGCCGGCCTCTTTTTTTGAAAAAGACCGTTTTTCTGCGGAAAAAACCGCATCAACCCTGAAGCTTGCAAAAAGTTCCCTCAGTTGTTTAAAAAACTGTTTTTTTGTAAATGAATTACTGCTTTTTTCAGCTTCAGCTTCTGATTTTGTTTCCAGGATATTATTATGGATAAATACAAACCTGTTTTTAACATCTGACTCAAGTTCTCTTTTTAGCCAGTTAAGCTGCCATCTGTAGGAGGTCTTTCCTGTTGAATCAAGAAAGATAAAATGATTTCCTCCTGAAACAAATGAATAAAAATGAGGACCGAAATGCTCGTAAAATCTGAAAGCTCCGAAATCACTGTCTTCATTTTCACCATATGTAAAAAGACAAGGCATATTTAGGTTTTCAAATATTTCATAAACTGCACGATAACTTTCTTCTTCACCCCCGTTTACTGCATTTCCTGCAGACACTGTAAAATCAAAATTATTATTATTTATCATCGGTACAATCTGATCCTGGAAAATACGGACTGAATTGTTTACATTGCCAGTAACAGCAAATCTGAAGATTTTTTTGTCACTTAATTTTTTATCAATTTTTTCCACGCTGGTTGTGTGCACTGAATTGAACTCAGGTTTTGACAGATTGATCCAAATCTGATGAGATATAAGAAAAATTATCAGAATAATATTAGAATAATAGAAAAAACGGATATATTTTTTATTTATTTTTTTTTGCAAAACTTCACCTGAAATATAGTTAATAAGCTTTATAATATATTTTGAACTAACAAGTCTGACAAATTATTTTTAATTCCCGGTTAAATGAAAATCAATCTTAAAAACCTGAAAAGGAGAAAAAATGGAAAATTTTTCTGATTTTTTAAAAAACAGAAGAACAGTAAGAAAGTTTCAGGACAAGCCTGTTGATAAAAATACAGAAAAAGAACTTCTGGAGGCAGTTAAATGGTCTCAGTCATGGGCAAATACCCAGTGCTGGGAAATAATTATTGTAAAAAGCGAAGATAAGAGAAAAGAGATTCAACAGGCTTTTTTCGTAAAAAATCCTGCAATCAAAGCTGTTGTGTCTGCTCCCCTTCTTTTTGCTTTCTGTGCCAAAAAAGGGGTTTCAGGGTATTATAACAATAATGCCCCTACTGTTCTTGGAGACTGGTTTATGTATGATTTGGGGATTGCTACCCAGAGTTTTTGTCTCTGCGCCCATGATAAAGGGCTTGGAACAGTTGTGGCCGGACTTTTTGATCATGACAAGGCTGCTGATGTTTTAAAGCTTCCCGAAGATGTTCAGCTGGTTTCTTTTATAGCTGCAGGTTATCCTGATCAGAACCCTAAACCTCCGGAGCGAAAAGATATAACCGAATTTACATCTGTGGATGAGTACAATAACAGGTATGAAAGTTAATTTTTTATGACTGTAAATTATCTCTGGCAAAAGATTTTAAGTCTGAGATAATTGTAATTCTTTACCGGCTTCCAGGCTTCTGCCTCGCTTTTCCCCTCAAATACTTGGCTTACATTCCCAAGCAGGAGCTTGGGAACGAGCCCGGTCGCCGGCTGTTAGTTAATTCGTAGGTTGCTTTATATGATAGGCTCTCCCGGACTGCTGGTTCCCAAGCTCCTGCTTGGGAATCCTCTTTAAAAGCAAATATGTAGATATATCAAATAATTATATTCACAGGTCGGAGCTTGAGAACGATCCGGGAACGAGCCAGGTCAGATTGCTTTTAATCTGATCTGAGCGCTTTAGATTTTAGCTGCTACAGCATCACCCATCTCTTTTGTTGAAACAGGTTTGTTATCCGGTCCTGCAATATCTCCTGTAAATATTTTATCATCAAGAACTTCAGAAATAGCTGTTTCAATTTTGTCTGCGGCATCTCCAAGATCGAGTGAATATCTAAGCATCATTGCTGCAGAAAGAATTTGTGCGATTGGATTTGCTATACCTTTGCCCGCAATATCAGGAGCAGAACCCCCTGCTGGTTCAAAAAGTCCGAATTTGTTTTCATTAAGACTTGCAGAAGCAAGAAGACCCATAGACCCTGTAATCATGGCGCATTCATCGGAAATTATGTCTCCGAACATGTTGCCGCAAAGCATAACATCAAACTGGTGAGGATCTTTAACAAGCTGCATAGTTGCATTGTCTACATAAATGTGGTTCAGCTCAACTTCGGGATATTCTTTTGCGATTTCATTTACGATTTCCCTCCACATAACCATTGTGGTAAGAACATTTGCCTTATCAACTGAAGTAACTTTTTTATTTCTTTTCATGGCGGCATCAAAAGCCATTCTTGCAATTCTTTCTATTTCAAATCTTTTGTATACCATTGTATCAAATGCTTTTTCTTCAGGGCCTGAGCCTTCGCGTCCTTTTGGTTCACCAAAATATATTCCGCCTGTAAGCTCTCTTACACATAAAATGTCAAAACCGTTTTTTACAATATCTGGTCTTAAGGGACTTGCCGATGCCAGAGTTGGAAAAACTTTAGCAGGTCTCAGGTTGCAGTAAAGCCCGTAAATTTTTCTTAAAGGAAGCAGTGCTGCTCTTTCAGGCTGTTTTTCCGGAGGGAGATTTTCCCATTTCGGTCCTCCGACAGATCCGAATAAAACTGCATCTGAATTGTTGCATACTTCAATGGTTTTTTCAGGAAGCGCCTCACCGAACTGATCTATTGCTGCTCCTCCTACTGCAGCTTCTGTGGTTTCAATTTCAAAACCGAATTTTTTTGATGCAGCTTCAAGAACCTTAACTGCTTCTGCCATAACCTCAGGGCCTATCCCGTCTCCGGGTAGTAAAGCTATTTTTTTCACTTTTGTATCCTTATATTTAATTGTTGTTTTATCACCACACATACAGCAAAAATATAAATTGCTTAATTTTATTTTAAGCTGTGTTAAAATAACTTAATATATACTGAATGCTTTGTAAAATTTCAATACCGGTTTTTATTTTAAATTTGACAGTTTTGACAGCCGTAAGTATAATAATTTAAATACCTGATATTTAATTTTATATTTCAAAGAGGAATTATATTTAATCAGTTTTTGATTGAAAATAAAACACCTCAGATATACAAGCTGTTGCTTCAGAGCTTAAAAATACTTTAATTCAGGTAACTAAAATCAGGTGATAAAATGACTGAAAAAAACGACTCTTCAAACGAAATTTCAAATATTAATCTGTCTGAAGTAACTTCCAGGCTTATGAAGTTGATTTTGCAGCTTCCCCCGGATGAAAAGGTTATTCTTCTTAATGACCTTGAGAATAAAACCAGCAGCTCCAGAAGAAAAAATGACCGAATTCCATATCTTGCAGAAATAGATTTTGCCATGAGAGGAAAGGCTGTACGGGGTTATATCTCTAATATCAGTGAATCAGGCATGTTTGTAGAGTCTTATGACAAACCTGATCAGGGAACAGAAATAAGTATGGCTTTCCCTCCACCGAGCAGAGAAGAGTCTGTAAAGCTTAAAGGTAAAGTTGTAAGGGTTGATGATAAAGGCTTTGCTGTTGAATTTGAAAACAGGCTCAATGAAACTCTCAAAAAATACGACACAAAAATTATATCTGATATTTTTATTAAATAGTAATTGGCCGAAAACCAGATTTTTTTGTTCAGCAACTACATAATTATACCTGAACTTTTCTTAATTAAGGTCATAATTTTATTCGTCTTTATTTTTTTTAAAGCTTTCAAGAAGATTAAATTCGCTGTTGCTGTTTTTTAACTTTTCCGGGTCTTCCTGCTTTTCATTTACAGATACAACTTTTCCGTTTTTATCTATTAAAGTATCATCATCAAGAATTACCATGCCAAGCTGTTTTACCACACTTTCCTTGTATGCGTGTCTGTATTCAATATCTTTTTTCTTTAACTTGTAATTAAGTATCAACCATATAATGGTAAATAAAACAGCAACTCCTGTAATAATTCCTGTAAATACAGAAAGATAATAAAGAGATTTTTGTCCTGCCTGAGTTATAAACATTATGATTGAGTCAAGCTTGTATATAATGCCGGCTGCAAGGCTTAGAATAAAAAGTGTCAAAAGAAAGGGGAGTTTCTGGAAAAGCTGGAGAACAGATTCTATTTTTTTTATATAACCTTCTGAAGGTTCTGTGTCAGAAGGAGCAATATTTGTTTCAAAAGATTCATGAATTGACCCGTAAAGATATTTATTAAAGCCGGCAACAAGAATACCGAGAAGAAATGTAATTACAACCGGAATAATAAATGATGCAAAAAAATAGTTTTTCCAGGGAAACGGACTGTCTCCTGATTCAAGCTGTTCAACAAAGCATACAAAAAAGATAATTGCTTCGACTATACCTATAAATATAAGGTAGTTTTTTAAAAAAGACTTGATTTCAATATGATCAAAAAGGGCTGCAACCCCTTTGGTTTTATTTTCTTCTTTTTTCATAATATTTTCTCCGGAAAAATCGGTAGTTATGTATTGTAATACAGATAAAACGCAAAAATTAGTATTTTTCCAGTATTATTTCAATAAATATTTTTTGGTTTTACAATAGCAGGTTTTATCGGGAGATAGAGATTTGTAAAAAAAAGTGGCACCGAAAGTGGTACCTGAGACAAATTTTAAGGCAAAAAAAAAGGCCTTAAGTTTTTAACTTAAAGCCTGAGAGTCTTGTGTCTGGCGGAGAGAGAGGGATTCGAACCCTCGAAGGGACTTTACATCCCTTACTCGCTTAGCAGGCGAGCGCCTTCAGCCGGCTCGGCCATCTCTCCAATAAAAAAAATGGCGGAGGAGGTAGGATTCGAACCCACGGAGCGCTCTCACGCTCAACGGTTTTCAAGACCGCCGCCTTCAGCCACTCGGCCACTCCTCCGTTTCAAATGACCCTATTACCACCAAGATGGCGAAAAGGTCAAACATTTTTTTTTATAAAGAAAATAAATATAAAAAATTTAAGCTTAACTTTTTGAATTTATTTGTTTTTAAAATTACAAAAAAAATTGATATATTTTTTTTAAAAATAAATTTACTATAATTTATGGATTAAAGCGTTTTGTTGTATTATTCCAATATGTATATTACACCAGTCTGCAAATTAATCACCGAATTTAGGTTGTATTTTTTTTGGAAAATGTTTAATAGGAAATTAAATATTTTATCTGAAAATATTAATTCTTGAGATTATAAACTGTTTTGTAATATATTATAAAAGTTTGCAGTTATTAAAAATAAAACGGTCATAAAAAGGCCTTATTAAGGAGGAATTATATGAAGCAGAAGTATCTGCTGGAAAAACAGGAAGACAACAGTCTGGTTGTTAAGGAATTCGGAGAGCTGGAAGAGGGGATTTTTTCTTTGCTCTGTGAAGAAAAGTTTGACCGTGAAAAGCTTGAAAAGGCTCTTCAGTCGAATGACAGGGAACTTATGGAAGCATTGAGAACTGATAATATGTTTCCCCCTTTTTCCTATGCTGTAAAAATTGCTGAAGCTGCAAGAGGGCTTTACAATGAAGATTCAAAGGAAAATTATACAGAGATTCTTTTTGATGAAATAGACATGGCAAGAAAAGAAAAAGAAGCAGAAGAAGGTCTCGAGTCAGAAGATGAACTTCTTGATGATATACTTGACAGTTCTGATGAAGAGTTTGATCCCATTGATGATGATCTCGGAGAGATTGAACCGAAATCAGCTTCATCATTAAAGGTTGATGAAGATACTGATCTTGATGTTGATCTTTAAATTCTGAATAAAATTTTGCTTGTTACAGTGGGGGTTATGCCCCCATTTTTATTGCCGGGAGCCCGGGAATTGCGGCCTGATACTCCGCTTTTTTTTAAATGCAAAAAATTGCAATTCCCTTTGTTTAGTTTAATTATAAATAGTCGGTGTTTGAAAATACAGTTTTTCATTCATTTAAATAAAAATCAGTTTGGGTTGATGATATGAAGTCTCTTGTACGTCAGATTATTGAAAATGCCTGGAAAAGCGCATATGAAAAAGGTCTTTTTGCAACTTCTGAAATTCCTGTTTTTGATGTTTCAGAAACTAAAGTCAGAGCACATGGTGATATAGCTTCCAATATTGCAATGGTTTCTGCAAAGGTTTTAAAAAATTCACCTGTAAAAATAGCAGAAATAATAACAAATCAGATAAATGAAGATTTTATTGATAAAACAGAAATAGCAGGTCCGGGCTTTATCAATTTTTTTATCAGTAATCAGGCTTTTCCTCCTATGCTTAAAGAGGTTTATGAAAAAGGAGATGATTTCGGGTCATCTGACTATGGAAAAGGTATAAATGTTCAGGTTGAATTTGTAAGCGCCAATCCAACCGGCCCTCTTCATATAGGTCACGGCAGGGGAGCTGCTGTAGGTGATGCAGTTGCTTCTGTTCTTGAAAAATGCGGCTATAATGTAAAAAGAGAGTATTATATAAACGATTCAGGCCGTCAGATAAATACTCTGGGACGTTCTGTATATTTAAGATATCTTGAAAAAACCGGAAATAAAAAAGATTTTCCGGATGATCATTACCAGGGAGATTATATTAAAGAGATTTCCGAAGATATATTAAATAAATACGACAAAACCCTTCTTGATATGAAAGAGGAAGAAGCTGTAGGTATTTGTGCCGAATATGCTGCAGGGGTTATCCTTGAGGGCATAAAAGAGGATCTTAAGGACTTCAGGGTTGAATATGACAACTGGTTCAGCGAAAAGACTCTTTATGATTCCGGAAAAGTCGATTCAACAATAAAAGCTTTTGAAAAAAAAGGGCTTATATACGAAGAAAACGGAGCCAAATGGTTTAAGACCTCAGATTTCGGTGATGAAAAAGACAGGGTTGTAGTTCGTTCAAACGGTGATACAACATATTTTGCATCTGACATAGCATATCACATGGACAAGTTCAGCAGAGGTTTTGATGAACTCATTGATGTGTGGGGAGCAGATCATCACGGATATATAAACAGAATTAATGCAAGCATAAAGGCTTCAGGAAATGAAAACAATAATTTTCATGTTATCTTAGTTCAGCTTGTTTCTCTTTTAAGAAGCGGAAAGCCGGTTCAGATGTCTACAAGATCCGGGGAGTTTGACACATTAAAAGAGGTTTTGGAAGAAGTAGGGGTTGATGCTGCCAGGTTTTATTTTTTAATGAGAAGCTATGATTCAGGGCTCGATTTTGATCTTGATCTTGCAAGAAAAAAATCAAGCGATAATCCGGTTTTTTATGTGCAGTATGTTCATGCAAGGATAGCAGGTATAATAGAAAAGGCTGAAAACGAGTTTGATATATCTGAAAATCTTATAAAAGACTGTGATATAACTCTTTTACAGGAAAAAGAAGAAACAGAGCTTATAAAATCGGTTATGAAATATAAAGAGGCTGTAATGGCCGCAGGTGTTGAGAAACAGCCTCACAAGATAACTTATTATCTTATGGAGCTTGCAGGTTCATTCCATTCGTATTACAACATGCATAAGGTTTTAACAGATGATAAAGAGCTTATGCAGGCAAGACTATATCTTGTGAAAGCTGTTAAAATGACAGTTAAAAACGGACTTAATCTGCTGGGAATAAGTGCTCCTGAAAAAATGTAAATTTTGATTGGGCGAATACTTAAACTTTTCGTTCAGCAACTAAATTGTAATTGACCGAAAAGTAGAGTTTTTGTTCAGCAACTAAAATATAAGCTTTGATATGGCTGTAAATACCCGTGTAAAAAAGAAAAAAAAGGGTAATACCCCTGTAAAAAACGACCGAATCAGGCTTTTCCCGCCGAACAGGCTGGCTGAAATAGCTTTTTATTCTGTTGTTATGTTCGTACTTGGTGTTTTTACAGGCAGGGGGACAGCGCCGGTTAATTTTGAGTTTAATAAAGAAAATGATATTAAACACGAAATTACCAGAAAAGAGATTACAGATCCTGTTAAAGTAAGGGTCGATTTTCACCGTGAACTTTTAAGCGGAGTAGATACGCAACTTGGAAGCGGGCTTATAACAAATGAGAAAGAACTGCCTGAAAAGGTTCCTTTATACAAAGACGAAAAAAAGCATGCAGAACTTTCTTCTAAGATTATAAAAAAAGAAGATAATGATGAAGCTGAAGAAAAGAAAGAAAAGCAGGCAGATGAAAAAGCATTGTTTTCATATACGGTTCAGGTTGCAGCTTTAAAAGACAGGGAAGACGCAAAAATTCTGGCTGAAAAAATACAGAAAAAAGGTTTTCCTGCATACAGTGTATCAGGAGAGGCTGATGACGGAACTAAATGGTACAGAGTAAGGGTCGGTAAAGTAAAGGATAGGAGTATAGCAGAAGCTATACGAAAAAAGCTTCTTGAAAAGCTTAATATAAACGGTTTGGTTTTAAATGTTAATTAACAGGAGTTTTTAAAATGACCATTTCAAAAGATGAGGTTTTGTATGTAGCTCATCTCGCAAGACTTGAGATTCACGAAGAAGAGATGGACAAGCTTGCATCACAAACAGACGATATACTTTCATATGTAGCAGAACTGAAAAAAGCTGATACTGAAAATGTGGATCCGACTGCACAGTCATTATCTCTTGTAAATCAGCTCAGGGAGGATGAACCTGGTGAAACTCTGGGTAGTGAAAATGCTGTAAAAAATTCAGCTGACCATTATGACGGGATGTTTGTTGTTCCAAAGGTTGTAAAAGGTTAAGCCTGGTACAGGGATATTTATTTTTTACATAACAACAAAAATTCAGCAGCTTACAAGGTAATAATACGGAGAAAAAAATGGAACTTTTTGAGCTTTCAATTGCGGAAGCAAGAGAAAAACTTGATAAAAAAGAGATCTCATCGGTTGAACTTACACAGTCAGTTTTTTCAAGAATAGATAATGTCGAAAAAAAACTTGATGCATATATAACAATCTGTCAGGAAGATGCGCTTCGCTCAGCACAGGAAGCTGATAAAAGAATATCTTCAGGGGAAACAAGCCCTTTGCTTGGTATTCCTGTTTCAGTAAAAGATCTTATTTGTACAAAGGGCGTAAAAACCACATGCGCTTCAAAGATTTTAAAAGATTTTGTTCCTCCATACAATGCTTCTGTTGTAGAGGCTCTTAAAAAAGACGGAGCTGTAATAACAGGCAAGGTTAATATGGATGAATTTGCAATGGGTTCTTCAACTGAAAACTCAGCATTTAAAATTACAAAAAATCCATGGGACACTTCAAGAATACCCGGCGGATCAAGCGGCGGATCTGCAGTCTCTGTAGCATCTGATATGTGTTTATTGTCCCTTGGTTCTGATACAGGCGGTTCAATAAGGCAGCCTGCTTCTCACTGTGGTGTTACAGGTCTTAAGCCTTCTTATGGGAGAGTTTCCAGATACGGACTTGTTGCTTTTGCATCTTCACTGGATCAGATCGGCCCTTTTACAAAAACTGTGGAAGATGCTGCAATTGCATTGAATACAATCGCTTTTCATGATCCAAAAGATTCAACTTCTTACCCTGAATCATCTCCAGATTATACTTCTTACCTTGAAAAAGGAATGAAAGGGGTAAAAGTAGGAATAATAAAAGAATATATAGAAGCAGAAGGTATAGATCCCGAAGTTTCTGCTTCAGTAAAAAAATCTCTTGAAGTATACAAAAGTCTTGGTGCAGAAATAGTTGAAGTATCTCTTCCTCACACAAAATACGCTGTTCCTGCATATTATGTAATAGCTCCTTCCGAGGCAAGCTCAAACCTTGCAAGGTATGACGGAGTCAGATTCGGCTTCAGGTCAGAGAGTGAGGATCTTCTTGAAATGTATCAGGAAACAAGATCAGGCGGATTTGGTGCAGAGGTTAAAAGAAGGATAATTGTAGGTACTTATGCCCTTTCTGCAGGTTATTATGATGCATATTACGGTCAGGCTCAGAAAGTAAGAACACTTATTGCAGATGATTTTAAAAAGGCTTTTGAAAAAGCTGATATACTTTTATCTCCTGTAACTCCTGAACCTCCTTTTAAGATAGGAGAAAAAAATGATGACCCGCTTACAATGTATTTGTCTGACATATTTACTATTTCAGCAAATTTAGCAGGTATCCCCGGAATTTCGATTCCCTGCGGAACAGCAGGCGGTAATCTTCCTGTAGGGCTTCAGCTTATGGCTCCTGCATTTGAAGAGGGTAAAATATTAAAGGCAGGGTATAATTTCCAGTGTGAAACAGATTTTCATAAAAACAAGCCGGTGCTTTAAATGGATTTGCCTATACCTGAAAACGAAGCTTTAAAAAGAGCTGTAAAATGGATACATCAGGAATTAGAGGCTGATTCAGATCAGAAAAGATCAGACCTTGTTCAGCACGCATGTCTGAGGTTTGATCTTTCACCGTCTGAAGCAGAATTTTTAACAAGAGCAGTAAAGATAGATAATGTCCCGGATCAGAATTCTTCCTGAAAATTTATCAAACCAGATAGCTGCTGGTGAAGTTGTTGAACGTCCTGCATCTGTAGTTAAGGAACTGGTAGAAAACTCTGTGGACGCAAAATCCGGGCGTATTGTTATTGATATAGAGCAGGGCGGCAGAAACAAAATCAGGGTATATGACAACGGCGCAGGCATGACTTCTGACGACGCGCTTTTATCGATTGAAAGATACGCAACAAGCAAGATTAAAGAGACCGGCGATCTTTTTTCCATACAAACACTGGGATTTCGGGGCGAAGCTCTTCCAAGCATTGCATCTGTTTCACATTTTACAATTCTTACAGGAACTAAAACCGAAAATTCAGGAACCCTGATAAATATTAAAGGTGGAAAGCTTCTTGATGTAAAAGAGGCAGGCTCACCTTCAGGAACTGATATAACAGTATCCCACCTTTTTTTTAATACTCCAGCAAGAAGAAAATTTTTAAAAGCTGTAAGCACTGAAATGGGTCATATTTCAGAAACAGTTGCATGTCTTGCCCTTGGAAGTCCTGATATATATTTTGAACTTGTACATAACAGCAAAGTTTTAAAAAAATGGCCGGGGGGAAAGCTTGCAGACAGGGTTATAGAGGTTTTGGGAAGGGATTTTTTAAACAGTATTTATCCTGTTTCTCAAAAATATGAAGATGTTGAGGTTTTAGGCTTTGCAGGATCTCCTGATATAACACGAAGCAGTTCTTCCAAAATTTATATTTTTGTAAACAACAGATATATAAAAGACAGGGCACTTATTTACTCGGTATTTGAAGGTTATGAAGGAAGAATAATGAAGGGCAGGTATCCTGGATGTGTTCTTTTTATAAACCTTCCATTTGATAAAGTAGATGTAAATGTTCATCCGACAAAGCATGAAGTAAGGTTTGCCGAACCCAGATTAGTAATGGCTGCGGTAAAACGAGGGGTTGCACAGGCTCTGGCGGCTGAAGATTCAAAAAAATGGAAAAGAGACCTTCCTGCAAGGGAAGAGTCTTTTAAAAAATCTTCTGATATAAAATTCAGGCCTGTTTCTAAATCTCAGGTTTCTGATTATAAAGAGCCTTTTACAAAAAATTCTGCTCCTGAAAAAAGAAAAGTTTTTTCTGAAGATAAAGTATTCAAAGAAGAAAATATTCAAAACAGATTCTCATTTTCAGAAAACAAAGAAGATAAAGAAAAAACATCAGATTTTATAAATAAAAATAATTTTTTTAAAGAATATGATTCTTCATTTTATAAATCACTTAATATAATCGGTCAGATAAAAAATTCATACATAATATGTGAATCTGCTGATGCAATGATTTTAATAGACCAGCATGCAGCACATGAACGCATACGATACGAAAATCTTCTTAATTCTTACAAAAGCCTGAACGCTCCTTCTCAGCAGCTTTTAATTCCCCAGGTCATAGAAACCGGAAATATTGAAGCTGCCAAACTCCTTGAAATGACAGATGAGTTTAAAAAATTCGGTCTTGAAATCTCACATTACGGAGGAAACAGCTTTGCTGTTCAGGCTGTGCCTCTTATTCTCTCATCCTTTGATTTTACTCATATAATAAAGGATCTTGCCTCCATGGCTGCTGAACTTTCTCCGTCACATGAAATTTCAAAATTTATTTCTGATGCTGTTGCTTTAATAGCCTGCCACGGTTCAGTAAGATCTAACCAAAAGCTTGATATAAAGGAGATAAACGCACTTTTTTCTGACCTTGATAAGTGTGAAAATCCTTCAAGATGTCCCCACGGAAGACCTGTCTGGATAAAAATTGACTGGGATTTTATTGAAAAGTCTTTTAAGCGGAAGGTTTGATTTGGAAACTCCAGGCTCCCAAGCGGGAGCTTGGGAGCCTGGAAAGCATGACTGGTATCCGGCGACCGGGCTCGTTCCCAAGCTCCTGCTTGGGAATGTAATTGTCTGATATTTCATTATATTTGTATGTTTATTTAAGCAGAGGAGAGACAGTCAAAAAATTTTTCTGATTTTTATTTTAATAATGAAATCTGCAGGAAATAATAGTGAGGTATTTATTATCAACTGCGTAAACAAGGCGGTTTGTATGATCTATACGTCTTGACCATAAACCGGACAGATTTTCTTTGAGCTGTTCAGGCTTTCCAATACCT